>NZ_CP013381.1 GCF_001513745.1 Burkholderia humptydooensis | reverse complement strand
TGCAATCTCGCTTTAAAGGTTGTCAAATCTCTCGACTTCGGGCGCCGGCGCGCTCGCTTGCGCGGCTGCCGCGGCGCGGCCGCCCAGCCCGATGCGCGCGCCGACGAGGCGCGCCTGGCCGCCCACGCTCGGCTCGCTGTAGCAATCGACGACGTGCACGGGCAGCGCACGCTCCGCGCTCAGTTGCGCGACGAACTGCGCGACCGTCAGCGAATCCGCGCCTTGCTCGAAGACGTTGTCGGTGCTGCGCAGCGTCGGCAGTCCCAACAGGTTGCGCCAGTGCGACAGCAGCACCGCCTCGAGCGCGACGAGGCTCGTCGGCTGCTCGGCGGGCGGCTTGCGCGGCCGCGCCTCGGACGCGGCCGTCTCCGGTGCGGCGGCGGCGCCGGGCCCGCTGTCGCGGCCGTCGCCGCGCCGCTCGCCCGGCGCGTCGATCCAGTGCCGCCGCCGGTCGAACCGGTAGGTCGGAATCCGGATTCTTCTGCGCGCGGGCGCGCGGGCCTTTTCCCGGGCGTCTCCGACGATTTCACCGGCAACCGCGCCGGCAGCTTCACGCGCGGCTTCGCGGCCGAAATCGACCGCCACGCCCGCGCACCACAGCGCCGCCTGCAGATAGTAGTCGATCGCGCCGGGCGTCGCGGCGTCGATCGTCTCGGACGGCGCGCCGGGCGCGGCGACGTGCAGCCGGCCGTCGGCGGCGCCGAGCCGCACCGCCGAGCCCGCGTCGATCGCGATGCCCCACTCGGCGAGCCGCACGGCGATCGCGTCGATCGCGCGCGACGCGCCGTCGGGCGGCGTGACGCCGAGATGCGCGGCGACGGCGTGCGCGTCGGCCGCGGCGACGCTCACGCCGGCGATCGGCTTCGCGCTGAAGCGCGCACGCGCCGCGCGCAGCCGCGCGACCGCGCTTTCGCGATCGTCGGCGCAAACGGCCAGCCGATGCTCGAAGCCGCGGCGGCCGACGCGCGTCGAGTACGCGAAATCGGCGAGCGCCGCGTCGTCGAGCGCTGCGATCGCGTCCGCGTAGGCGCGCGTGAGCGCGGCGAGCGAAGCGGCGCTCTTCGCGGACACGACGATCAGATGCGGGCCGCGCTGCGCGCTTGACGCCCATTCGTCGCACGGCGCCCCGGCTCGCCGCGCGTCGGCCGGCCCGTCCGCGACGACCACGTGCGCGTTGGTGCCGCCGATGCCGAACGAGCTGAGCGCCGCGTAGCGCGGCGCATCGCGCCTCGGCCACGCGACGGGTTCGGTGTTGATCGTGAACCGCGAATCGTCGAACGAGATACGCGGATTGAGCGTACGGAAGTGCGCGGTCGGCGGAATCACGCCGTTTCGCAGCGACATGCACAGCTTGATCAGCCCGGCGAGGCCGGCCGCCGTGTCGAGGTGCCCGATCTGCGTCTTCAGCGCGCCGAGATAGCGCGGCCGCCGCGCGCCCGCGAACACCTGATTGATCGCCCTCGCCTCGATCGGATCGCCGAGCGGCGTGCCCGTGCCGTGCGCCTCGACGAAATCGACATCGTCGGGCGCGACGCCGCTTCGGTGATAGACGGCGTCGATCACGTCGGCCTGCCACTTCGGGCTCGGCGCGGTGAACCCGACCTTGTCGCGCCCGTCGTTGTTGAGCGCCGTGCCCTTGATCACCGCCCATACCGGATCGCGGTTCGCGAGCGCGTCGGCGAGCGGCTTGAGCACGACCGCACACGCGCCGTTGCCGCGCACCGTGCCCGACGCGTCGCTGTCGAACGCGCGGCAAAAGCCGTCGCGCGAGCCGATCATGTTCTCCGAGAACACATAGCCCGACTGCTGCGGCAGCGCGATCGACACGCCGCCGACGACGGCCATTTCGCAATCGCGCCGCAGCAGCGACAGGCACGCGTAGTGCAGCGCGACGAGCGAGCTCGAGCATCCGGTCTGCACGTTGACGGCCGGCCCGTGCACGTTCAGGAAGTACGCGATGCGGGTCGCGAGAAAATCCTTGTCGTTGAGCATCAGCAACTGCAACTGCCCGTGCCGCTCGCCGATCGACGGATCGGGCAGCAGGTGCTTGATCAGGTAATGGCTCAGGCCCGACGTCGTGAACACGCCGACGCGGCACCCCGCGCAATCGGCCGCGCCCGCGTCCTCGAGCGCCTCCCACACCAGTTCCATCAGCACGCGATGCTGCGGATCGAGCAGCGTCGCCTCCGCCGCCGACAGGTTGAAGAAGCCCGCGTCGAACGCTTCGATGCCGTCGAGCACGCCGCGCCGCGCAACGTAGCGCGCGCGCTCGACATCGTTCAGTTGCGCGAGCTCGGCCGTGAGCGCGTGCGGCTCGAACGTCGTGAGCCCGTCGCCGCCCGACATCAGCAGCGACCACAGCGCGTCGGCGTCGCCCGCGCCGGGCACGCGCGCGCTCAGGCCGACGATCGCGATGTCCATCGGGCCGGCTTCCGGCGCGCCGGCCGCATGCGCGCCCGTGTCACTGTGCGATTGCGTCATGTTCGATCAAGGCTCCGAGGAAATCGGCCAGCGCCGCGACGCTCACGTGCTCGAACAGGTCGACGATGTCGATTTCCTTCTCGATGCCGTGGCGCTTCAGGAAGTTCGACAGCTTCTCGTAGACCGTCATGATCTTGAGCGAGCTGCCGCCGACGTCGAAGAAGTTGTCGTCGTCGCCGAACGTCCGGTGGCCGACCTCGCTCGCCCAGATGTCGCGCACCACCTCGCGCAGATCGATATCGGCCGCCGCGGCCGCTGGCGCATCGGCATCGGCCGGGCCGGCGGCGGCGTCGCCCGGCGCGCCGCGCTCGAGCGGATTCGGCAGCGCGATCGCGTCGAGCCGCTCGCTCGCCGTGCCTGTCAGCGCCGCGAGCGAGCGGTCGAGATTGGCGCAGACGCCCGCAATGACGTCGCCGTCGTAGAGCTCCGTGTTGTATTCGACGAGCACGCGATAGTCGCCGTCCTCCTTGCGCAGCGAGAACAACAGGTCGTACTTCGCGACATGCCGGTCGAGCAGCATCCGGCGCGCGCTCAGCGCGCCCATCGTCAGCACCTCCGCCTGCTCCGGCTCGAGGTTGACCATCACGCGCAATGCCGCGCGGCGCAGCGCGTTGTTGACCTGCAACGCGTCGAACACGTCTTCGGTCGTCACGTCGCGGTGCGAATGCGCTTGCGCGAGCGTCGCCGACATCGCCTGCGCGAGCTGATCGACGTCCCAGCCGGCGTCGATCCGCACGCGCAGCGGCAGCGTGTTGACGAAGAAGCCGACGAGATCGTTGTCCTGGAAATGATCGCGATTCGAGAAGAACGTGCCGATCGTCACGTCGTCGCTGCCGGACGCCCGGTGCACGATGCACGCCACGGCGGCCGCGAACAGCGCGAACGGCGTGAGCCCGCGGCGCGCGGCGGCCGCGTCGAGCTGCCGGCTCACGTGCTGCGCCACGCCATGCAAGTGCAGCCGTCCGGCGAAGCGCGCGGCGGGCTTCGCCTGCGGGTCGACCAGATACGGCGTCGCGCCGCGGTAATCGGCCAGCTTGTGCCGCCAGTAATCGAGATGCTCGCCGAGCCGCGCGCTCGCCGAACGCGACGCCGCCGCGTAATCGGCGAACTGCCGGGCCGGCGCGGCGCCGATCGC
This sequence comes from Burkholderia humptydooensis, assembly GCF_001513745.1. Lineage (NCBI taxonomy): Bacteria > Pseudomonadati > Pseudomonadota > Betaproteobacteria > Burkholderiales > Burkholderiaceae > Burkholderia > Burkholderia humptydooensis. The sequence continues at coordinate 301,498 of NZ_CP013381.1, read as the reverse complement.
CGCCGGGTCGCCGCCCGCGGCATAGAGCCGCTGCAATTCGGAGAACACGATGTTCAGCGCCCGATCGTCGACCGCGATGTGATGGAACACGAACACCAGTTGGCCCGCGCGCTCGCCGAACGCGATGTCGGTCACGCGCAGCATCGGATCGCGGCGCAGATCGAACGGGCGCATGACTTCCCGCGCGACCAGCTCGCGCGCCTTCGCCTGCTGCGCGTCGGGCGCCAGCGAACCGAGATCGACCGTCTCGACGCGAAACGGCACGTGCGCGTTGCACTTGATCCGCAGACTGCCGTCCTCCCACACATAGTTGCTGCGCAGGATCGCGTGGCGCTCGAGCAGTTGCGTCACGCACCGCTCGAGCAGCGCGCGCTCGAGCGTGCCCGCATACTCGAACACGAGCGGCGCGTTCGACACCGCCCGGCCGCCGGGGCTGTTTTCGAGCAGCCAGATCCCGCGTTGCGCGGGCGTGGCGAACACCATCGGCTGCTCGGCGCCTGCGCCGCCGGAGGTCGATTGCACCGCCGCCGGCTGTTGGCCGGCAGCCGCAGGCGCCGTCTGCGCGACCTTTTGGGTTCGTTCGCGAATGATCGCCGCGAGCGCGCCGATCGTCCGATGGCGAAACACGTCGGCAATGCTGAGCGTCACCGAGAACTGCTTCTGCAGCATGAACGTGAGCTGCGCGCTCAGCAGCGAGTTGCCGCCGATCCGGAAGAAATCGGCATCGGCCGCCACGTCGGTTCGCGACATCAGCTTGGCGACGATCTCCGCGACGCGCGCCTGAATGTCGTCGGCGGGCGGCGCCGCGCCGAACAGCGCGCCGGCGATCTGCTCGAGCTTCGTGCGATCGGTCTTGCCGTTGCCGTTCAGCGGAATCGCGTCGATACGCTCCACGCGCGACGGCACCATGAACGCCGGGATCAGCGTCTGCAGCCGCTCCAGGATCGCGTGCTCGGCCGGGCACGACGGCTGCGCGACCACGAGCGCGACGAGCTGATCGTTGTTCGCCGCATCGACGATCTTCACCACCGCCGCATCCGCGATGCCGTCGATGCTGCGCAGCGCGACCTCGACCTCGCCGGGCTCGATGCGCACGCCGCGCACCTTCACCTGCCGGTCCGCGCGCCCGAGATAGCGCAGCAGGCCGTCGCCGTCGATGCTGCCGAGGTCGCCCGTGCGGTAGATGCGCTCGCCGGCGAGCGGGCCGTGCCCGATCGTCGGAAATTTCTCGGCCGTCAGCTTCGCGTCGTTCAGATAGCCGAGCGCGACGCCTTCGCCGCTCAGGCAGATTTCGCCGACCTCGCCCGGCGCGACGGGCGTCAGCGCGTCGGACAGGATGTGCGCGCGCTTGCCCGGCAGCGAGCGGCCGATGCTGACCGTGCGGCTCGCGCCGCCGCGCGGCACCGCATGGCCCGTCGAGTACGTCGTGTCCTCGGACGGGCCGTACAGATTGAACACCTGCTCGAGCTGCGGCGCGGCCTCGTAGATGTCGTCGACGAGATCCTGATACAGCGCCTCGCCCGCCAGATTCACGACGCGCGCGGCCGCCGGGAACTTGCGGTGGCGCACCAGCTCGCGCGCCGCCGACGGCACCGTGTTGATCAGGCTCACGTCGCACGGCGCGCCTTCGTCGAGCAACTGCAGCACGTTCTCGACGATCACGACCTTGCTGCCCGTGCAGAGCGTGCAGATCAGCTCGAACACCGACAGGTCGAACGTGATCTGCGTCGACGCGAGCACCGAGCGCCGCTGCTCGGCGCTAAAGGACGCCGCGTACCAGTCGATCAGATTGCCGAGATTGCGCTCGCCGATCAGCACGCCCTTCGGCGTGCCCGTCGAGCCGGACGTGAACACGACGTAGACGGGCGCGTTCTGCGCTCGCTCGCCCGCGGGCCGCCAGTCGGCACGCTCGCCGGCGGACCGCAGGCCGGCCGTCTCCGAACCCTCGGCGGGCAGCACGATCTTGCCGCACGACGCGGGCAACTGCGAGGCGAGCGCCTCGGTCGTGACGACGTGCTCGATGCCGTGCGTCTCGATGATCTCGCGCAGGCGCTCGGGCGGATACTTCTCGGTGAGCGGCACGTATACGGCGCCGCTTCCGAGCGACGCCAGAAGCGCGGCCGGCAGCCGCACGTCGCGCGGCAGGAAGATGCCGACCAGCGTGCCGGGCGTGACGCCCGCCGCGGCGAGACGCGCGCCGATCGACGCGACCCGGTCATGCAACTGCGCGTACGTGAGACGGTGCTCGGCGCTCTCCAGCGCGACCGCTTGCGCACTGCTGCGGCACACTTGCTCGAACCGGGCGAAAACAGAATGGGTCATGGCTGGGCTCCATCAAATTCGACAGTCGTGTTCATGGCGTTATTGGCTGACTTCAAGCTGAGCGGCCTTCTCGAGCAGCTTCGTTTCGATGTGCTCGACCAGCAGTCCCAACGTCCGGATCTCATAGATAATCATCGCGTGCAGGCTGACGTCGTAGCGATCCTTGATCATCGATACGAACTGAACCGCGCTCAACGAATGCGCGCCCAGATCGAGCAGCACGCCGTCCCAGTCGACGTGCGCGACGCCGAGAATGCGCGCCCAGCTCGTCTCGACGAACCGGTGCAGCTCCGACCGATACGCGTAGCCGTCGTCCTCCGGCGCGCGCTCGCCCGCCTCCGCCGCGACGTGGCGCAGCCGCGCGAGCTCGGTGACCTTGCTCACTTCGCCCCAGTGCTCGAGCACCGAATCGAAATCGATCGTCGAGATGACGAGGCGCGGGCCGAAGTTCCAGTGCAGGATCCGGTCGTAGACCGCCGCGATCTCGCGCTCGGTCATGTGGTTGCGCATGTGCTCGCGGCTCAGGTCCGCGAACTGCGGCAGCACGTTCGGGCGCGTGAGCCGCTCGGCGTTGACCGCGCCCCAGTTGGTCGAGCAGATGTCGCCGAGCGACGCCGCGAGCGGAGTTTGCGCGAGCGCGTCGACGAACGCGTTGGCCGCCGCGTTGTCGATCTGCCCGAGGCCGCCGATGATCGAGTTCATGCTCGAGCAGAGAATGACCTTCGTCACCGGGTGCCGCTTCAGGTACGACAGCAGGTTGTACGTGCCGTAGACCTTCGCCTCGAACACCGTCGCGAAGTGGCGCACGTCCTTGTTGTCGATCATGCCGTTCTCGACGCGGCCCGCCGCGTGGATCACGCTATGGATCTCGCCATGCCGCTCGCGCGCTTCGTCGAGCACCGCGTGAACGCGCGCCGCGTCCGCGACGTCGCATTGCTGCACGAGCACCGTCGCGCCCGCCTGCTCCATCTCGCGAATCTTCCCGATCTTCTTCGAGTACGGGTGATCGGCGCCGTGCTCGTCGATCCATGCCGCCCACTCGTCGCGCGCGACGAAGCGCTTCGAATTGACGAGCAGCAGCGTGCACGGCGCGCGGCTCGCGAGATAGCCGGCGACGTTCAGCCCAAGCTCGCCGAGCCCGCCGAAGATCACGTAGACGCCGGACGCGCGGACCTGCGACTCGCATCTGGCCGGCACCGCGAAGCGCTGATACGCCGTCTGCCAGCGGCGCCCGCCGCGCAGCGCGACGATTTCGTTATCGGGCGTGAGCGGCGCGAGAAATTCGAGGCCGAGCTGCATCGCCGAGTCGGTCGCGTCGAACAGCTCGTGCGCCGCGATGTCGACGACCCGGCAATCGATGAGCGGATACTCCTTCTGCAACGTCCGGCTGATGCCGAGCACCGTCGCCTTGTCCGGGTTCACGGCCTCCTGCGGCGTGAGCGCGGCCATCTGCGACGCGGCGACGACGATCGAGCACGCGGCGCCGCCGACCGTCACGCGGTTCAGCGATCGTGCGAAGAAAATCAGGCTGAACAGCCCGAGCGCCTGGCAGTTCGCGAAGTTCGCCGGCGTGCCGTCCCACGCGGCCTCGGCCGCGAGCCACGCATGCACGACGTGGCGCGGCAGACGTCCGCGCGCGACGAGCGCCTCGATCAGGCGCTGGTAATCGTCCTCGGAGGCGGGATCGATGCAATAGGTGTCGTCGCTCAACTGGCCGAATTCGGCGCCCGGCACGACATACAGGCATTGCGCGGCCAGCGCCCAGCCCGCTTTCAGCCGATGGAGCCGGTCGGCGCTGAAGACGAGCACGTTCGCATCGGCCAGTTCGTCCGCACGCCGGGTGCGCGCGGCGAGCGCGGCGGTTTCGCGCCACGTCGGCTTGTAGAACCACTGGCCGATGTCTTCGATCTTGCGGTTGCGCCGCTCGGCCTCGGTCGCGGTCGACAGCCACAGCACCTTTTTCGCGAACGCGTACGCCGGCAGCGACGTCTTGCGCCGCGCCTCGTCCGCGTGGAACGACGCCCAGTCCACCGGCACGCCGGCCGCCCAGCCGGCCGCGAGCAGCTCCGCGACGAAGCGCCCCCGCAGCGACGGCGCGCCCAGCGCGCGGACGGCCGAGCCGATGCGCAGCTCGCACGCGGCGGACAGCGTCAGCGGATAGTCGGACTGCGCGGCTTCGATGGGCGGCTCCGCGAGCAGCCGGCGCAGCGGATCGTCTTGCCGCGGCGCGAGCCGCTCGACGAGGCTCTCCGGCAGCTGCGCGGGCCGCTGCAACGCGGCGGCGAGCCCGAGCCGCCGCAGTTGCGCGACGAGCAGGACCGCGTACGCCGCCACCCGCTCCGCGGCGCTGAAGCGATCGGCGGCCTCGAACAGCGGCTCGCGCGGATCAAAGTCGCCGCCGCAGATCGCCTGCCACGTCGCATTCGCGTCGTCCGCCTGCGCGCTCACCACGATCCGATGCGGCTGTCCGTCGCTCGCCGTCGCCGCCGCGGCCGCGAGTTGCCGCACGGCGTCCGCCGCGTCGCTCGCCGCGATGGCGATCCGATGCGCGAACGGCTTGCGCCCGACGTTCGACGTGAAGCAGAGATCCGCGAACGCCGGCAGATCGCCGCCGTTCAGAAACGTCAGATAGCTCGCGCGCAGCGCCTCCAGCGAGGACGCGGTGCGCGCCGACAGCGTCAGGCAGTAGGCGGACTTCGCCGCCGGCAGCGGCTCCCGCGCGGGCGCCTCCTCGAGGATCGCGTGCGCGTTCGTGCCGCCGATGCCGAAGCTGCTCACGGCCGCGACGCGCGGCGTATCGGACGCCCACGGCCGCGTGCGGTCGTTGACGTAGAACGGGCCGCTCTCCAGGCCGAGCCGCGGGTTCGCCTTCTCGAAGCCGAGCGACGCGGGCAGGGTCTTGTGCCGCAGCGCGAGCGCGGTCTTGATCACGCCGGCGACGCCCGCCGCCACGTCGATATGCCCGATGTTCGTCTTCACCGAACCGATCGCGCACGTCGCGTGCCGCATGGCCGCGCCGCGCCGTCGCTCGCCCGCGTACGCCTGCGTGAGCGCGGCGATCTCGATCGGATCGCCGAGCGACGTGCCCGTGCCGTGCGTCTCGACATACTGGATCTGCTCGGGGCGGATCTCGCACGCGTGCAGCGCATCGCGGATCACCGCACTCTGCCCGGACACGCTCGGCGCCGCGTAGCCGACCTTGTCGGAGCCGTCGTTGTTGACCGCGCTCGCCTTCAGCACCGCGTAGATCTGATCGCCGTCGCGCAGCGCATCCTCCAGGCGCTTGAGCACGACGAGCCCGGCGCCGTTGCTGAACACCGTGCCCGCCGCCTGTTCGTCGAACGCGCGCACCCGGCCGTCCGGCGAGAAGAAGCTGTCCTGGCTGTAGAGGTAGCCGCGCGTGTTCGGCACGTTGATCGAGCACGCGCCCGCGAGCGCGACGTCCGCCTGGTAGCTCAGCAGGCCCTGGCACGCCTCGTGGATCGCGACGAGCGATGTCGAGCACGCGGTCTGGATGTTGACGCTCGGCCCCTTGAGGTCGAGCAGATAGGACAGCCGCGTCGTCAGATAGTCGCTCAGATTGCCGAACAGGATGCTCTGGCCGTCGCGGTCGAGATCGACCTCGTCGGACCGGAACACGATCGTGTGCAGGTAGCTGTTCAGGCTCACGCCCGCGTACACGCCGACGCGCCCGGGATGCGCGCCCGGCACGAAGCCCGCGTCTTCGAACGCATGCCACGCGAGTTGCAGGAACACGCGCTGCTGCGGGTCCATCAGCCGCGCGTCGTGATTGCTGATGCCGAAGAACTCGTTGTCGAAGCATTCGATGTCGCGCATGCGCCCGCCGACGGGCACGTACTGCGGCGACTTCAGATGCGCGGGATCGACGCCGGCGTCGAGCAGTTCCTGTTCGGTGTAGCGCTCCAGCGAACAACGGCCGGCCTCGAGATTGCGCCAGAATTCCCGGACATCGGAGGCGCCCGGAAACGCACCGCTCATCCCGATGATCGCGACGTCAAGATTATTCACTTTTCGACTCCATGCTGTGTTTTCTGCTTTGGTAGTAGTGGCGGCGACGCCGATCCGCATGCGCGCCCGCATCGGGCTGTGCCGGCGGGTGCGGGGCGTCGTCGCGCGCGTCGTGACCCGCGCCGTCCGGTGCGCCGGCATCGCCCGCGTCGTCGGGCGCGTGCGCCGCGTTCGCGTCGGCCAGGCGTTCGATCGTCGGGAACTTGAACATGTCGACCGCCGACAGATCCCAGTCGAGCGTCTGATTGATCCGGTCGACGAGCTTCAGCGCGATCAGCGAATGGCCGCCCAGCTCGAAGAAGTTGTCGCGCACGCCGACCGGCTCGACGCCGATGCACTCGCTCCACAGCTTCGCGAGCGCCGCCTCGGTGCCGGTGCGCGGCGCGACCAGCTCGTCCTTCAGCAGCGGGCGCGGCGCGACGATCTGCGCCGCGGCGGGCGTGTCGTCGCGCTCGGACAGCACCCAGTTGCGATAGCGCTGGATCAGGTCGCCGCTCGCGACGACGATGTGCGCGGGCCAGCCGAGCGCGTAAAGACGTTCGAGCACCGACAACCCCTCCTGCTCGCTGATCGCGTAGTGATCGATGCCCACGTCGTCGTTCGCCTCGTCGCGGGTGTCCTTGAAGAACTCCCACGCGTCCCAGTCGATCACGGTCCAGCGGCACGCCGCGCTGCTCGCCGATTGCGCATACGCGTTCAGCAACGAATGGGACGCCGCGTAGCCGTACAGCCCGATCCCGCCGAGCGTGGCCGAAATCGACGACACGATCATCACGCGCGCAATGCGCAGCGAGCGAGTCAGCGCGTGCAGGTTCGCGCATACGTCGAGCTTCGGCGAGACGAGCGCATCCAGGTAGGCGACGTCGGTATCGTCGAACGTCCGGTAGTGCATGTCGGCGGGCGCGCCCGCCGCATGGACGACGAGATCGAGCGAGCCGAACGCGTCGGCGACCGATCGCGCGGCGCGCTCGAGCTGCCGCGGATCGGTGGCGTCGGCATCGACGAACATGATCCGCCCGCCGGCCGCGACCATGCGCTCGTACAGCGCCTTGCGGCGGCGCAGCGCGCGGTCCGTCGCGGCCGACGGATCGCGCAGCGAGTCGGCGAACGCGCTCGCGCGGCGGCTGACGATCGCGACGTCCGCGCCGACGACCGTCGAGAAGAACGTCGCGTAGATCATCCCGACGTTCCCCGCGCCGCCGACCACCAGCACGGTTCGGGGCGACTTCGGCGTCGCGTCGGGCGCATCGGGCGCGGGGTGCGCGTTCGCCACGCGCGCGCCGCCGCGCTTGAGCCCGCGCTCGATCAACCGGCCGTCCCGAATCCGAAGGAACCGGCCGGGATGGCGCAGGCACGCGTGGGCGAGCGAATCGATCGTGCACCGGCGCGCGGCGGCATCGTCGGCCTCGCCCGCGGCGGACGCGGCATCGACATGAACCGCGCGGCAGACCACCCGCGAGAATTCCTGATGCACGACGGTCGCGAAGCTGTCGATCCATGCGCTCGCGACCGACGGCTCGCCGCCGTCGCCGCGCGCGCCGGAAAACGCGATCAGCGCGACGTCGAGCTTGCCCGGCAGCGCGTTGCGCAGCGCATCGAACGTGCGTTGCATCGCGAGCATCGCATCGAGCGCGCGGCCGGATTCGTCGCGCGTCCCGTCCGCCTGCGTATCCGCGCCGCCGCACCGCGACGGCACGACGATCAACACGCGCGAAATGCGCACGCGCTTCGCCGCGGCCTGCGCCGCGACCGTCGCGAGCGCCCCGTCCAGTGCCTGCGGATGCGCGCCGTCCACGACGAAAAACGATTCGGCATCCTGCGCGACACGCTCGGCGAGCCGCGCGGCATCGCGGCTCGCGTCGCCGATCAGCAGAACCGAATCGGCGATCGGCGCCCGCGCCGCCGCATGCTCCGGCGCGGCTTCGCCGTCCGGCTGCACGGGCGCCCAGTCGTATTCGTAGAACCATTGATCGATGTCGCCCTGCTTCTCGTATTCGGGCGCCTCGTCGGCGACGGCCCGCTTCGCCGGCGCGTCGATCCAGCACGAGATCTCGTCGAGCGGATGCGGCACGAGCGGCACGACGTTGCCGCGCGTGTCGCCGTAGAGCGGCATCCAATCGATCTCGATGCCGTTCGCCCAGCATTGCGCGGCCAGCGTGTCGAACAGCGCCGTCTCGCTGCCGGGCAGCATCGTCGACAGGCAGGCCACCTCGGTGAGAGGCATCCGCGCGAGCGTGTTGGCGATCGACTTGCCGGGCCCCGCCTCGACCCACGCGCCGAACGGCACCAGCGAAGCCAGCGTCGCGAGGCCATCGTTGAAGCGAACCGGACGACGCAGGTGATCGACCCAATAACCGGCCGTCGCGAAGCGCTCCGACAAGTCGGCGCGCCCGTCGAGATTGGAGACGATCGGAAAGCGCGGCGCGCGCAGCGGCACGCCGTCGAACGCCGCCGCGAATTCGCGGCTGCTCGCCTCCATCAGGTGCGAATGAAACGCGTGCGACGTCTGCAATCTCACCGATGCGAGCCCGGCGCCGGCGAGCCGCGCGGCGAGCGCGTCGATCGCCTGCTCGGTGCCGCCGACGACGCACGACGTATCGCTGTTGACCGCGCACAGCGACAGCGCTTCGTCGAGGAACGCCGTGACCCGCGCTTCTTCGACCAGCACCGCGAGCATCGCGCCGCGCGGCGCGCGGCTCATGATGCGTGCGCGGATCGCGACGATCGCGATCGCGTCGGCCAGATCGAACACGCCGGCGAGCGTCGCCGCGACGTATTCGCCGAGGCTGTGGCCGATCGCCGCCGCGACGGGCAATCGCATCGCCAGCAGCGTCGCGCCCAATGCATATTCGAGCGTGAACAGGTAGGGCTGCAGAACCGCCGTGTCGCGAATGCGCGCATCGTCCGCATTCAGCAGCTCGCGCGGGTCCGCGCAGCCTTCGCGCACGAAGCGGTCCGCGCAATCGTCGAACGTCGCGCGGAACTGCCCGCCGCGCGCGTAGAGCGCGCGGCCCATGCCCGCATACTGCGTGCCCTGGCCGGGAAACAGCAGCGCCGCATGCGCGTGACGCCAGTCGCCCGACGGCGCGACGCGGCGCCGCCCGCCCGAGGCGTCGAACACGAACGCCCGCTTCTCCGGCAGATGCCGATGGAACAGTTGCGATGTGTAGCGCGCATCACCGCGCGGCAGCGCTTGCCGCGCGAGCGTATCGTCGTATTGCGCATCAAGCGCGTCGAGCGCGTGCGGCGTTTGCGCGGACATCAACAGCGGCCCCGTGTCGACGCACCGCGACAAATCCCGCTGCGGCGCCTGCTCGAGAATCACGTGCGCGTTGCTGCCGCCGACGCCGAGCGCGCTGACCGCCGCGCGGCGCGGCTGGCCTTCGGCGTTCGGCCAGGGCTCGGGCGTGCTCGGAATATAGAACGGCGAGCCGTCGAGCGGCAGATTCGGGTTCGCGCGCTCGAACCCGGCGAGCGGCGGCTTGACCGCGTGCTTCACGCACAACGCCGCCTTGAGCACGCCCGCGAGCCCTGCCGCGACGTCCGTGTGCCCGATGTTCGCCTTCGTCGAGCCGAGCGCGCAGCGCGCGCCCCCGCCCGCGCCGGCATCGCCGCCGTATGCGTCCTTCAGCGCCTGAATCTCGATCGGATCGCCGAGCGCCGTGCCCGTGCCGTGCGTCTCGACGTAGCCGATCGTCTCCGGCCCGATCCCGCTGCGCTCGTACGCACGCCGAATCGCCTCGCTCTGCCCGGCGACGCTCGGCGCCGTGTAGCCCGATTTGCGCTGGCCGTCGTTGTTGATCGCCGAGCCGCGAATGACGCCGATGATGTCGTCCCCGTCGCGCTGCGCGGCGGACAGCGCCTTCAACGCGAGCACCACCGCGCCGTTCGTGAACACGGTGCCGGACGCGCGCGCGTCGAACGGCCGGCAAACGCCGTCCTTCGCGAGCACGCCGTCGCGCTGGTACAGATAGCCTTCCGTTTGCGGCGTGCGGATGGCGGCCGCGCCGACGAGCGCCATCCGGCACTGCCCGGTGAGAATCGCGATCCGCGCGTTGTGCAGCGCGATCAGCGCGGACGAGCATCCCGACTGGATCGACATCGCCGGGCCGTGCAGATCGAGCTTGTACGCGATGCGGGTGGACGCGCAATCGCCGCTGTTGCCGAACACCACGTCCGACAGCGCGACCCGACCCGGCGGCTGAGTGCTCAGGTTGTTCAGCAGATAATGCGGGAAACCGACCGACGTGTAGACGCCGACGTCTCGGCTCGGCGCGCCGACCTGCTCGAGCAGTTGATGCGCGAGCGTGAGCAGCACGCGCTGCTGCGGGTCGATCGCCTGCGCTTCCCGGAACGTGTAACCGAAGAAGCGGTAATCGAACCGGTCGACATCGGCGAGCACGCCCGCGCGCTTCACGTAATCGGGCAGGCCCGACAACGCGGGATCGACGCCCGCCGCGAGCAGCTGCGCGTCGGACAACGAATCGATGCAATCCCGGCCGGCCAGAACGTTCTGCCAGAACGCATCGACGGTATCGGCGCCGGGCAGCCGCAGTCTGGATCCAATCAGTGCTACCTGTTCCATGTTTTCCTCAAGATTGCGTGGTCAGGGCGAACCGCTCGACCGCGTAGCCCGGCGAGCGCACGCAGGCCAGCAGGCTGCGGACGAATTCGGACGCGATGTCGCCGACAAGTGCCTCGTCGAACACGTCCTTGCTGTATTCGAAGAAGACTTGCGTGTGCGTGCGGAAATCGTTGACTTCGAGCGACAGCTCGAACTTCGAGCCGGTCGGGCGCAGCGCAATCTCCCGCACCGGCAGCCCCGCCATCGAGAACGCGTACATCGAGCGATCGATGAAGTTGAAAAAGGCCTGAAAAACCGGGGTTCGGCCGAGCGACGCATACTCGACGAGACGGCCCGCGACTTCCTCGAACGGCACGTCGGCATAGCCGTAGATCGAGAACAGCGCAGCCGTCACCCGGTCGACGAAGTCGCCCAGGCGGTCTGCCGGCTCGATGTCGACCGGCAGCACGATCGTGTTCGTATAGAGGCCGATCCTGCCGAGCGTCTCGGGCGTGCGGTTCATCGTCGCCAGCCCGATGTTGACGGTTCGATCGCCGCTCAGGCGATGCAGCGTCAGCACGAACGCGCTCAGGAAGAGCGTCGCGAGCGGCACGCCCGCGGCGCGCGAATAGTCGTCGAGCTCGGCGCGCAAGCCGGCGGAAATCTCGAGCGGAAGGCTGTCGCCCGCGAGCGTGCGCACTTCGGGGAACGGCGCGCGATACGGCAGGTTCAGCACGCGATCGACGATGCCGAATCGCTCGATGAGTTCGTCGACGCGCGCGGCGGCGTTCGTCGGACGATCGCCGTTGCTGTTGTCGTTGCCGTCGCCCGACGAAGCGCCGTCGCCGCCGGGCTCCATGCCGCCGACCAGCGCCTCGTACGCGCCCGCCAGTTCCCTCAGGAAATTGCCGCAGCCGATCCCGTCCACGATGATGTGGTGAAACAGGTAGAACACCGCCGCGCCACCCTCCTCCAGCGGAAAATGATGCGCGCGCATCAGCGGCCCTTCGTGCAGCTCGAACGGCTCGCGCAGCATCCGGTTCAACGTCTGCGCAAGCGTCGCGAGATCGGTCGGCGCGTGGCGCGCAATCAGCGCGCCGGCGGGCGTCGGAACCATGCGCTTGACCAGTCCGTCGGCGGTCGGCTCGAACGCCGCGCGCAGCGCGCCGTGCGTGTCGAGCACGTGGCGCAGCGCGCGCTCGAGCGCGTCGGCGTTCACGCCCTCCGGGAAATGCAGCCCCACCGGGATGTTGTACGTCTGCCTCACCGCCGAAACGCTGTCGAGGAAGTACAGCGCCTTTTCGCTCGCCGACGGCTGCAGCGTCCGCGGCGATACGTGCGGCGCAGAGCCGGATGCGGCGTTCGACTCCGACGGGGGCGTGGCACTCGCCGCTGTCGCGGGCCGGCGCGCGGTATCGCTCATGCGTGAGGCCGCGTGCGCCGCTTCGGGCGGCGACGAACGCTCGTCGCCGCCGGGCGTGACTTCGCCGCCGCTACCGCCGTCGGCCGGCATGTCCGACGCTCGCAGGCTGCCGATCAATCCGATGATGCTCGAATTCGCCATGAACGTTTCCAGGCCGACGTCGACCTTCAGTTGCTGCTGGATCCGCGCGATGATCCGCACAGCGGATAGCGAATGGCCGCCGAGCGACATCAGCGTCGCGCGAGGGTCGACCGTATCGAGATGCAGCACGTCCGCGTAGATCGCCTGCAACGTCGGCACGAGCGGATCGACCGAATCGCGCGGCTCGAGCGGCGGCGCCTGCGGCGCGCGCGTGGGCGCGCTCGCGCGCTCGGCGAGCGCGCCGCGATCGATCTTGCCGTTCGCGTTGAGCGGCCACGCATCGATCCGCTCGATCCGCGCGGGCGTCATGTAGGCGGGCAGCGCATCGGCGAGCGCCGCCCGCAGCGCATCGGCATCGAGCGCGCGGCCCGCATGCGGCTCGCACCATGCGATCAGCGTCGGCTCGGCGGCCGTCGCGCGCTGCACGAGCACGACGGCTTTCCGAACCCCGCCGAGCGCTTCGATCTGCCGTTCGATTTCGCCGAGCTCGACCCGAAAGCCGCGGATCTTGACCTGTCCGTCCTCGCGCCCGAGAAAGCGCAGTCGGTCGTGCGCATCGCGAAACGCGAAGTCGCCGGTCCGATAGACGCGGCCGGCGCCGGCCACGTGCACGAAGCGCTCCGCGCTCAATGCGGCGCGATGGCGATAGCCGCGCGCGACGCCGTGTCCGCCGATGCAGATCTCGCCCTTGCTGAAGCGCGGCACCTGCTGGCCGTGCGCGTCCAGCAGATGAAGCGTCGTATTGCGAAGCGGCTCGCCCAGCCCCTCGACGCCACCCGCGTCGGGCCCCGCGATCGTCGACCAGATCGTCGCTTCGGTCGGGCCATAGACCTGCCAGACCGCCGCGCACGTCTCGCGCAGGAAGCCGTAGGTCGACGCGTCGATCGGCTCGCCGCCGCACAGAATGTTCAGGCGCTTGTCGCCGCGCCAGCCGCCCGCGCGCAGCACGTTGAAGAACGACGGCGTGCCCTGCAGCCACGTGACGCGCTCGTCGGCGATCACGCGTTCGAGCGCCTTCGCATCGATGCGCATGTGCTCCGGGCACGCGATGACCGCCGCGCCGACCGTCGGCGGCAGCAGCAGCTCGAGCAGCGAGATGTCGAAGCCGATCGTCGTCGTCGCGAGCAGGCGATCGTCGCGGCCCATCGGCAGCGCGCGCGCCATCGCGAGCAGGAAGCTCGCGACGTTGCGATGCGTCACCTCGACGCCTTTCGGCGCGCCGGTGGAGCCCGACGTGTAGATCAGATATGCGACGCTGTCCGGATCGACAGCGACGTCGGCAAGCGCTTCGGCGTCCGATGCATCGAAGATGTCGTCGGCCAGCACGAGGTCGCGCGGCGTCGGGTCGGCCGGTTCGGCCCGATGCAGGCACGCCGCAAGCTGCGCGTCGTCCGCGATGTGCGCGCGGCGCGCACCCGGCAGATCCGTCGGCAGCGGCACGTACACCGCGCCGCGCTTCCAGATGCCGACGAGCGCCGCCAGCAGCGCCCCGCCGCGGTCCATCCGTACGCCGACGCGCTCGCCCGGCTTCACGTTCGCCGCCGCGAGCCGGCGCGCGACGCGGTTCGACGCATCGAGCAACTGCCGGGCGGACACCGCGTTGCCCGGCTCGCCGGCGACGATTCGCTCGGGCTGCTCGCGCCATCCGCGCTCGATCGCCGCGAGGGCCGGCGTGCGGGGCGCCGCGTCGGCGAGCGTCGCGTAGCGCTCGGCGAACGCGCGGTGATCCGACAGCGTCAGATCGCCGAGGCGCAGATCCGGCCGCTCGACGATCCGCTCGACGATGACGTTGAAGTCGCTCGCCATCCGGCGCGCGATCGCTTCGTTCAGCAAGCCGTGCCGGTATTCGAGGATCAGGCTCAGCGTCTCGTCGCCGTCGTAAAGCAGCGCCAGATCCTGCTTCGCCGCACCGGTGAAAAAGTGCCGCTGCTCGACGCGCACGCCGCCGAGCTTCAGCGAATCGAGCGCGAAACGCGCGGGCACGAGCGCCACGTTGAGGCACGGCGAAGCCGCGTCGGCCAGGGTTCGCCGCGCGAGCCGCATCAGATCGACCTGCGGAAAATCCGCGATCGCCTTCGTTTGGCGCCGCTGCTCGCGCACCCTGTCGAAGAGCGCGCCGGCCGTCAGGTCCGGCGAGACGTCGACGAACGCCGGCACGAAATTGATGAACGAGCCGAAAATCCGCGCAAACCCGGAGGGCCGCGTATCGACCGGATAGGCGATCGCGAGCGTGTCCTGCTGCAGATAGCGGTGCAGCAGCACGCCGAACGCGCTCATCAGGATGACGAACGGCGTCGTTCGTGTCAGGCGGTTGACGGCCTTGATCTTCGCCGGCAGCGTATCGGGCAGCGTCCATCGATATTGCCCCGCGCCGCCGCCCGCCGGACGCTCGCCGTCGAAGGCGAGCTTGCCGAACTCGACGCTGCACACCCGATCGGCCAGATGCGCGCGCCACGCCGCTTCGGCCTGCGCATGAACGCCGTCCGCCCAGCGCCGCCGCTCAACCTCCAGCACGTCGCCAAACCCCTCGCCCGTGCGCGCGGCCGACGCGGCCGCGTAAGCGGCGGGATCGGCGTAGGCGGACGAGATGTCGTCCAGCAGGATCAGCGCCGATGCGCCGTCCACGCAGATGTGGTGGATGTTCAGCGCCAGCAGATAGCCGCGCGGCCGAGTCCTCACCAGCACGAACCGGTAGACGGGCTCGGTTAGCAAATCGAACGGTTCGAGCAGGCAGGCGCCGATTGCGGCGTCGATCCGCGGCGCGCGCGCCGCGGGGTCGACGTCCGACAGATCGATGAATTCGAGTGGCCCGTGCGGATGCGATACGCCGTATTGAAGCGGCACGCCCGCGCGCTCGCTAAAGCGCATGCGAATGGCCGGATGCGCATCGGCCACCGCGGCAAATGCATCTTTTAACCGCTCGACATCGATATCTCCGTCGAGCTCGAAAAGCAGCGGATTGTTATAGGCGGGGTCGTCAGGCGCGTATTTCCATTGCAACCACATTGCCATCTGGCTGTTCGTGAGCGGCAATGTGTCATTGACAGCTTGGAGCATGCGGCATTCCTGAAGTTTGCGTGACGAAATCGAATTCCGGCTATTGAATTCGTTGAATTATTTCGCGAAAAGCATAACTTGGCCCCTTCGCATCAGTAACTGCAAGAACTAATAGGTAAAGCAACGTATCGCACTCCTTGCGTCTTCATACAATCATCGCTATCGTTCAGTGACATTGAAAGAGGAGCGGATTCGTGACACAGATAACATTAGCCAATCCCCTTCTGGATCGTTCTCAATTACCCCGCTTTGAATCAATTCGCGATTTCCATGTACGCCCCGCCATCGACGCGCTTCTGATTGATCTCGATAACGCGATATCGCGTGCCAGCGCAAAAAATTTGTCGCCGAATTGGGTCAATGTGATTGAGCCGGTGAGTCTCGCGCTCGAATCGCTCGACTATGCATGGGGCGCCGTCGCGCATCTCGTATCGGTGCGCGATTGCGCGCCGTTGCGCGCCGCGTACGGAGCGTGTGCGGGACGGGTGTCGGCGGCGCTGTCGCGCTTTCGGCAAAACGGCGCGCTGCTCGATCGCTATCGCGCGGTCGCCGCGTCGGCAGGCTTTCACGCCCTCTCGCCCGAGCGGCGCCAGGTCGTGCGGAACCTGATACGCGACGCCCGGCTCGCCGGCGCCGAATTGCCGCCGGGCCCGAGAGCGCGGCTGAACGAGCTGCGCGAGCGCATCGCGCAGCTCGCCGCCGTGTACCAGGACAACATCGCCGACGCCACCCGCGCGTTCGCGCGCATCGTGACGACAGACGAGGAGCTCGACGGCATCCCCGACTACGCGCGCGCGGCGGCCGCCCGACGCGCGGCCGAGGGCTTCGAATTCACGCTGGATTTCGCGTCCTACCAGCCGGTCATGCAGTTCTCGACGCGCCGCGCGTTGCGCGAGGAAATGTATCGGGCGCGCTCGACTCGCGCGTCGGAATTCGACGCGGCGGGCGTGAACGACGCCGCGCAGCGGGACAACGCGCCCGTCATGGCGGAAATTCTGAAACTGCGGCGCGAGGAAGCCGCGCTGCTCGGCTATCGCGATTTCGCTCAGATGTCGCTCGAACACAAGATGGCGCGCACCCCGGCGCGCGCGCGCGCGTTTCTCGAGCGCCTTCATCGGCGAGTGAGCCCTAAGGCGAGCCTCGAGTGGCAGGCGCTGCAATCGTTCGCGCGCGGCGAGCTGGGCCTCGCCGACGTGCAGCCCTGGGACATCGCGTTCGTCGCCGAGCGCATGCGCGAGCGGTGCTTCGGGGTTTCGACGCAGGACGTTCGCCGCTATTTCCCCGAACACGCGGTGTTGCGCGGGCTATTCGCGCTCGTCGAAACGCTGTTCGACATCCGGATCCGCGCCGACGAAGGCAGCGTGTGGCATCAGGACGTGCGCCGATACCGGCTCGAGACCCTGCGCGGCGAACCCGTCGCGCATCTCTACCTCGATCTGTATGCGCGCGACGGAAAACGCGAAGGCGCGTGGGCGGCGAGCGGCCGCTCGCGCGGCACCGGCGCCGACGGCGCGATACGCACGCCCGTCGCCTATCTGATGTGCAACGTGGCCGCGCCCGCCGCCGGCATGCCCGCGTGCTTCGCGTTCGATCAGGTCGTGACGCTGTTCCATGAAATGGGCCACTGTCTCCACCATATGCTGACCGGAGTGGCCGAAAGCGCGATATCCGGCACGAACGGCATCGAATGGGATGCAATCGAATTTCCGTCGCAATTCATGGAGCACTTCTGCTGGGATCCGGAGGTCGTTTCCACGCTCAGCGCCCATGTCGACACCGGCGAGCCATTACCGGACGCGATGTTCGAGCGCATGCTCGCGGCGCGTCATTTCAACCAGGGCATTGAAATGGCCCATCAGATCGCGCTGTCGATGCTCGATATCGCTTTGCATTCCGGCGAATCAATAGAATCAGTCAATTCAATGCAAAACACGATGCATGAAATTTATCAAAAATATGAATTTACGCCGCTAGATCGGCGGGCGCGAAGCGCGAACACATTCAGCCACATCTTCTCCGGCGGTTATGCGGCGACCTATTACAGCTATCAATGGGCGCAGGTGCTCGCGGCCGATGCGTATGCGGCCGTCGAGGAAGCCCGCGCCGAGCGCGCGGACGCGGGCAAGCGCGAAGCCGGCATGCGCTATCGGAAGGAAGTGCTCGAGCCGGGCGGCAGCCGGCCCGCGCTCGACTCGTTCGTCGCCTTCCGTGGCCGCGCGCCGAGCCTCGACGCGCTGCTGCGGCACTGCCGGATAGACCGCTAGCCGCCTCATCCCGGAGCTCGCCGCCGGTGCGTCGTCTCCGGCGCCTCCAGCGGCGAGCGGCCCGGCGGACATGAAAGCCCGGTGCGGCCGCTGCCGCCGAAGTCGCCCGCGAGTCTCCCTCAGCCTTCGATCACTCGGCCGGACGCGTCGGGCGCATCCGCGCGGCCGGGGCGAATGACCGCGGCCGTGCGGCGATCGCGCGTCGAGGCTCACAAAAAATACACAGAATTGTTGCGGCATGCGTCATTTTTTCGCCTAACCGGACTAGTAAAATGTTTACCCCTCAAATTAGTCGTCACGGGCTGCAAATCGGAACATCTCCGAAAATTCCAACAATTAATTTGGAAAATTATCGGATACCCGATCAATGCACAGGAGTGCTCAAAACCGTAATTGTTGTGGCAATATCTTCGCAGTCGGGATGGAGACCCTCTTCTCCCCCCGACATCATTTCACCACCAGAGTGAACCAAAAATAATCCACACCGGACTGCAGACCTTCATCGAGGTCGGCATCTGAATACTGTTTTTTCTCAGTATTTCAATGCGAGGATATGGAGATGCACGACTTTCTTCAATTTTGGCTAAACGAATTTTCCCGCAGTGAGAACCCAAAGCACGTCATTTCCGTCTTGACCCGCGCGGCCGCGACGCTCGGCTACGAATATGCCGCCTACGGAATGCGCCGCCCCTTTCCGATCAGCAATCCGCAGATCCTCATGGTGTCCAACTATCCCGCCCGATGGCAGGAACGCTATATCGAAGCGCGATTCGCAAACGTCGACGGCGCGGTGAAGGCCGCGCTCGGCAGCGACCGGCCCGTGACCTGGAGCGCGCCCGCCAACGCATCGAAAAGCGCATTCTGGGCGGAGGCGCTGTCGTTCGGCATCGCCCACGGCTGGTCGTCCGCGTCGCGGGGCGCGGACGGCGCGATCGGCGTGCTGTCGCTGTCGAGAACGCAGGGCCCGATCGACACCGCGGAGAAGTTTCGCAACGAGAGCATCGTGCACTGGCTCGCCAATGTCGCTCATGCGTCGATGGCGCCGTTCCTGCCTGCCGCCGACGAGTTCGATCCGGACCTCACGCGCCGCGAGACCGATGTGCTGAAATGGACCGCCGACGGAAAGACAGCGTACGAAATCGCGCTGATTCTCAGCATCTCGGAGAGCACCGTCAATTTTCACGTGAAGAATATCGTCTCCAAGCTGGGCTCCACGAACAAGATACAGGCCGTGGCCAAGGCCGCGTTGATGGGGATGCTGTGACGGCCTCGTCATGACGACCGCGACCTCGGCCTCGCCCCCGAACGCCCCCCGCGCTTCGCGCGTGCCGGACCCGGCCGGCTCGCACGCTCATTCGATCGGAACATTCCGAATCCGCATCAGAGCGCCTCGCGAAGCGTCGCCTCGCCGGTGACCAGGAACGCGACGACGCTGTCGACGATATCGGCATTGCCCCGGCAGATTTCGTAGTGATCGCCCGTCACGCAAACGTTGCGCGCGCAACGACGCAACAGGCGGGATATGTCGAGCGATCCGGCCGGATCGACGTGCATGTCCGCCGTCGACACGATCGACAGCGCCGGATGCGCGACCTGCCTCGCCACCTCCCTGAGGTCGACGCCGCGGTACGCGAGGTAGTTGATCCCATACCGGTGCAGATGCAGCGCCGACGAAAACGGCTCGCGCAGATGCGTATGAAACCCGGTCTGCCCGCGCTCCTGCGCCGCGGCGATCTTCTCCTGAATCGAGCCGGCGACCGAACGGCTCTTCGCCGCCAGCGACAGGAAGATGTCCATCTGGCGCTGGATGTCGGTCTGCGCGGCGACCGAAGCCGGCAACAGATATTCGCCGCTCACGAGCACGAGGCGCGAAATCGCGTCCGGATAATGCTGCGCCGCCAGCAGCGCGACGCCGGCGCCCGAGCAATAGGCGATCACGTCGACGGGGTCGTGCCGCCCGCGTCGCGCCGTCGCCCGAATGACGCTCGCCAGATCGCGCGCGTGCGTCAGCGCGGCGATGCCGGCCTCGTCGTCGTCGCGCTCGACATCCAGCACGAATCGCGACTCCCACGTCACGACGGTGAAGCGGGACCGAAGCGCGTCGTAGAACCCGTTCAGCATCGCGTGCCGCGCGCCGAACGGCAGCACGACCACGACAACCGGCGCATCGGGATGGGCGCAGGCGACGAACGCGTTCAGCTCGCGCCCGTCGTCGGCGATGATCGATCTTCTGTTCATGTGAGAAAGCCGTTCAGGATGAGGGGCCGCCGCAACCGAGCTTCGCGGCGTCAGGCGGGGCGCAATACCGCGCGCCGCCACAACCGGACGAACGGCGTCGTCATCGCCGTCGTCGTCAGCGCGACGAGCAGAAGCACCGCATAGGCGCTTTGCGACAGCGCATGGATCTGCAGCCCCGCCGACAGCACGACCAGCTCGACGAGCCCGCGCGTGTTCATCAGCGAGCCGACGAGCGCCGCGTCGCCCCGGTTCATTCCGCAGAGGCGCGCGCCGAGATACGCGCCGCCGAACTTGCCGACGAACGCGACGCACAGGAACGGCACGAGCCACAGCCACGGCGAGGCGCCGTCGAAGCTGTCGAAGGTGACGCGCAGTCCCGAATGGACGAAGAACACGGGCAGCAGCACCGCGTTCACGAAGCCTTCCATCTGGCGCTCCCATTGCGCCTGCAGCCCCGGCACGCCGCGCAGCATCACGGCGGCGAGCAGCGCGCCGAACGCGCTGTGCACGCCGATCGCCGTGGTCGCCCACGCGCAAGCCAGCACGTACGGCACGACGACGCTCATCAGCCTCGCGGGCGACGCCCGCTTCGCCGCATCGGCGGCGAGCGGCGT
The DNA here is from genome assembly GCF_001513745.1 of Burkholderia humptydooensis. NCBI lineage: Bacteria > Pseudomonadati > Pseudomonadota > Betaproteobacteria > Burkholderiales > Burkholderiaceae > Burkholderia > Burkholderia humptydooensis. Next base: position 280,846 of record NZ_CP013381.1, on the reverse strand, counting down.
GACGACGAACCGCGCGGCGAGCTTCGCCAGCAGCAGGAACGCGGCGATGCCGACGACGATATGCGACGGCCCCGCGGCATCCGCACCGGCGACGGCGATGGCCGAGACGAACGCGAGCATGATCCAGCCCGCGAGGTCGGTCAGCATTGCGGCCGACAATGCGAGCAGCGACGGCGGCGCATCGACGAGCGCCATGTCGATGACGATTCTCGCCATCACCGGCAGCGCGGAGACCGACAGCGCGACGCCGCAGAACAGCACGTAAGGCCACGCGGCGATTCGCGGCGCGAGCGCGTCGTGCGACAGATAGCCGATCGCCATGCCGCCCGCCAGCGGCAGCAGCATGCCGATTCCGGCCACCACCACCGCAGGCGGCATCTTCCTCAGCGAACGCAGCGTCGGCGCGCCGCCGAGATTCATGTGCAGCCCGATCTGGAACATCAGCGCGATCACGCCGACCTCGCCCAGTTGCGCCATGCCCGACGACGCGGCGGGGCCGAAGATCATCGCATGAAAGTTCGAATCGATCGCGCCGAGCACGGCCGGGCCGAGCACGATGCCCGCGGCCAGCTCGCCGACCACTTTCGCTTGCCCGACGCGTTGCGCGAGCCAACCGAAGCAGGCGCACGCGGCGATGATCGCCGCGAGCTGCAATAACCACATAACCATCCGGATCCTCCTCGGCTCGACCGGCGTGATGGCGGGCGATCCGACAGCGTTCGTGTCCCGGCCGACATTCGGCCGCCAAAGCCGCGTCAGTACAATGCAAAGCCTCGGCCGGAACAACTATCAAATCTGATAGTCGGTCGGCTTTTTTTATATCGAATATCGTGAAACGCCCGAATGGAGATCGGTTAAGGCAATACGGATAGCGGCGCGTTACGCCATGAATTCATATCGTATTCCCATGAAAACCGTCTCGCCGAATGCCAGTTCAATTCCGCGCGGACCGCATTTCAGACGCAATTAATTGCTTGCGCATCGATCATCGATTAGGCAGAATCCGCCGAACAAAACGCTTTGTCGCCGCATTGCCACCGCATTGTCGACATTGCCGCCGCGCTACGCCGGGCCGATCGGCGTCACGCGATATGTCCGTCCGTCATTCACGCCCGCCACGATGCGGCATGGACGCCGTTCCGTCACGTTCGCGCCGCGGCGCCGATGTCCGCGGCCGCCGCGCGGGCTTGTGTCCCGGCATGCCGCGGCCGCCGCGCATGCGCGGCGGCTCGCCGCTCATTCAACCACCGGCGCGGGCAGGCAATGCGCCGCGCCCCGCGCGTCGGAAGGAGGTATCACGTGGCCCAACGCCTAGCTCCGGCTTCATCCGCACCGGCGGCCGCCGGCCGGGACGGATACGTTCGCCTGTCGCTGCCGCAACTGGCGCGCGTGTCGCTCGCGCCTATCTGCGCGGCCGCGGACGATCAGATCCTCTCCGAGCTCTGGGACCTCGGCACTTGCGCGCTGCGCGCCGGCTATTGCGAATGGATCGACGCGCACGGGGCCGCGCCGACGACGCTCGGCTGGTCGTGGTTCGTCGACGTCGAGAAGATTTGGCGAATCGTCCCGGACAGCCTGACATCGAATCTGATGATTACCAGCGCCAAAGGCTATGACGTCGGCCCGGCAAATACCCGGCAATGTCTATTGGATTGGCTGGCCAAATTCGATTGGCGCGGATTGCTCATCCCGCTGATTCATGATTGAAATTCGAAACCTGTAGAAAATCGTAGTTTTGCAAAATTCTCACATCGTCTCTAATGTGTGCATCTAAAGAGAGTACGCACACATGATCGATACGACCGTCATAAGCGCCGCGCAACTGGATTCCACCGTCAAGGCAGCACTCGGCAATTATCGTCGGGCGATATTCATCGAGAAACTCGGCTGGCCATTGCCGTTGGTCGATGGGCTCGAGATCGATCAATTCGATCGTCCCGATACGATTTACGTGGTCGGCAAAACGGAGTCCGGCGATATCTGCGGATGCGCTCGCCTGCTGCCCACGACGAGGCCCTACCTGCTCGGCGACGTGTTCCCCGATCTGATGGGCGACGCGGCGCCGCCCTGCTCGGCGCACGTGTGGGAAATCTCGCGATTTTCGTCGTCGATCCTCTCCGGAGGGCCGGACGCGCTGCGGCAGGCTCACCGCAATACGCGCATCCTGCTCGCGAAAATCGTCCGCTTTGCGCAGGCGGCCGGCGTGAAGCGGCTGATCACCGTTTCGCCGCTCGCGGTCGAGCGGCTGCTCAACCGTCTGAAAGTCCATATTCACCGCGCGGGTCCGCCGCGGCTGATCGACGGCAAGCCGGTGTTCGCGTGCTGGATCGAAGTGGACGACATCACGCTCCAAGCGCTCGACATCGAGCCGGCCGCCGATTCGGCCGCCGGCGCGCTGCGCCATTCGTGAGCGGCCGACGCCGCGCGCCATCGCCCCCGGCCCGGCGGGCATTAGCCTTCCTGAACGCGAGAGAATCCGTGACCTCAACCAGCGTCAATCGTCTGTTCACTTCGCAAGCCCGCCTTGCGCCCGAAGCGCTCGCGCTCTCGAGCGGCGACACGCGCCTCACGTACGGCGAGCTCGAACGATGCGCGAACCGCCTGGCCCGACGCCTCCTCGACAGCGGCGTGCGGCCGCGCGACCGGGTCCTGCTCTGCCTGCCGCGCTCGGTCGACGCGGTGATCGCGATGCTCGCGATCATGAAGACCGGCGCGGCGTTCGTGCCGGTCGATCCCGCGTATTCCGACGCGATCAAGCGCGGCTATGCGAGCGACAGCGGCGCGCGGCACGCGCTCGCGCGCGCGGCCGACGCCGCGGCGTTTCGCGGCGGCGCGCTGTGCGTGATCGACGCCGACGATCTGTCGGCCGCACGCGATGACGAGGGGCCCGAAGTCGATGCGGGGCACGACGGGGAAACGCCGGTGTACGTGATGTTCACCTCCGGCAGCACCGGCCGGCCGAAGGGCGTGATCGTCGCGCACCGCGGCGTCGCGCGGCTCGTCAGGGAAACGAACTATATCCGGATCACGCGCGAGGACACGCTGCTGCTGCTCTCGCCGATCACGTTCGACGCATCGACGTTCGAGATCTGGGGCGCGCTGCTCAACGGCGCGCGGCTCGCGATCTACGAGGACGCCACGTTCGATCCGAACGCCGTCAGCCGGCTCATCGCGCGCGAACAAGTAAGCGTGATGTGGCTCACCGCGGGGCTGTTCCATCTGGTCGCGCGGCGCTTCGTCGGCATGCTGGCGGGGCTGCGCGTCGTGCTCGCGGGCGGCGACGTGCTGAGCGCCGCCGCGATCGGCGCGGTGTTCGACGCGTTCCCGTCGATCACCGTCATCAACGGCTACGGCCCGACCGAGAACACGACGTTCACGTGCTGCCACGTGATGACGGCCGACCGGCGGCCGACCGGTACGGTGCCGATCGGCCGGCCGATCACGGGCACCGACGTTCGCATTCTCGACGCCGCGCTGCGCGAGGTGCCTGACGGCGAAGAAGGCGAGCTGTGCGCAAGCGGCCTCGGCGTCGCGCTCGGCTACCTGAACGCGCCCGACGCGACGCGCGCCGCGTTCGTCGACTGCCCGGCGACGGGCAGCCGGCTCTATCGCACCGGCGACCGCGCGCGGCGCCGGGCGGACGGCGTGATCGAGTTCCTCGGCCGCAGCGACCGGCTCGTGAAGATACGCGGCTACCGCGTGTCGCTCGACGAGCTGCAATCCGTCCTCGCCGGCATTCCCGGCGTCGAGGAGGCGCTCGTCAAGGTATCCGAAGAAGGGACCGGCGAGAAGCGCCTCAGCGCGATCGTCCAATCCGGCCGCGCCGAACCGGACATGAAGGCCTACGTTCGCCGCGAACTGGCCAAGCGCGTGCCGCCGTTCCAGATTCCCGACGACATCCGGATTTTCCAGCACATCCCGCTCAACGCGAACGGCAAGCTCGATCGCCACCGGCTGCCGGTCAGCGAGACCTCGACCCTCGGAGAATTGAAATGAACGCGTCCCACCCGAAACCGTGAGAGCAGAGGAAGTGGGTGGATCCTCACGGGCCAACGGCATCGAAGTGCCCAAGTGGAAAATGCACGCATTTCCCGGCAACCGGAGGATCCACGATGAACAGTATGGCAGTGGGCGTAGATATCGCCAAGAACGTGTTCCAGGTGCATTACGTCGATCAGGGCAGCGGAGAGATCGTCAACAAGCCGATCAAGCGGGCGAAGTTTCTGGAGCACTTCGCGAACCGTGCGCGGTGCCTGATTGGGATGGAGGCGTGCGGCGGCGCACACCACTGGGCGCGGGAACTGACGCGGCTGGGTCATGAGGTCAGGCTGATGCCAGCGGAGTTCGTGAAGGCATTCAACATCCGCAACAAGAATGATGCGGCGGACGCGCGGGCGATCTGGCTGGCGGTGCAGCAGCCGGGCAAGCCGGTGGCGATGAAGACGGAAATGCAGCAGGCGATGCTGGCGCTGCACCGGATGCGCGAGCAGTTGGTGAAGTTCCGCACGATGCAGAGCAACGGACTGCGCGGGTTACTGACGGAATACGGCGAGGTGATGAGCCGGGGGCGAGCGAAACTGGACAAGGCCATCCCGGCGGCACTTGACCGGCTCGCGGAGCGCCTGCCGGCGGCGCTGATCGATACGTTGCGGGAGCAGTGGAGCGGGTTGGCGAGGCTGGACGGGCAGATCGCCGAGATCGAACGCCGGATGCGTGAATGGAAGAAGGAGGATGGAGCGGTTGCGGCGATCAGCGAGATTCCCGGCGTGGGGCTGCTGACGGCAACAGCGGCGGTGGCGATGATGGGCGATCCGAAGGCATTCAGTTCGGGGCGCGAGTTTGCGGCGTGGGCCGGCCTGGTACCGAAGCAGACCGGCTCGGGCGGCAAGGTGAACCTGCACGGGATCAGCCGGCGCGGCGACACCTATCTGCGAACACTGCTGATTCACGGCGCGCGAAGCGTGTTGAGTCATGCGAAGGAGCCCGGCCCGTGGGTCGAGCAGATGAAGAAACGGCGGCCAGCGAATGTGGTGATCGAGGCGCTGGCCAACAAGATGGCGCGGACGATCTGGGCGGTGCTCGCTCATGACCGGCCGTACCGGAAGGACTACGTGAGCGTGAAGCCAGCTTGAGTGGCTCACGCAAGAGTAGAAAGATCAACGCTTAACACAGGGTGAACGTCGAAAGGTTGCGCAGCAATCGAGTGTGATGACAAATCAGGTAGGACCGGGACTCGCTAAACCTGAATGGCTTGAAGAGCTCCGAAAGCTCGCCAGGAGAATGAGGTGCGAGTCAGCGTATTTCATAGGGGCCCGCAGCGGCAGGACCGGCTGCAACAAGGCCGGATATAGAGCTGCAGCCCATCCTGTCCGTTAAAACACACGAAAACTGTTGCAAACGGGACGCGTTCATATAGAAGCCATGACCCACACGATAGACATCACCGAAACGATTCACAACACCTGCCGCAGCGTGCTCGGGATTCCCGATCTTCAGTCTGACGAAGATTTCTTCGAGCGCGGCGTGAGCTCGCTCACGATCGTCGAGCTGCAGATCCAGATCGAGCAACTGGTGCAGCGCCAGGTGCCGACGAGCAAGCTGATGGCGGCGCCCACCGTTCAAGGGTGGTCGCAGGTTTATCGGGAGGCCGCGGCCGCCGCGTCGTGACGAGCGACGCGGCGCAGCGGCGCGCGACGGCGACGTGAACGGTGCGCGGGCGCGGCGGCATGCCCGCGCGTCGCACCGGCGCCGGCCGCTCGACACGCGCACGAGCGCAAGCACTAGCACGAACAGGCCGAACGAGCCACAACCAGGATCCAGAGGAACAACACCATGTCGCAATTCAAGCTGACGCCCGACGAAATCGCCCGCTTCCGCGAGCAGGGCTACATCGGACCGTTCAAACTCTATTCGGAGGACGAAGCGCGGGAGCGCTACCGGCAGATCCGCGCGCAACTGTTCGACCGCGAATACGCGATCTACGAGCTGCCGCCGAACAGCCCGATCGCGAACTACGACCGGCATCTGGACGTGAATCTGCTGAGCGAGCACATCATGCGCGCGGAGATCGTCCACAAGCTCAATGCGATCCTGGGCCCGGACCTCATCTGCTGGCGCTCGGAGATGTTCCCGAAATACCCCGGCGACGAAGGCACCGACTGGCACCAGGCCGACACGTTCGCGCACGCGTCGGGCAAGCCGCAGGTGGTGTGGCCCGGCGACGGCCGCTTCGGCGGCGCGGTGACGGTGTGGACCGCGTTCACCGATTGCGACGAAGAAAACGGCTGCCTGCGCTTCATGCCCGGCACGCATGAGGAAATGTTCTACGACGAATCGAAGAAGATGACCTTCGATCCGTCGAACATCAACGCGCTCGAGAAGGACGGCATCAAGCGCGGCTTCTTCGGCTACGACTACCGCAGCCTGCAGAAGGACCCGGACTGGAAGCCGGACGAGCGCAACGCGGTGTCGATCAAGATGAAGCCGGGCGAGTTCGTGATCTTCTGGTCGACGCTGATGCACTCGTCGTTCCCGAACTCGACGAAGGATCGCACCCGCCTCGGCTACGCATGCCGATACGTGCCCGCGGCGGTCCAGATCTATCCGGATACCGATACCGTCAGCGAATACGGCAGCGAAGTGAAGCTCGACAAGTACGGCGTCGTGCTCGTGTCGGGCGAGGACGGCTTCCGGCACAACCGCCGGGTCGAACGCAACGCGCGCGGCGTGCCGTTCGTGCGCCACGCCGGCGCGTAATCCGGCGCGAGCCCGGCACGGCCGCGGCGCGAAGACGGAAAACCGCCCACGGGGAGCCGCCGCTCCCCGTTTTTTCTTCGGAGGAAGACCATGACGCCCCACGTCGAAGTTCCGCACGTCCAGCGTATCGACCACGCGGTGCTCGCCGTCGTGCGGGCCGTGCTCGATCGCCCGGACGCCGCGATGAACGACGCGTTCCTGTCGATCGGCGGCTCGCTCCAGGCCGCGCAGCGCGTGGTCGCGCAGCTCCAGCACCGCCTCTGCGCGGACATCGCGCCGCACCTGCTGCTGAACAGCACGTGCATCGGCGATTTCGCCGATACGCTCGCGCGCACGCTGAACGGCGCGCCGGGCGACGCCTGCGCGCCGCCGCCGCGCTCGGTCTGAGCGCGGCAGCCGCAGACGCCAACCGCGCGCGCCGTGCCTCGCGCGAGCGCGCGCAGATTGCCCTCGCCGAAACCTTGATGCCCCTGCCGCTGGACGATCTCGAAGAAGATCTCGCCGGGCCGGCGCTTGACTCGTGCTGATCGGCCTGTGGGTGCGCGCGAGCATGGACGGATCGCAGGCATTCGTCGAGCAGGTCGAGCACGGCCGCCGCCGGCTGAAGCTGCCGGTGCGCGAGGGGCTCACCCGTCATCCGAAGGCGTACGTCTACATCGTCGCGCTGCGTCTCGCCGAGCTGTTCACGATGTATATCGTCACCGCGTTCGCGCTCAGCTATTCGACGTCGAACCTCGGCATGTCGCGCGATCTGTTCCTGAACATCGGCCTGCTCGTCGGCGCGCTGAGCGGCGTGACGATCCCGTGCTTCGCGTGGCTCGCCGACCGCTTCGGGCTGCGCCGCGTGTCCATCGCCGGCGCGCTCGTCGGGCTCGCATGCGCGGTGCCGTTCTTCGTCGCGCGCGAGGCGCGCGACCGTCTGGATCGTGATCTGCTCGGTGCTACTCGCGAACGTCGCGCACGACATGGTGGTGAGTGTCCAGCAGCCGCTGTTCACCGAGCTGTTCGCGTAGACCAAAATAAAGTCGTCACCGTTTCCGAAATAAAGATGTCAACTGGCAGGCCCAGCGAGGGTCCGCTTGGAAAAATTCATAAAAATCATATGGTTGGGCACGCGAATTAAAGTCGTCACCGTCGCGCTTCTCCGCAGGTGTCAACTCGGGGCTGATTGGATCGGCGCGGCGCCTATCCCAGGCGGTTGGGTTTGTGTAAAATGACGTCATGCCGACCGTACACCGCTTCGATGGCCTGCGCGTGGTCATCTACCCGAACGATCATCGACCCGCGCATGTCCACGTCAGAGGAGCGGACGGCGAAGCGGTGTTCGTCCTGCATTGCCCCGATGGCCCGCCCCGGTTGCGTGAGAGCTACGGCTTCAGCCGAACCGAGGTCACGCGCATCGAGGCTACCCTCACGGACGTCCTCCTCGCCCTTTGCAATGAATGGAGAGACCTTCATGGCCGTTACTGATCGCGAATTCGAGCAAGCGCAGGCGCGCATGCACGCGCTGCGCGAGCACGGCTATGCCGTGGCGGCCCGCTACGATCGCCGCAGCGCCCGCGTGGTGGTGAAGCTGAACACGGGCGTGCAGATTGCCTTTCCGGCGGCACTAGCCGAAGGCCTGAGCGGTGCGACGCCCGAGGATCTGGCGCTCATCGAGATCAGCCCGGCCGGGCTTGGTCTGCACTGGCCGCGGCTCGACGCCGACATCTACGTGCCGGCGCTGCTGCAAGGGGTCTTCGGTTCGAAGAACTGGATGGCGCGCGAACTCGGCATGGCCGGCGGACGCGCGCGCAGCGCTGCAAAGGCGAATGCCGCGCGCGAGAACGGACGCAAGGGTGGGCGACCGCGCAAAGCCGCCAATGGGTAAGGCCCAGTGATTGTCGTGCCGTTTCCCGGGGTAGAGTGGCCTCGGCGCGACAAGGGTTAGCGGTCTGCCCCTCAAACAATCGCCCATCGAATCAACGACTTCCTGACTGGTCTGAATGGCGCAGCCGATGCCCGGCCGGCCGCGGGCGGGCCGACGACCGGCCCGGCGGCCAGGACCCGTCCGGGCTGTTTAGCGGCGATCATATGAATTTTCGTGGATAGCTGTCCACGAGCCGTCGCAAAACGTATTGTCTAGCGTTAGAAATGTACGTTATACAAGCCTTGAACCCTCTCGGAGCCGCGAAGCGGCGTAAGCACCTCACGACGGCCGTCCACAATGCGACGCCCGCGTGAAGCATGATCGGGATTCGGGCTACCTGGATCTCACTGGCTGGCAATCATGCAGGCGATGGTGCTGGATCCGGCTGCCGGGGCAGTTTCTTGGCGACGTTCCAGGGTAGCAGTTCGTCGATGCGGTTGATGGGATGGTCAGCGATATGGGTCAGGACGTATTCGAGGTAGGCGCGCGGGTTGATCCCGTTGAGCTTGCACGTGCCGATCAGGCCGTACATCGCCGCAGCCCGCTCGCCCCCGCTATCGGAGCCGGCGAACAGGAAGTTCTTGCGACCCAGACTCACGCAGCGCAGCGCGTTTTCGGCCAAGGCGTTGCTGATCTCGGCACGGCCCTCTTCGCAGTACAGCATGAGCGCGTCCCACTGGTTGAGCGAGTAACGGATTGCCTTGGCCAGCTCGGATTTCTTCGACAGCGTCGCGAGCTTGTCCGTCATCCACGCCTTGATGGCTGCCAGCAGCGGCGCGCTTTTCTCCCGCCGCACGCGCAGTCGTTCAGCGGCGGGTTGGCCGCGGATATCGGCCTCGATGCCGTAGAGTTCGCCGATCAATTCGAGTACCTGTCGGGTCGCGTCGGTCGGCGTGCGGTCGTGAACCTCGTAGATGTACCGTCTCGCGTGGTCCCAACATGCAGCTTCACGGATCTTGCCGCTCTCGTACAGTTCGTTGAAGCCGCTATAGGCGTCGGCCTGCAGGATGCCCTTGAATCCGGCGAGATGGGTCTGCGGGTGGATGCCCTTGCGGTCCGGCGAGTAGGCAAACCACACCGCAGCCGGTTCCGTCGAGCCCGAACGGCTGTCGTCGCGCACGTACACCCAGAGCCGTCCGGTCTTCGTCTTCTTGTTGCCCGGCGCGAGCACCGGGATCGGCGTGTCGTCCGCGTGCAGCTTGGACGGTGCCATCGTGTAGCGGCGCAGCGCCTCAGTCAGCGGCTCGCAAAGCGCCTCGCACTGGCCGACCCAGCGGCCCATGCTGGCCGGATCGAGCTTCACGCCGTCGCGCGCGGCAATCTGCGACTGCCGGTACAACGGCGTGTGGTCCGCGTACTTCGAGACGAGGATGTCGGCCAGCAGGCTCGGATGGGCGATGCTGCGCGTGATCGGCAAGCCCGGCATCGGCGACTGCGAGACATGGTGCCCGCACGGACAGACCGTCTTGCGCCGGATCGTGCGAATCACCTTGAACACTGCCGCGACCCGGGCGAGTTGCTCGGACACGTCTTCTCCGAGTGGCTGCATGGCGCTGCCGCACTTCGGGCAGGTCGCATCAGCGTCCAGCACACGTTCTTCGCGCGGCAGATGTGGCGGCAGCGCCTCTTTCGGCGACGCGTCGCCGACCGGCGTGCTTGCGCTCGATTGGCGGGCACGCCGCACATCAGCGACACCACGCCCACCCGTCAGATCCTCGAGATGCGTCTCGAGTCGCGCGACCTCCCGATCCAACTGTTCGGACTTGCGTCCGAATTGCATGCGCTTGAGCTTGTCGATCTGCGCCTTGAGGTGCTCAATCTCAAGATCGCGTTCGGCAAGCTGGGCACGGGCCTCGCTCAGCAAGGCCCGCAGCGTTTCAACATCGTCAGGAAGTTCGGCGCCGTTCGACATGCGGCGCAGTTTACGAGCCTTCTTCGCGGTTTACAACATCGACAGTGCAGCGGTACGGCGCGGCTGCCGCCAATCGATGCCTTCGAGCAACATCGACAGTTGTGCCGCCGTCAGATGAACCTTGCCACCATCAGCCTGGGGCCAGACGAAACGGCCACGCTCAAGCCGCTTCGCGAGAAGCCAGAGCCCGTCATCGGTCGCCCACAGGACCTTCACGAGATCGCCGCGACGACCGCGGAAGATGAACACATTGCCGCCCAGCGGATTCTCCTCGAGCGCCGTCTGCACCTTTGCCGCCAGCCCCTGGAACCCGCAGCGCATGTCGGTGACGCCCGCCACCAGCCAGACGCGTGTACCCGTGGGCGGAGCAATCACGATCGCAAGCTCCCCAGTACGGCCCGCAGCGTCTCGGCGTCAACGACGCCGTCGACCTTGACGACTACGCCGCCGATCCGAATCTCGATCGTCCCGGTTCGCTGAGTCGGATGGCCGACGCCGAGTGCGTCCGGTGGCATCGCCACGCACGCCGGCGGCGTCTCATGAACCACCGACACCGGAATCAGGGATGGCGTTTCGGCCTGCAATTGCGCGCGATACCGACTCCGCCAGGTGAACAGCATGTTTGCGTTGATGCCATTCTCCCGCGCCAGCTTCGCGACCGACACGCCGGGCTCACAGGCCGCGGCTGCGAGTCGGCGTCGAAACTCAGGATCATGGTTCGGGCGCCCTTTGCGGCTACCCGGCTTGACTTCCGACTCTGTCACAGTGATGTCCATCAAATCGAAAATGATGGGCACTACTTTGATGTCGCTCCTCGTCGCCGTCTACGACGGCCGTCGTGAGGTGCTTACGGCACGCGGATCGTCTACAACACCGCGAAGCGAACGCTGACGCTCGACCGGTCGCAATCGGGCGAAACGAATTTTTCCTGCGCGTTCAGCCAGCGGCACATCGTGAACCTGGCGCTGCAAAACGGGCGGTTGCCGCTCGAGATCGTCGTCGATCGCGGCTCCGTCGAAGTGTTCGCCGGCGGCGGGCGCACGGCGATCACCGACCTGATCTTCCCGCCGCTCGCGGCCGACCGGATCGCCGTGTTCGCGGAACACGGCAGCGCGACGTTCGGTGGGTTGACGGTCACGAACCTTGCGGCGCAGGACGATGCGGAACGCGCCTGCGAGGTACCGTAGCGACGCATGCCGGACGATGCCGGCGGCACGGCGCCGATCCCCGTATCCGCGCGCGTAGCGGGCAGGACTGACGCCGCTGCAAGACAGCAACGCGGGCGCGATCGGCGATCCTGGTCGTTCGCGCGGCGGACGATATGTCGATGGCGGCACCCTGCATCAACGCATCGGCTCGCTCGCCTCCGCGTCGCCCGCGAGTGCGTCCTGCAGCACGCGCGCATCGGCCAGCCGCTCCAGCGACAGGCACGCATCGGCCAGCGCATCGGCACGCGCCTGCCCGAGCGCCGGCTCCGACAACGCGCGGTATTTCGCGAGCAACGCGTCGTCCGCGAGCGGATTGCGCGGATCGCCGAGCGGGACCGGCACGTGGCGCGACGCGGGTGCGGGGCCTGTCGCATGCAGTGTCACGGTCGGTTCGTCGAGATCGCCGAGCGACGGATCGACGTCGACCGAGATCCGATCGAGCATCGCCGCGACGCGCGGATCGGCCCGCCGCTCCTCGCGATAGACGCCGATCCCCGTGTCGCCGAACACGAGCGCCGCCGCGACCGCGTACGGTAGGCTCATCTGCGCGGACGACAGCGTCGACAGGTCGCGGCCGCCGCACATTCGCACAACGAAGCCGCTCGCGCGCACGACGATCCGCTCGATCTCGCCAGCATCGAACGTGCGCCCGCCCGCGAGCTGCAGCGTCGCGTCGACTGCCGCGTGCGCGCTGCGGCACGACGCATGCGGCTTGATCGAGCAGAGCATCAGCTTCCAGTTCACACCGAGGCCGTCGGTCAATGCGTCGGCCGCGTGCGACTGCGCGGCGAACGTGCTGAAGAAGCCTCCCCACACGTCCTCGAACACCTGCGCGGGGCCGCTCACGCCCTCGCGCGCGAACAGCGCCGCGAGCACGCCGCCTTCCGCCGCCCGCCCCGCGTGAAGCCGCTTCGTCTGCGATCCGTCGTGGATGAAACCCCACAGCCCGCCCGCGAAGCTCGCCGCATGGCCGAGCGCGTCGCGCGTGCGCGCGGCGTCGAGCCCGAGCATGCGCGCGCTCGCCGCCGCCGCGCCGAACACGCCACAACTGAGCGTCGAATGCCAGCCCGCGCCGTTGTGCGCGGAATAGCCGCCGGCCGCCTCGAGCACGCGCCGGCCGACATCGTAGCCGAGCACGATCGCTGCCAGGCATTCGCGGCCCGATACGGACCTGGCCGCGCAGGCCAGCGCGGCGAGCGCGGCCGGCAGCACGACCGCGCCGGAATGATCGCAGCCGCCGGAATCGTCGAGTTCGAGCGCGTGCGCGGCGATCCCGTTGACGAACGCCGCGTCGCGCGCGCCCGCCGCCCGGCGCGTGCCCCACAGCAGCGCGCCGCCGCGCTCGGCGGCGCCGGTCAGCGCGCGGGCGCTGCGCGTCTCGACGGCCGACGCCCCCGCGAGCGCCGCGCCGAACGTATCGAGCACGTGCCGCTTCGCCTTCGCGACGACGTCGTCCGGCAACGCGTCGGCGGGCGTCTGCGCGACGAACGCGGCGAGCCGCGTGGCGCGCGTTTGCATATCGGCCGTCATCGCGCTGCCTCGTCGGCCACGCAGCGCGCGAACACGTCGACCGGATGGCCGGGCGCATTGGCCGGACCCTGCGTACGCCACCAGCGCGCGATGTCGCGCCCCGTCGCGAACCATGCGTCACCGGCGTCGCGCATGTGCGCGAGCAACGCGCGCAGCAGGTCGATCCGCCCGGCGGTGCCGATGATTTCCGGATGGAGCCGCAGCACGCAGCAGAGCCCGAAGCGCCGAAAACCATCGAAGTCGCGCCGCCAGTTGTCGAGCACGTCGCGGTAAGACGCGATGCGCGCCTGGCCGACCGGCACCGGCGGCGACAGGTTGAACACGAAATACGGCTCGTCCTCCAGTTCGTAGTGCAACGGCAACTCGACCAGTCGCGCGCCGTCGGCGCGGCTGTTGCCGGACGGATGGAAATACGGCAGATCGTCGCCGCGCCACGACGACGACCATGTGAAACCTTCCGCGACGAGGAAATCCGCGAAGCCGCCGGCCCAGTTGCCGGTGAACGAGCGGAAGCCGTCCGCGTCGCGCCCGATCGTTTCCGCGAGCGCCGCGCGCCCGGCTCGGCACGCATCGATCTGCGCGGCGAGCGGCAGCGCGTCGAAATCCTCGCAGCGGTAGCCGCTCACGCCGAGCTCGTGGCCGGCCGCGGCGATCGCTCGCACGGCATCCGCGTGCGTTTCGGCACCGACGCCCGGCACGAACCAGCTCGCCGGCACGCCGAACTCGTCGAATGCCGCGAGCAGCCGGTCGACGCCGCGCGTCGCACCGTAGCGCCACACCGACAGCGATTTCTCGCGGCCGGCGATGCCCGGCTCCTGCGTCTCGATGCCATGGATGTCATTGAAGTCGACCGTGATCGCGACCGCGCATCGCGCGCCGCCCGGCCATGAAGGAAACGTCGTCACGTGTTGTCCCGTTGTGTCGGCCCCGCATCGCCCGCGTGCTGCGCGAGCCACCAGTCGGCCACCTCCCGGCAGCGCGCGAACCACACGCCGCCCTGCGCCTGCATGTGCCCGAGCCAGGCTTCCAGCAGCGCGATGCGCCCCGGCTTGCCGCAGACCTTCGGATGCAGCAGCGTGGTCAGGCACAGGCCGTCGCGATACACGCCGTCGAATTCGCGCGTCCAGTTGTCGAGCGTCGCGTTGTAGCCGGCGATCCGGTCGAGCCCCGCCGGAAAATCCGGATTGCGGTGATACGCGAGCGACGCGTAATCGTCGGTCTCCCAGCGGCCGGGTATCTCGACGAGCGGCGGCTCGCCGTCATGGCCGGGTAGCAGGTACGGCCGGTCGTCGCCGCGCATCGAGCTCGAATAGCGCACGCCCGCTTCGCGCAGCACGGCCAGCGTCTGCGCGCTCCAGTCGCCGGACGGCGTGCGGAACCCGACGGGCCGCACACCGAGCGTGTGCGCGAAGATCTCGGCCGACTGCGCCATGACCTCCCGCTGCCGCTCGGGCGCGAGCGTCCAGAATGCTTCGTGCCGGTAGCCGTGATAGCCGATCTCGTGGCCGCGTTCGACGATCGCCGCGCATTGCGCGGGCCACGTCTGCGCGACCCACGCCGGCACGAAGAATGTCGCGGGCACATCGAAGGACGCGAGCATGTCGAGCAGCCGGCCGAGCGCGCGCCACGGCCCGTAGCTGCCGAGCGTGAAATACGCGGGGTTGCGCCAGATCGACCCGTTCAGCATCGCGTCGCCGGTCGGGCCGTCGAGATCGAACGCGAGCGCGACGCACGCGCGCTTCGCGTCCGGCCAGCGGGGAGCAAGGCCAGTCATCGCGCGCTCAGTGCGTGCCGTTGACCATCGCCTTCGACACCGCGTGCTCCTGCAGCCCCCACTTCGTCAGGATCTTCTGGTAGGAGCCGTCCGCGATCATCTGGTTGAGCGCGGTCGTCAGCGCGCTCGAGAGCGCGGTATTGGTCTTCGCGACGCCGATCCCCGTGTATTGCGACAGGAACGGCTTGCCGACCGGCGCATACGCGTTCTGCTCGAGGCTGTTCTGGTACGGCAGCGTCTCGCCACCCTGCACGGCCGCGTCGATGCGATTCTGGCGCAACTGCATCCGCGCATCCGACGAACCGTCGGTGCCGACCACGACGATCGCGGGCTTGCCGGCCTTCACGCAATTCTCCGCGCTCCACGCGGCCGTGTTGTCCGGGAACGACGTGCGTCGGCTCGAGCCGACGCGCTTGCCGCACAGCGCGCCCATCTGCGCGAATTCGCCGGCGCGCGCCTTCAGCGTATAGAACTGTGGGCCCGTCTCGATGTAGTCGACGAAGGTCACCGCGTCGCGACGCGTCGGCAGGTCGGTCATGCCGGACAGGATCATGTCGACGCGCTGTGTCGCAACTGCGCTCATCATCTGGTCGAAGCTCGTCTCGACCCAGTTCAGCTTCGCGCCCAGCTTCGCGGCGAGCGCCTCGCCGAGATCGACGTCGAAGCCCGCGAGCTTGTCGGTCGCCGGGTCCTTGTATTCGAACGGCGGGTAGTTCGGCACGATCGCGACGTTCAGCGTGTGCTTCGCGGCGGCGGGCGCTGCCTGCGCGGCCGCGAACGAAGCGTGAAGCGCGACCGCGCCGAATGCGACGGCGGCCAGCGTGCGGGTCAGGATGGATGCTTTCATGGGGTGTCGCCTTGTCGTTGTGGAGTAATGGGGGCTACGCCCGTCTCGTCGACGAAACATTCGTTCGGGCGCTTCTGCACGGGGCGTCCGGCCCGTTCACGCAATCACGGCGGAGATGAAGTCGCGCGTGCGCGCATGCGTCGGCGCGGACAGCACCTGGTCGGGCGGCCCGCTCTCGACAATCCGGCCGGCGTCCATGAACACGACGCGATCGGCCACCTCGCGCGCGAAACCGAGCTCGTGCGTGACGACGATCATCGTCATCCCGCTCTTCGCGAGGTCGCGCATCACGGCCAGCACCTCGCCGACGAGCTCGGGGTCGAGCGCGGACGTCGGCTCGTCGAACAGGATCAGCTGCGGATGCATCGCGAGCGCCCGCGCGATCGCGACACGCTGCTGCTGGCCGCCCGACAGCTCGACCGGAAACGCGTCGCACTTGTGCCCGAGCCCGACGCGCGCGAGCAGCGTGCGCGCCTCTTCCTCCGCTTCCTTGCGGCGGCGCTTGAGCACCTGCACCGGCCCTTCGATCACGTTCTCGAGCGCGGTCTTGTGCGGGAACAGGTTGAAGCGCTGGAACACCATGCTGGTCGACAGCCGCTGCCGCGCGATCTGCCGCTCCGACAGCTCGTGCAGCTTGTGCCCCGCTTGCCGGTAGCCGGCCAGTTCGCCGTTGACCCACAGCGCGCCCGCGCTGATCGTCTCGAGCTGGTTGATGCAGCGCAGGAACGTGCTCTTGCCCGATCCCGACGGCCCGATGATGCAGAGCACTTCGCCCTGCGCGACGTCGAGCGTGATGCCGTGCAGCGCCTGGAAATCGCCGTACGACTTGCGCACGTCGACTGTGCGAACGACTGCGTTCGTCATGATGTTCTCCCGATGGTTGAGGGTCGTGCCGTTCATTTGCGGCCCGCCGCGCGGCCCGCGCCGCGTGCGAAGCGCCGTTCGACGCGAGCCTGCGCGAACGACAGCACGGTGACGACCGCGAGATACCAGATGCCCGCGACGATCAGCAGCTCGATCACACGCGCATTCGCGTAGTAGATGTTCTGCGCGTTGTGCAGCATCTCCGCGTACTGCACGACGCTCGCGAGCGACGTCAGCTTGACCATGCCGATCAGCTCGTTGCCGATCGGCGGCACGATCATGCGCATCGCTTGCGGCAGGATGATCCGGCGCAGTGCCTGCAGGCGCGCCATGCCGATCGATTTCGCGGCCTCGTACTGGCCGGTGTCGACTGACAGCAGCCCCGCGCGCACGACTTCCGACGTATACGCGCCCTGATTGATGCCGAGCCCGAGCACCGCCGCGAGGAACGGCGTCATCACGTCGACGGTCCGGAACTCGGCGATCCCCGGAATGCCGAGCGTCGGAAACACCAGCGCGAGGTTGAACCACAGCAGCAGCTGCAGGATCACCGGTGTGCCGCGGAACAGCCAGATGTAGCCCTGCGCGATCGCGCCGAGCACCGGGTTCGACGACAGCCGCATCACCGCGGTGACGACCCCGAGCACGATACCGAGCGTCATCGCGAGGACGGTCATCACGATCGTGTTGCCGAGGCCGGTGAGGATCGAACGCGCGGTCAGGAACTGGCCGACGACGCGCCATTCGATCTGCCCGCGCGCGAACGCGAGCGCCACGTAGGCGAGCGCGGCGACGATCGCGATCGACGCGACATAGCGGCCCCAGTAGCACCGGCGCACGCGCACGAGTGCGGCGGTGTCGTCCGCCGCGGCGACGGCCGCGGCCGGTGCGCCGTCGAGACGATGCGAATCGGATGCGCTCAGCATGACGGCCCCCGGTAGTCGGCCGCCCACGCGGCCTGGCGTTCGATCGCGTTGCTCAGGCGGTCGATCTGTTCGAGCACGCGCGCGGGCGACGTGCCACCGGCGCCGCCGCGCGCGGCGACGGCCGCGTCGAGCGTCAGATGCTCGCGCACCGCGGGCGCCAGACGCGCATCGACGGCCTGCAGCATTTCCGCGCTCGCGTCGGCCAGCTCGATGCCGTCGCGCTCGCATGCGCGCACCAGCGCGCCGGTGATTTCGTGCGCCTCGCTGAACGGCACGCCGGAGATCGCGAGCCAGTCGGCGACTTCGGTCGCGAGCGTGAAGCCGAGCGGCGCCTGGCGGCGCATCTCGTCGACGTTCACGCGCATCGTGCGGATCATCCCGGCCATCGCGGGCAGCACGAGTTCGAGCGTGTCGATCGAATCGAACGCGGCGACCTTGTCCTCCGCCAGGTCGCGGTTGTACGCGAGCGGCAGCGACTTCAGCGTCGCGAGCAGCCCGCTCAGGTTGCCGATCAGCCGCCCCGCCTTGCCGCGTGTCAGCTCGGCGATATCGGAGTTCTTCTTCTGCGGCATGATCGAGCTGCCCGTCGCATAGCCGTCGTCGAGTTCCACCCAGCGGAATTGCCGCGACGTCCACAGGATCACTTCTTCCGACAGGCGGGACAGGTTCACCGCGAGCATGCTCGTGACGAACACGAATTCGGCCACGTGATCGCGCGCGGCGACCGCGTCGATCGAGTTCTCGCACGGCGCGTCGTAGCCGAGCTCCAGTGCGGACAGCTCGGGCCGCACGCAGATCGCCGAGCCCGCGAGCGCGGCCGCGCCGAGCGGCGAGCGCGCGGTGCGGCGATCCCAGTCGACGAGACGGTCGACGTCGCGATATAGCGACTGCGCGTGCGCGAGCAGCTGATGGCCGAACACGATCGGCTGCGCGGGCTGCAGGTGCGTGAAGCCGGCGGTGACCGTGTCGACGTGCAGGTTTGCCTGGCCGACGAGCGCGTCCTGCAGGTCGAGCACGCCGCGCACGAGCTGGCGCGCCTTGTCGCGCAGATACAGCCGCAGGTCGTTCGCGGCCTGGTCGTTGCGCGAGCGCCCGGCGCGCAGCTTGCCGCCGAGCGCCGGCAGCCGCTGCGTGAGCACGCGTTCGAGGAACGTGTGCACGTCCTCGTCGGCGAGCGACGGCGCGATCGCGCCGGCCGCGTAATCGCGCCCGATGCCGTCCATCGCGGCGAGCAGTTGCGCGAGCTCGTCGTCGTTCACGATGCCGGCGCGGTGCAGCTCGCGCGCATGCGCACGGGAGCCCGCCAGGTCGTAAGGCGCGAGGCGGAAGAAGCTCGGGTCGGAGCGCGACAGGTTCTGCAGCGCATCGGACGGTTTCGACTGAAAGCGACCGCCCCACAGGCGTTCGATCGGTTCGGTAAGACTCATTTCGGTCGACCTCGACTCGGTTGGATTGCCCCCACTGTAGGCATTCAATTTTTTTTGTTGTAGCGAGAAATCAAATCCGTTTAAATGAAATTTTTCTCAGCACTGCCAACTCCGACGAATCCGCCGATGCGCAATCGCCTGCCCCCGCTGAACCCCCTTCGCGCGTTCGAGGCCGCCGCCCGGCGCGGCAGCGTGTCGGCCGCCGCCGACGAGCTGCACGTGACCGCGAGCGCGGTCAGCCATCAGATCCGCATTGTCGAAAGCACGCTCGGCGTCACGCTATTCGTCCGATCAAAGACGCGCGTAAAGCTCACGCCCCAAGGCGAGGCGCTGCTGGAACCGGTCGGCACCGCGTTCAACATGATCGCGAACGCGACCGTCAGGCTCGACTCGCCGGCCGCCGTCGGCGATCTCGTCGTGTCGACGCCGTTGTCGCTCGCATCGCGCTGGCTCGCGCGGCGTATCGGCGATTTTCTCGAACGCTATCCGGGTATTCATCTGAAGGTGATTCCGTCGAACGACGATCGCGAGGTCTACTCGCAAGACGTCGACGTGTGCATCCGCTACGGGGAAGGCAACTGGCGCAACCGGCGCGTCGAGCTGCTGTCGCATCCGGCGCTGTTTCCGGTCGTGAGCCCGGCGTTGATGAACGGGCCCGACGCGATCCGCAAGGTGCAGGATCTCTCGGGACGCCCGCTGTTCTGCGAGCATTCGGGCTCGTGGATGCGGTGGCTCGCGGAAGCGAACGCCGACAAGCTGCCGGACATCCGCATCCTCGAGATCGGCAATGCGCACATCGGCGTCGAGGCCGCCGCGCGCAGGCAAGGCGTCGCGCTCGGCGACAGCCTCTCCGTGCGCGACGACCTGATCGACGGCACGCTCGTGCGGCCGTTCAGCGCGGCCGTGCCCGCGCGGTATGCGTACTACCTCGTTGCGCGCCACGAGCTGGCCGACACGCCGCTCGTGACCGCGTTCACGTCGTGGCTCCACGCGCACCTCGCGTGACGGCCGCGCGTTGAACTGCGGCGGGGCCCTCGGGCCCCGCCGGCGGTCAGAAGCGATGCCGGATGCCGACCAGCGCGAGCTCCTGCGTGCGCTTGCCCGAATCGATGTCCGACGGCCCGATGACGGCCTGCGCGTCGCCCGTGCCGTTCGAGCCCGATGCGTGGCCGTAGCCGACCGATGCGTACAGATCGGTGCGCTTGCTGAGCGCATAGTCGACGGCCGCCGTCACCTGGTGATAGGTCGCCGACGAATGGCCGCTCGATTTCAGGTAGTTGTAGCCGACCTCGGCGACGAGCGGCGCCGACACTTGCCACTGCGCGTACACCGACCCGTTGTTGTAGCGCTCGCTGTCCTTGAATGCCGAGCTGGCGTCAGCCACGTATTCGGAGAAGCTGTAATAGCCGCCGAGCGTCACCGGGCCGACCGCGTATTTCGCGCCGGCGCGCAGGATGTTGATCGAACGCGCGGACGCGTAGGCCTTGTTCACCGACGTCGCGAAGATGCGGTCCGCGCTCGACGTGCCGCGCGTTGACAGCGACGCGCTGCCGTTGTCGATGTGCATGTAGCCGGCCGCGGCGCCGAACGGCCCCGCGTTGTACGCGAGCGCGCCGCTGTACGACTGGCCCGAGCCCACCGATCCCGCGACGCCGCCGAACGAATAGGTCGCGACGGCCTGCAGGCCCGACCAGACGGGGCTCGTCCACTTCACGGTGTTGTTGAAGCGCAGGCTGTTGTCCGCGTCGTCGACGTCGCCCGGCGACGTGAAGTACTCCAGATAGTTGTCGCCCTGCACCGGCTGCACGAGATCGCGCAGCGCGTCGTACTGGCGGCCGAGCGTGACCGTGCCCCAGCGCGCCGACGCGACGCCGACGTACGCCTGCCGGCCGAACTCGCGGCCGCCCTGGTTCAGCACGCCGGTGTTCACGTTGAAGCCGTTCTCGAGGCGGAACACGGCCTTGAGGCCGCCGCCGAGGTCTTCCGAGCCGAGCAGGCCCCAGCGGCTGCCGGACATCACGCCCGAGGTCAGGCCGAGCTTCGTGCTCTTGCCCGCGACGTTGTGCGTGTACTGGATCGCGTCGTCGATCACGCCGTACAGCGTGACCGAGCTTTGCGCGCACGCGTGGTTGGCCGCGCCGGCCGCGCCAAGCGCGACGGCGGACAGAATCAGTCTTCTTTTCATGAAATTTCTCGTATTGAACGGATGGGATCTCCGCCCGGCCGGCGCATGCCGGCGAGGCCCGCCAAGGTTAGGCGTTGAGATTCCCGCGCGTGACGAGAAATAAATTGCGCGATCGGCGAGAAATTCTCAGCATCGTGCGACGCGGTGGACGGCGCCTCGCCGAACCGCGACGCGCCGCGCATCCGGCGGCATACTCGCGGTATGCCGAATCCGGCAATATCTGCCCGACCGAGGTAACCACTGCGATGGATATCGCGATTCACATCGAAGGCCGTCACGACCTGACGGGGCAAATCTCCCGCCAGCTGCGCGCGGCGATCGTCGACGGACGCCTCGCGGGCGGCGCGCGGCTGCCGTCGACACGCGATCTCGCGATGCAGTTCGGCGTGTCGCGCAAGACGACGCTCGACGCGTTCGAGCAGCTCATCGCGGAAGGCTACCTGTGGACGCGGCGCGGCGACGGCACGTTCGTCGCCGACGGCCTCGCGCGCGTGCCGTACGCGATCACGCCGACGATCGTCGCGGAGGATGGGGTGGCTTCAGAGTGCGCCGGGAGACCGGCAAGGAGTAGATGGTGCAAGTCCATTACGATGAAGGTGTAGCGATCCACATCGGCCCCGAGCCGTGCGCAGGCGTCCGCGAGGATGTCGGCGAAGCGTCGGCAGGGGAGCGTGCAGGCCATCCATTGAGCCGCGACATCTACGACATCCTGGGTGCCGACGTCGTTCTGAAGACGGAAGGCAACACGGCGGGGCGCGTCATCGCAAGCGCTTCGACGACCCGGCGCGGTCTAAGAGACGGTTTCATAAAGACTGCTGGGCTCGCCGCAGGGTATTCCAGCAGATCAGGCAGCAGCCGAGTTTGAGGAACGCTTCGTGAATGTCGGCGCGACGTTCAAAGCGAATACGTAGACGGCGGAAATGATGCAGCCAAGCATGAGTACGTTCGACGACCCAACGGACTTTTCCAAGGCCACTACCGTGCGGCTGACCGCGCCGCGCGATGCTGGTGGGGATGTTGCGCTCGTGAAGGATGCGTCGGTATTTGTCGTGGTCGTAACCACGGTCGGCGTAGACGCGGGCAGGACGGCTCAGAGGCCGTCCACGCACGCCGCCGATCGGCACAATGGCCTCGATCAGCGGAACCAGTTGGGTGACGTCGTTACGATTGGCGCCGGTCAGGATCGCCGCGATCGGCGTTCCGTTGGCGTCGGTGGCGATGTGGTGCTTCGACCGGGTCGAGCTCGATCGGTGGGGTTCGGGCCAGTTTTTCGCCCGCCCCAACCGCACGAATCGACGATGAGTCGACGACCACACGGGAGAAGTCGATCTTCTCGGCTGCTCGCAGTTTCGCCAGCAGCACCGCGTGCAGTCGATCCCACACACCGGCTTGCTGCCAATCGCGCAGCCTGCGCCAACAACTTACGCCTGAGCCGCATCCCATTTCGGACGGTAAGTCGCGCCAACGAATGCCCGTCTTCAGCACAAAAAGGATGCCCGTCAAAGCCGCACGGTCCGCTACCGGCTTGCGACCGGGGTACTTGAAGCGGCGCGGCTTTGGCGGAGGTAGCAGTGGTTCGACCAGTGCCCACAGTTCGTCATCAATGATTGGCTTACCCATCTCCTTGGCCCGTCTGTCACGACGGCCAAGGTTAACAGGATGCTGAAAAAGTTAACAGTTGTTCATCGGGCTTGGCCCGACCCCGAAGGATGAAGCGCACGATTCACGATTGCTACCCACGCCGGGGTAACATGGGCACGCGGCGGCAAACGAGGTCGGCCTGGGGAATGGTGCCCCGAGCCCGCTTAACAGTTGGACCCGCAGTCCTGCGCGCACCCCGGATTGTGACGACGGGCGGTCATGCCCGCGAGCACGCTTACCAGAATTCGATTACGAGGGCTGCTGTGCCGCTGCCATTGATCTGGCAGGAGGTCACTATGCAGGTTCTCTATCCTCGCTGCGCTGGACTCGACGTGCACAAGGACACCATCGTGGCCTGCGTGCGCTGCGTGTCCGCGCCGCAGTGTCACGAGGTGCGCAGCTTCGCTGCCACCACGAGCGGACTGCTAGCGCTGGCCGACTGGCTTGGCCTGCACGGCTGCACGCACGTCGCCATGGAAGCGACTGGCATTTATTGGAAACCGGTCTGGCACATCCTCGAAGGCCGGTTCGAGCTGGTCCTGGCCAATGCCAGGCACATCCGCAACGTCCCCGGACGCAAGACGGACGTGAATGACGCGACGTGGATCGCCGACCTGCTCGCACACGGCCTGATCCGCTCCAGCTTCGTGCCGCCTGCTGCGACACAGGAGTTACGCGACCTCACCCGCACGCGCAAACAGCTCGTGCGCGAGATCGCCCAGCACAGCCTGCGCATCCAGAAGGTGCTTGAGGATGCGAACCTGAAACTGGGCAGCGTGCTATCAAACGTGCTCGGTTGCAGTGGCCGCGCCATGCTCGACGCCATCGTCGCTGGCGAGGACGATCCTGAACGACTCGCTGCGCTCGCCCAGGGCAACGCACGCAAGAAAATGCCCGAACTGCGTGAGGCACTGCGTGGGCGCATTACCGCTCATCACCGGACGCTACTCAAGCTTCACCTGGGCGTCATCGAGGCCCTGCAACACACCCTCGCCGAACTGGACGTCACCCTGGGAAAAGCGCTGGCACCGATCCGGCAATGCGTCCGCCTGCTGAGCACTATCCCCGGCGTGAGTGACGTGACCGCCCAGGTCATCCTGGCCGAGGTCGGCGCCGACATGACCCGCTTCCCCGATGCCGCCCACCTGATCTCCTGGGCAGGCCTCTGTCCGCGGAACGATGAGAGCGCCGGCAAACGCCGAAGCACCCGCGTGCGCAAAAGCGCCACGTGGCTGAAAACCGCGCTCGTCACCGCCGCCTGGGCCGCCGTACGGGTGAAAAGCACCTACCTGCACGCCCAGTTCCTGCGTATCAAGGCAAGACGCGGTCCCAAGAAAGCCATCCTCGCCGTCGCCGCGTCCATCCTCACAGCGGTCTGGCACATGCTGTCCAACGGAGTCATCTATGCAGACCTCGGTGCAGACTACTTCTGTCGGCTTGACGCCGGAAAAACCATCCAGCGCCTGCTCAAGCGGCTTGCCGATCTGGGCTATCAGCCCCAGCCGACGCCTGACTCATGAACGCTTCTTACCAGCCCCTTGGACTCTTTTTGAAACCGTCTCTTAGGCCGCCGAGGCGATCGCTATCAAAGGCTCGCGAGGAACGCCATCTCACACGCCGAGCGCCTTGTGCGATGGGCACCTCGTGTTGACATCTTTGCTTTGCTCTACGATATGGCGAATGCTTCAAACAGGTGCGCTGGGAACTATTTGCCGACGCGCCGTCCGATCGACAACGCCGAATCTCGCGCTCCGCAGAAGCCGGCTTCGAGACGCTGTCGATGTTCGACAACGCGATGCCCATCATCGCGATTCCCGCTTGTCGTCGAGCCTGGCACGTGCGGCCGCGATCGATTGGTGCAGCTTCGCCTGCAGCGTCTCGCGTGGAGGCAGGCGACGTGGATACCGCTTTGGCCGAGTTCAAGCAATTCGATCTGCTCTTACTTCTTCCCGGCGCAGAGGATGATACCGATCGGCGGCGCTTCACCCGGTTCCAGTTCGTGCTTCGCGAGCCAGCGCAAGTACAGTTCCATCTGACTCTTATACTCGCCTTGAAGGAACCGAGTTTCAGCTCGATGGCGACGAGACGCTTGAGCTTGCGGTTGTAGAACAACAGATCGAGATAGAAGTCGTCGTCGTCGATCGGCAGCCGTTTCTGGCGGACAACGAACATAAAACCCGCGCCGAGCTCCAGCAGGAGCTGCCCCATCTCGCGCAGGATCGCATCTTCGAGATCGCACTCCAGATAGTGATCGTTGAGTCCAAGAAAGTCGAGTATGTACGGATCCTTCAGGCTGACAGTGAAATCGAGTGGCTGAGCGACAACGGTTCCTGCTACATTGCCGACAAGACGCTGACATTCTCGCGGGAAATCGGCCTGAAGCCGGTCACGACACCGGTCAGAAGTCCGCAGAGCAAATGGGATGGCCGAGAGCTTCGTCAAAACGATGAAGCGCGATTTCGTGTCGTGGATGCCCAAGCCCGACGTCGGGACCGCGCTGCAAAACCTGGCCATTTCATTCGACCACTACAACGAGTCGCATCCGCATAGCGCATTGAAATCCCGCCCGCCACGCGAGTTTCGCCAGCAAGCAAATTCTCCAACCTAAGCGTGATCGCCTGTCCGGTCATGCAGGGGCAAGTCCACGTCATGCCGGATTTTTCCACT
The DNA here is from genome assembly GCF_001513745.1 of Burkholderia humptydooensis. Lineage (NCBI taxonomy): Bacteria > Pseudomonadati > Pseudomonadota > Betaproteobacteria > Burkholderiales > Burkholderiaceae > Burkholderia > Burkholderia humptydooensis. The sequence continues at coordinate 255,200 of NZ_CP013381.1, read as the reverse complement.
TCCAAATGGAACAGTTTTATGGGCTAGGGTCAAAGTTATCAGACTTCTTGTTGTACGTGGATTCGAGGCAGGGTCAGATTTGACCTGCCCAGTTCGTCATTCAGAATATCGAACAGCCTCGTGCCTCGATCTCGCAGAAAGAAATGGCCTCCGGGAACAAGCTCCCCACGGAAGCCGCCCGTAGCGTAGGCCTGCCACGAATTCACCGCGTCGACGCTACCCGGTTCATCCCGCCCACCCAGCGCGACGAGCCGACAATCCAGGGGCGGACGCGACTTCGGCCGGTACGTCTCGATCGCCTCGAAATCGGCGCGCAGGATCGGCAGGATCATCTTGACGATGTCGGGCTCTGCCATCACGTCAGGTGGCGTCCCGTTCATCCGCATCACCTCATCGAGAAATCGGTCATCCGGCAGATCGTGGATCGGCGGCGCGTTGCCGGTCAGGTGTGGCGCGCCGCGCGCGGACACGACGAGACACGCCGGCTGCGGCAGCCTCCGGGCCTTCAGGCGCTGAGCGACTTCGAACGCCATACTCGCTCCCATGCTGTGACCGAACAAGGCATAGGGCAAATCCAGCAGCGGCGTGATGGCTTCCGTCACTTCGTCGGCCATTTCGTCCAATCGATATAGCAAGGCATCGTGAAATCGCCGGCCTCGACCGGGCGGATGCAGGGGCCGCACATCGACGGTTGCGGGGAACCGTTCCGGCCAGCCGCGAAACACGGTCGCACTTCCTCCCGCATACGGGAGGCAAAACAATCGCTGGGCGACGTCTCCTCTCGACGGCGCCGCATCGACCCAGGAACGGGCACAAGCCCGGGTCCGTCCGGATGTCATGGCGTCACCTTGCGAATGAAATCGGCCGCTTCCTCGATGGCCCGCTTCGCCTCAGGCAAATAAGGGGTGAGCGTGGGCCACGCATGCGGCAGCCGACGCCACACTTTGAAATTCACCGCGACGCCGGCAACACGGGCCTTTTCCGCCACACGCACGGCGTCGTCGAGCAGCACTTCGCTGTCGCTCGCCTGGATAAACAACGGCGGCAAATCCGTATAGTCCCCGTAGAGCGGCGAAGCAACCGGATGGTCGGCGACCGTGTCGCCGAGATAGTAGTGGGAGAAATTCGCGACCGCGACGGCCGTCAACATCACGTCGGATTCGTCGTTCTCCTCGAGTGACGCGCCCGTCGCCGCCAGATCCGTCCACGGCGAAAACAGCACCGCGCCGGCCGGCAACGGATCCCCCGCTTCGCGCAGCGACATCAGCAGCGCAAGCGCCAGCCCGCCCCCCGACGAATCACCCGCGACCACGATCCGGCCGGGCATCACGCCTTCGGCCAGCAGCCCGCGATACGCCGCCAGCGTATCGTTGACGGCGGCGGGGAACGGATGTTCGGGAGCGAGCCGGTAATCGAGCGAGAACGCGCGCGCGTCCGCTTCCCGTGCCAGCGCGGCCGCCACGGTCCGGTGCGTGAGGGGGGAACAAAAGCAATACCCGCCGCCGTGCAGATACAGGATGACCCGCCCGATCGCGCCGGGCCGCGGGGCGGTTTCCGGTTCGATCCACTCGCCGCGCACCGGATCCGCTTCGAGCTTGCGCACGCGCCAGCCGCGCGGCGGCTTCACTTCGCCGCGCGACCACTTCGCGCTGCGCGCACGCATTTCCTGGGCTGTCAAGGTCGGCTTGCGGGTCAGGGATTTGGCTGTCCTGCGCAACAGCCACGAGAAACACACGTTTTGCCAGCTCACTGTTCGGTTTCCGATAAAGAGAAAGATGAGCCCCCCGGCGCGATGACCGGAGCGGCGCGCACGCGCGTCACGCGAACACCAGCTTGCGATGCGCGGCCAGGCCCGCGAGCGCGCCATTGCCGATCGCGAGCGCCACGGTGCCGCCACGGTGCGTGATGTCGCCGCACGCGAACACGCCCGGCACCGAGGTCTCCATCGCATCGTCGGTGCGCACGTAGGGCCCCAGCGGCCCATCCTCGATCACGCAGCCCAGCTGCTCCGCAACGGGGCTCGACAGGCGCGTGCGATTCATCGTGAACAGCCCGTCGAACACGAACCGGCGACCGTCGGCGAGTTCGACAGTCGCGCGATCGACGATGCGCGCGATTCGTTCGCGCACGATCTCGACACCCCGCCGCGCGAGCGCCTCGCGCTGTTCGTCGTCCGGCTCGAAGCTGCCGTCGGTCAGGAACACGGTCTTGCCCCACTCGGGCATCAGCATCGCTGACAGGTAGGACAAGGGCCCGCTCCCGAGCACGCCGATGCGGCCCTGGTCCAGCTCGTAGCCATGGCAGTACGGGCAGTGGAAGACGCTTTGTCCCCACCGTTCGCGCACACCGGCCAAGTCCGGCAGTTCGTCAACCACGCCGAACGCGAGCACCACGTGCCGCGCGTCGTAGCGTTGTCCGGATGCGCAGTGAAGCGCGTAGCCGGTGCCGGCCGGCTCGGCCCGGGCGACCGTATCCGCGCGCCATTGCGCGTTCGGATAGGCGAGCAGTTGCGCCTTGCCTTCCGCCGCGATCGCGTCGGGCGAGCGTCCGTCCTGGCCGATCACGCCGTGCGAATGCGCGGCGAAGCGGTTGCGGCGCGTGCCCGCATCGATCACCAGCACGCGCCTGCGGGCGCGTGCGATCTGCAGCGCGGCGGATTGTCCGGCGTGACTGCCGCCGATCACGATGACGTCGAAGTGCGTCGTGGAACGTTCTGTGTCCATGGGTCAGGTGTCCGTTGTCAGGAAATGAATCTGGGCACGCGCGGGAGGTGCGGCCATCACAGCCGCCCGCTTCCGCAGGCTTGCGCCGCGCGATCGAGCAGCCAGCGCACGATCAGCCCGGCGCGCGGCACGCGCTGCCCTTCGGCGCGGCGTCGCCGCGCAAGCTGCTGCGTGATCACGGCGAGCCGCAGCAGGCCGTACGCATACCAGTAGGCGGGTTCCGTCACGTCGCGCCCGGCGGCGGCCGCGTACAGGTCGACCAGCGCCGCGCGCGTCGGCGCGCCCGGCGTGCAGCTCGGCCCAGGCGCGTCGAGCCGCAGCAGCGACGAATCGTCGCGCTCGATCCAGTACGCGAGCGCGGCGCCAAGATCGGCGAGCGGATGGCCGACAGCGGCCAGCTCCCAGTCCACGACACCCACCACGCGCGCGGGATCGCCCGGGTCGACGAGGATGTTGTCGAGTTTGTAGTCGTTATGGAGGAACGCGGCGGGTGCGGCCTCCGGAATCCGTTCGGTCAACCAGCGCGCGACGGCCTCGAAATCGGCGTCGACCGCCGCGCCCGCCTCCTCCGCGCTCCAGCGCCGCTGCCACTCGCCCAGGATGCGGCGCAGATAGTCGGGCGGCCGGTCGGCCGGCGCGATCTCGAGCGCGTGCAACGACGCGAGCGTCGCGATAAAACGTTCCGCGAGGCGGCGCACGGTGTCGGGCGCGAGCGGCCCGCACGCGGCCGGCACGACGCCGTCGAGCCGTTCGACCAGCAGCAGCGCGGCCTCGCCGTCGTCGCCCACCGCGAGCGGTTTCGGTGCAAGGCGAAACTGCCCGGCCAGCCGGGCAAGCACGGCAAAGCGGCGCTGCGCCTCCCGCGCACCGCCTTCCGGCAGCCGGTACGCGATGACGTCGCGTGCGCCGCCCTGCACCAGGAACACTTCGCTGGCCCGTCCGCCGCCTATGCGCGTTGCCCACGCGGCGGCGCCGGGTCGGCCGAGCGCCGCCATCGCGCGTTCCGCGATCCGCGCGCTCATGAGACCTCCCGCCGGAATCCGGCGAGCGCATGGCGCGCGACCAGCGCCTTGTGGACTTCGTCCGGGCCGTCGTAGATGCGGCCCGCGCGTTCGTGCCGCCAGAGCACGTTGAGGATCGTGTCGCCGCTCACGCCCAGCGCGCCCTGCACCTGCAGCGCATGATCGAGCACGGTCTGCGTCACGCCGGCCACGAAGAACTTCGCGATCGAGATGTCGATCTGCGCGCGCTCGTGCCGGTTCTGCAGGCGCGTCGCCGCCTGGGTCACGAGCAGCCGCGCGGCGTCGATCGACGCGCGGCACTCGGCGATCCAGTTCTGCACGGTCTGGCGCGACGACAGCGGCTCGCCCGCCGTCAGTTCGCGACGGCATGCGCGCCGGCACATGATCGCGAACGCGCGCTCGCACACGCCGATCCAGCGCGCGCAATGATGAAGCCGCCCGGTCGCGAGCCGCGCCTGCACGACGACGAAGCCTTCGCCGGGCTTGCCGAGCATGGCTTCCTCGCCGACCCGGCAGGCATCCAGCGCGAGTTCGCCGTGACTGGCCCAGCCGAATCCCTCGTCTCCCATCACGCGCAGGTTGCGCACGTGGCGAAATCCGGGCGCGTCGGTCGGCACGATGAAGGTGCTGGTGCGAGCATGCAGCGGCGCCGCCTCGTCGGTCACGGCCAGCACGATCGCGAATCCCGCGCGATCGGCGCCGGACGCGAACCATTTGCGGCCGCTCAGGTGCCAAGCGCCGTCGCTGAACACCGCCTTCGTCTTCAGCGACGACGGATTCGAGCCCGCGGACTCGGGCTCCGTCGCCGCGAAACAGCTGCGCACCTCTCCGCGCAGCAGCGGCTCGAGCCAGCGCCGGCGCTGTGCGGGGGTCGCGTACTCGAGCAGCACATCGATGTTGCCGGCGTCCGGCGCCTGGTAGTTGACCGCGTAATGGCCGAGCGGCGAGCGGCCGAGCAGTTCGCCCACCTCGACCAGTTCGAGCAGGCTCAGCCCCAGGCCGCCGTCCGCGCGCGACACCTGCGGCAGCCACAGGCCGCGCGCCCGGTTGGCCGCGCGAATGCCGCTCATCAGCCGTTCGACGGTCTCGAAATCACCGTCCGCGAGCGCCGCTTCCGGTTCCGCGAGCGCCGCCTCGACGGTGGCGAATGCCGTGACGCGTGTATTCATCGTTCTCCCTCCGATTCCATGACTGAAGCAGCGTGGCGCGCAGCGGCCCCGGCCGCGCGCAACGCGGCGGCAAGCCCGCTCACGAACGGGCGGCGCATGATGCCGACGTGATCGCCCGGCAGGCGGATTGCCGTCACCTCGTCTGAGACCACCGCGCGCCATCCGTCGACGAGCGCGTCGCGGCCGGGTGCGGCCGCGTCGCGATCCTCGCCGTCGGCCGCGACGATCACACGCAGCGCCCCCGTATAGCGGGTCGCCGGGGTGTAATCGGTCAGAGAATGCGCGATGAACGCGCGCACGCGGGCTGCGAATTCGGGCAGGCCGAGCGCGTCCGGCACGACGCCCGCCTCGATCAAGCGCGCACGCAGACGCTCGATTTGCCGCGCATCGTCGAGCGCGTCGAATTCGCGTGCGTCGAAGGCGAGCTCGGTATCGGCGAGGCGCGCGAAGCTGTTGCCGATCTCCGCTATCCAGCGGCCGCCCGACCAGTTCCACTTGAGCGACTGCTGCGTCGTGACGCCCGGCGGCAGGCTGTCGACCACCGCGACCCAGTCCACCGATTCGCCCTGCCCGGCCAGTTGCCGCGCGATCTCGAAGGCGACCCAGCCGCCGAATGAATGTCCGCCGAGACGGTACGGGCCGCTCGGCTGCACGCGCCGGATATCGGCGATCAGCGCGGCCGCCATCGATTCGACGCGGCTGGCGCCGGCGCCGCCTTCGTCAGGCCCGGGCAGCACCATGCCCCATACCGCGAAGGCGTCCGGCAGTTCGGCCGCGAGCGCGCGCAGATACGACACATGCCCGCCCGCGCCAGGCGCGAAGAACAGCGGCGGCGCATCGCCAGGCGCGGACAGCGCGACGAGCGCACCCACCTGCGCGCCGCTGTCGCCCGCGCCGTCGGTTTCGATCACGCGCGCCTGCTCGGCCACCGTCTGCGCCGTCAGCAGGCGGGCCACCACCTGCGCGTCGAGCCCGAACGCCCGGCCCGCACGGGAGCAGATCCGCAGCATCAGCAGCGAATCGCCGCCCAGCGCGCCGAAATCGATCGTATCGGACGGCACCTCGCGCTTGAGCACGGCCGCCCACAGCGCGTTCAGCTCGCGCCGCAGCGCCGCGCCATGGGGCCGTGCAACGGCGGACGCACGGGTCGAGGACGCGGCGCCTGCGGCCAGCGCCGCGTGCGTCGAGGCCTCGCTCCGGTGCGGGTCGCCGCTCGCGTTCGTCGCGCCGGCGGCATCCGCGTCGCGCATCGCGGGCGCGGGTTCGCCGAGCATCATGCGCAGCGCGTGCGTGTAGTGGCCCACGAAGCGGCCGACGGTCGCCGCCGAGAAATGCCGCCGCGACGGCACCAGCATGATCCGCAGCACGCCCTGCCGGCCGTCGAAGCTGCTTTGCACGACGAGCGGCACGTTCGTCATGTCGGTCGCGTAGCCTTCGGACACGTCGATGTCGCGCACGGCTTCCTCGAGCGCGCGGAAATGCGTGAAGTTGAACAGCACGTCGAACACGGTGCCGATCTGCCGATGCAGTTCGATCAGCGGGTAGCGCCTGCGGCTGAAGATCTCGAGCTCCGCCGCCTGCACCGCGCGCACCAGCTCCACGGCGTCGCGGGTGCCGGCCGTCAGGTCGAATGCGAGCGGCAGACTGTTCAGGAACAGGCCCAGCACGCGGTCGCCGTCGGCGCCCTCGCTGCGTCCGTTGAACACGACCCCGCTCGTGACCGCATGCATGCCCGTGATGCGCGACAGCGCGAGCAGATGCACCGTCAGCAGCACGCTTTTCACGGACGCGCCCGCGCGCGCGGCGAGCGCTTCGAGGCGCATCGACTGCGCGACCGAGATCGGCACTGCCATCGGCGCCGCGTCGCCTTCCGGTTCGCGCGCGAGCCGCGTGACCGGCAGCGCCTGAAGCCGCGCGCGCCACCAGTCGCGCAGCGCGTCCGACGCGACCGCCGCGCGTTCCTGCTCGACGAACGCGCGAAACCGGCTCGCGGGCGCGGTAAGCGTCAGCGGCCGGCCGGCCACCCGCGCCGTGTAATCGGAGATCAACTCGGAGAGCAGCAGGTTGAAGCTCCAGCCGTCGAGGATCGCGTGATGCTTGGTCACGCCGATATGCATCATGTCGTCGCTCAGACGATGCACGGCGAAGCGGATCAGCGGCGGGCGCGCAACGTCGAACCGCAGGCGCTGCTCGGCCGCGCGCCAGTCGCGGATCCGCGCGTCCTGCTGCGCCGGGTCGAGCCCGCGCCAGTCGCGCACCGTGAGCGGCAGCGGCACGCGGTGATGCACATACTGCAGCGGCTCGACGTCGGCGGCGAGATCGAACGCGGTGCGCAACGCCGGATGGCGCTCGAACGCGCCGTGCAGCGCCGCTTCGAGCGCGGCGGCGTCGAACGGCAAGGCCAAGCGCTGATCGCTGACGTTGTGATACGCGGCGTCGTTGCCGTGCCGCATCTCGTTGGCAAGCATCGCCATCTGCATCGCGCTGAGCGGATACGCGTCGTCGTATGCCTGGCCGCGCGACGGCGACGTGCGCGGGGCCGGGGCGGCGGCGGGCTGCGACGCGGCGCCAACCGGCCTGACGTGCGGCGCGAGCCGCTCGATGGTCAGCGACTGCATCAGGTCGTCGAGCGAGAAATCGATGCCGACCTTGTGCGCGGCCGACAGGATCTGGATGCTCAGGATCGAATCGCCGCCCAGCTCGAAGAAATTGTCCGTGACGCCGACCGGCGTGCGCTTGAGCACGGACTCGAACACCTCGGCGAGGGCCCGCTCGACCGCATTGCGCGGCGCGACGTGCGGCCGCGCCGCGTCGCCGTCCGCCGCCAGCGCATCGGCAAGCCGGCGGCGATCGAGCTTGCCGTTCGTCGTCAGCGGAATCGCATCGATCTCGATCAGGCGCGCGGGCACCGCATGCGGCGGCAGGCGCTGCGCGAGCCAGTCGCGCAGCGCGGCGACCGACACGCGCGCCGCGTCGCGCGGAACCACGAAACCCACCAACTGCGCATGGCCGTCGACAGTTGTGTCGTCGACCATGACCGCGGCACTCGCGACTGCCGCGTGCCGGGCCAGCGTCGCCTCCACCTCGCCCAGCTCGATCCGGAAGCCGCGGATCTTGACCTGATCGTCGATGCGGCCCAGGTAGTCGAGTTCGCCGCACGCGTCGAAGCAGCCGAGATCGCCGCTGCGATAGAGACGCGCGCCGGGCACGAACGGATCGGCGACGAAGCGCGCGCGATCGAGCTCGGGGCGGTTGTGATAACCGCGCGCGACGCCCTCTCCGCCGACGTGGATCTCGCCCGGCACGCCGGGCGGCACGGGATGTCCGGCGTCATCGAGCAGGTAGACACGATAGCCGGGCAAGGGCCGGCCGATCGGACTGCGCGACGCCTGCGCGTCGCCCGGGCCGAGCATGCGCTCGGTCACATGCACCGTGGTCTCGGTGATCCCGTAAAGGTTGACGAGCACAACGCCGTGCGCATCGCTCAGGCACGCGGCGAACTGGCATGGAATCGTCGCCTCGCCGCCGAAGAACACGTAACGCAGGCTGGCCGGCAGGGGCTGCCGCGCGTCGTCGAGCGCGCGCAGCAGTTGCTTGAACGCGGTCGGGGTCTGGCTCAGCATCGTGACGCCCGTGCGCGCCAGCAGCGCAAGAAACTCGCCCGGCGTGCGCGAGCAGCGGTACGGGACGACTTCGAGCCGTCCGCCGTGCAGCAGCGCGCCCCAGATCTCCCACACCGAGAAGTCGAACGCATAGGAGTGGAACTGGGTCCACACGTCCGACGATCCGATGGAGTAGGTCCGTCGCGTCGACGCGAACAGGTGGTCGACGTTGCGATGCTCGACGCACACGCCCTTCGGCTGCCCGGTGGAGCCCGACGTGTAGATCACGTAGCAGAGGTCCGCCGGCGAGGTGTCGCGCGGCGGCGGCGCATCGACGCGCGCGTCGGCCGCATCCGCGTCCGCGTCGTCGCGGATCGTCAGCCGCGTGCCGCCGAAGCTGTCGAAGCGTTCGCGCTGCGCGTCGTCGCAGATCAGCACGCCGGCTGCGATGTCGTCGAGGATCCACGCGAGGTGCTCCGGCGGATAGTCGAGATCCAGTGGGACGTAGAACGCCCCCGCCTTCAGCACGGCAAGGATCGCGACGATGCTGTCGAGGCCGCGCTCGAACGCGAGCGCGACCGGCACGTTGCCGCGCACGCCCGCCGCGTGGAGCCGCCACGCGAGCCGATTCGCGCGCCGATCCAGCTCCGCGTAGCTCAGCGCCTGGCCGTCGCACTGCACGGCGACCGCGTCCGGCCGCACCCGCGCATGGTCCTCGAAGCGTCGATGCAGGCACCTCCGCACCGGGTCGGCGGCGGGCCGCGCCTCCGCGTTCCACTGCGCGACCAACGCGCGGGCCGCCTCGCCGCCGAGCAGCGAGACCTGCCCGACGCGCAGCGCCGCACCGCCGCGCAGGAACTGGTCGAGCAGCGCAGCAAGCATCCCGAGCAGGCGCGCCACCGACGCTTGCGCGAGGCGCTGCCGATCGAAGTGCACGCGCAGGCACAGGCGCTCGCCGGGAATCGCGACGACGGTCAGCGGGTAGTTGGTCTGTTCGACGACCTCGACGTCAGTCACGCCCAACTGCTCGCGATAGCGGTTCGCCGCCGCGTGCGCCGGATAGTTCTCGAACACCACGAGGCTCTCGAACAGCGGCGCGCCGGGCACGATGCCGCTCCAGCCCGGGATCGCGTGCAGCGGCGTATACGCATACGCCTCGGCCTCGACGTGCTGGCGATGCAGATGCCGGAGCCAGTCGCCGAGCGTGAGCGTGGGGTCGATGGCCACGCGCGTCGGCAGCGCGTTGACGAACAGCCCGACCATCTGCTCGACGCCGCGCAGTCCGGCAGGCCGGCCGGAGACCGTGGTGCCGAACACCACGTCGTCGCGGCCGCTCGCGCGCCCGAGCAGCAGTGCCCACGCGGCCTGGATCACGGTGCTCGGGGTGACCTCGCAGGCGCGCGCCAGCCGTTGCAGCGCATCGCTCGCCCCCGGATCCAGCAGCCGTTCGAGCACGCCGTGGCCGCTCGCATCGCCGGGCCGTGCGTCGTCGGCGAGTGGCAAGGGCGTGGCCGCACGGACGTCGCCCAGGCGCGCGCGCCAGAAGGCCTCGGCCGCGGTGCCGTCCTGCGCGTCGAGCCAGCGCAGGAACGCGCTGTACGGTTGGGGCGGCGGAAGGGCCGGCGCGTCGCCGCGCCGGTACGCGTCGTAGCAGGCCAGCGCTTCCCCGAGCACGATCTGCACTGACCAGCCATCAAGCAGCAGATGGTGATAACTCCATACGAATTCGTAGCGTTGCTCCCCGGTGCGAAACAACGCGCAGCGCATCAGCGGCGCGCGGCTCAGGTGAAAGCCCGGCCGCCGGTCCGCCTCGCGGTAGGCCGCGAGGCGGCGCTGCTGTTCGTCGTGGTCGAGGTGCCGCCAGTCCTCTTCGGCCCACGGCAGTTCGACGTGACGGAAGACGACCTGCACCGGCCTCGACGGCCCGTCCCACAGAAAGCCGGTGCGCAGCACACCGTGGCGCGCGACCACCGCTTCGAGCGCGCGCCGGTAGTCGGCGACGTCGAGCGCGGCCTGGAAGGTGCAGCCGACCTGTTCGTAATAGACGCCGGAATCCGGCGCCCTCAGCGTATGAAACAGCAGGCCCTGCTGCGTCGGCGTCAACGGCAGCATCGTCTCGACATTCGAGCGGGCTTGCTGGGCGGTGTTCGACAAGGTTGGATTCATGGCTGTTCGTTCAATAGCTGGAGCACTTCGTCGATATCACACTGGTCGAGATGGGCGAGCGGCAGGTCCGATGGCGTGAGGCCCCCCGCCTGCGGCGACAGGCAGTGGCTGAGCACCGCGTCCAGCGCCGTACGGAAGCGGTCGGCAAGGGCCGTGATCGTGGCCGCTTCGTGCAGCGCGCTGCTGTAGAGCCAGTCGACGTGCAGGCGGCCGTCGTGAACCTGCGCCACGACGTCGAGCGCATAGCGCCGCCGCATCGCGGCCGAGCGTGTGCCGCCGGGCGGCTCGCCGAGCCACGTGGCGCGCGGCTCGCCGCCTTCGTCCAGCCGCCATTGGCCGAGATAGTTGAAACAGATCGTGCGATCGTATCCGCCCAGTTCCGGTGCCTTGATGCCGTGACGCAGCGCGCCGTAGCCGATCCCGCTGTGAGGCACGCCGCGCATCTGCTCCTTCACCGACTTCAGGTCGCGCGACAACTCGCCGCTCAACGGCAGGCGCAGCGGATACAGGCTCGTGAACCAGCCGACCGTTCGCGATACGTCCACGCCCGCCAGACCATCCCGGCCGTGGCCTTCGAGGTCCAGCACGCATTCGGCGGTGCCGGTCCAGTCCGACAGCGTGCGCGCGAGCGCCGCGACCAGCAGTTCTTCAGGACGCATCCGGTACGCCTCACCTGCTTGCCGCAGCCAGCGTTCGGTCGTCTCCGCATCCCAGTGCAGCGATACGCGCGATTCCGTGCCGACGACGTTTGCCGATGCCTTATCGCCGTCAGTCGGCAACAGCATGCCCGGCACGTCCCTCTCTTGCCAGTACCTCAGCTCCGATTCCGGCAACGTGCGCGACCACTCCGACATCTCTCGCGACCACGCCTGATACGACACGGTCTTCGCCGGCCACTTCACCGCTTCGTTCTTTTGCAGCGCTGCATATCCGCGCCACAGGTCCTCCAGCAGAATCCGCCACGACACGCCGTCCACCGAGGCGTGATGCACCAGCCACAGCAGTCGCCAGCCTTGCTCCATCCGGTACAGGCGCGCCGCCCACAGGCTCGGACCGCTCAATCGAAGACCGACCTGCAATTCAACTGTGCTCGCTTCCAGGCATGCCTCGGCCTCCGCCTCGCCGAGACCACGCAGATCCTCGATGCGCACCTCGACCGGCGCACCCGCAGCGCTGTCCTGATGCCACGCGTTTCCGTCATGCCGCCACGCGATCCGCAATGCATCGTGATGCTGCGCGACCGCTTGAAGCGCGGCAATCAACACCTCGGCCTCGACATGCTCGCGCAGCCCCAGATATGCCCCCTGGCTGAACTGTTCCCAGTCCTTCCCCGGCCAGCCGAGATACCATGCCTGGATCGGGCTCGGCATCACTTCGCCCTGCACCTCACCCTGCTCCGCCATCACACCGCGCACTTCTTCCGCCTCGCCACCCTGCGCGGCCAGCTCGGCGATCGTCGGATAGCTGAACACCTGCTGCGGACTGATGCGCAGCCCCCGTTCCGCCGCACGCGACGCCATCTGGATACTCAGGATCGAATCGCCGCCGAGCGCGAAGAAGTTGTCCCGCACCCCCACACGCTCAAGCCCGAGCAGCCCTTGCCAAATCTCCACCAGCGCGGCCTCGGCCTCGTTGCCCGCCGCCACCGTCCCAACCTCTACCACCGGCTCCGGCAGACGCTTCCGATCAACCTTCCCGTTCGCGCTCAGCGGCACGCTGTCGAGCGCCATGACCGACGCGGGCAGCATGTAAGGCGGCAAACGCCGCGCAAGCGTGTCGCGAATCGCCGCAAGGTCGAACGTCGCGTTCGCGCGCAACAGCACATAGCCCGCGATCATCCGCCGCCCGTCGCGCTCGAACACCGACGCCACCCCGCGTTCGACGCCCGGTGCCGCCGCGAGCGCGGCCTCGATTTCGCCGATCTCGATCCGGAAGCCGCCGATCTTGACCTGATCGTCCACGCGCCCGAGGAATTCGAGATTGCCGTCGGCGAGCACGCGCGCGCGGTCGCCCGTCCGGTACATCCGCTCGCCCGGCACATGCGGGTTGTCGACGAACCGGTAAACCGTCAGATCGGGCTGGCCGAGATAGCCGAGCGCCACCCCCGCGCCGGCAATCCACAGATCGCCTGGCACGCCGATCGGCACCGCCTGCAGCGACGACGACAGCACGTAGAGGCGCTGCCCCGGCAAATGACGGCCGTACGGCACGAACGCGGCGTCGGGCGCGAGCCCTCGCGTGTCGTACCAGCACGACCAGATGGCCGCCTCGGTGGCGCCGCCGAGCGCCAGCACTTCCGGATCGGAGATCGCGGCCGCGCGAATCTGCGCGGGCAGCCCGACCGGCACGCGATCGCCGCTCAGCATCACGAGCTTCAGCGAGGGCGGCAACGTGCGATCGCTCTGCCGGCATTCGAGCAGCAGCAGTTCCATCACGGCCGGCACGGATTCCCAGACCGTCGCCCGCTCGCGCGCCATCAGGTCGAGCCACACGCCCGGCGCGACCGTCGACGACTCCGGCGCGAGCACGACCGCGGCGCCCGCCGCGAACGCCCCGAAGAAATCGAACACCGACAGGTCGAAGCCCGCCGCCGACACGCACATCAGCCGGTCGGACGCGCCGATCGCATGACGGCGCAGGATCGCCTCGATCGTCAGCGACGCGGCGCGGTGCGTGATCATCACGCCCTTCGGCTTGCCGGTCGAACCCGACGTGAACATCACGTAGGCGAGATCGTCGAGCGCGACCTCGGGCAGCGCGGCATCGGCTGCCGCGCTCTCGTGCGCGTCGATGACGATCGCGCGCGCCGCGACGCCATCGAGCAGCGACAGATTCGCGCGCGTCGTCAGCACGTACCCGACCGTCGCGAGCACATCGCGCAGGCGCCCCGGCGGCATCGCGGGATCGGCCGGCACGTAGGCGCAGCCCGCGCGCATCACGCCCGAATACGCGGCAACCGTGCGCGTGCCGCGCGGCAGCAGCACGGCGACCGGCTCGCGCCGCGCGCCCGCCGCCGCGACCGCCCGCGCGACACGCAGCGTCTCGTCGGCCAGCTCGCGATAGTTCATCGCATCGCCGTCGCCGACGATCGCGGGCGCGAGCGGCGTGAGCCGCGCATGCCGTTCGATGCCCGCGTGCAGCAGATCGCCCTCGCCGACGGGCGGCGTTGCGTTCCAGTCGTGAATCAGCCGGCGCGCCTCGCCGTCGTCGACGAGCGTGAGGTCGCCGAGCCGCGCGTCCGGCTGCGCGGCGAGCTGCGCGAGCACGTGCAGGAAGCTCGCGCCAAGCCGGCCAATCCCCGCGTCGTCGTAACGCGACGTGTCGAAATCGACAAGGAGCACGGTATCGTCGCCCGGGATCAGCTGCGCGACGAGCGGATAGTTGGTGCGCGTCGCGACGGCCGCGAACTCACTGACGTCGAGGTCGAGACCGACGTCACGCCGGGCCAGCGTCCGGTCGACCGGGTAGTTCTCGACCACGAACAGGCTGCTCAGCAGTGCGTCGCCGTCGTAGCCCGCCCAGCGCTGGATGTCCGTGAGCGACGCGGCCCCGAGCCGCGCCCGTTCGCTCTGCTGGCGATGCAGGTCCTGCAGCCACGACGAGACGCGCGCGTCGTCGTCGATGCCGACGCGCACCGGCACCGTGTTGATGAACAGCCCGACCATCTGTTCGACGCCCGGCAGCGTCGCGGGGCGGCCGGACAGGGTCATGCCGAACACGACGTCGCGCCCGCCGCCTGCATAGCCCAGCGTCAGCGCCCACGCACCCGTCAGCAGGCTCGCGCGGGTCACGCCGGCGTGCCGCGCGGCGCGGTCGACCTGATCGCGCAACGCGGGGGTGAACGTGAACGCGCGCCGGCCCTGCCCCTGTGGCTGCGGGCCGCGCGCAGGCGATGCGAAGCCGATCGGCGTGGGCTCGTCGATGCCGTGCAGCACCTGTTTCCAGTACGCGGCCTGCTCGCGCGGATCGCGCGCGGCCAGCCAGTTCACGAACGGCAGGAAGCGGCTGCCCGGAAGCGGACGTGCGTCGCCGGCGCCCAGCCCGGCATAACGGTCGAGAACCTGCTTCAGGATCAGCGGCACCGACCAGCCGTCGACGATCGCGTGGTGGTAGCTCCACAGGAAGCGCCATGCATCGCCGGGCTCGCGCACCAGCGTGCCGCGCAGCAACGGCCCGCGTTCGAGATCGAAGCCGCGTTCGCGGTCGAGTTCGCACAGCGCGGCGAAGCGGCTGGCGCAGGTGTCCGCGGACAGCGCGCGCCAGTCGAGCACGTCCCAGCCCGGTTCGAGCCGGTCGTGGACGATCTGGACCGCGCTTTTCAGGTTGCGCCACCGGAAGGTCGTGCGCAGCGACGCATGCGCCGCCGCGACGTCGGACCACGCGCGCTCGAATCGCGCCACGTCGAATGCGCCGGTCATTTTCCAGTGCAGTTGCTCGACGTACAGCGATGCGCGCTCGTCGGCGATCGAATGGAACAGGATGCCCTGCTGCAGCGGCGTGACGCCGTACAGCGCCTCCAGGCGCGGATGGTCGCGCTCGATGGCGTCGATATCGTTCTGGTCGAGATGGGCGAGCGGCAGGTCCGATGGCGTGAGGCCCCCCGCCTGCGGCGACAGGCAGTGGCTGAGCACCGCGTCCAGCGCCGTACGGAAGCGGTCGGCAAGGGCCGTGATCGTGGCCGCTTCGTGCAGCGCGCTGCTGTAGAGCCAGTCGACGTGCAGGCGGCCGTCGTGAACCTGCGCCACGACGTCGAGCGCATAGCGCCGCCGCATCGCGGCCGAGCGTGTGCCGCCGGGCGGCTCGCCGAGCCACGTGGCGCGCGGCTCGCCGCCTTCGTCCAGCCGCCATTGGCCGAGATAGTTGAAACAGATCGTGCGATCGTATCCGCCCAGTTCCGGTGCCTTGATGCCGTGACGCAGCGCGCCGTAGCCGATCCCGCTGTGAGGCACGCCGCGCATCTGCTCCTTCACCGACTTCAGGTCGCGCGACAACTCGCCGCTCAACGGCAGGCGCAGCGGATACAGGCTCGTGAACCAGCCGACCGTTCGCGATACGTCCACGCCCGCCAGACCATCCCGGCCGTGGCCTTCGAGGTCCAGCACGCATTCGGCGGTGCCGGTCCAGTCCGACAGCGTGCGCGCGAGCGCCGCGACCAGCAGTTCTTCAGGACGCATCCGGTACGCCTCACCTGCTTGCCGCAGCCAGCGTTCGGTCGTCTCCGCATCCCAGTGCAGCGATACGCGCGATTCCGTGCCGACGACGTTTGCCGATGCCTTATCGCCGTCAGTCGGCAACAGCATGCCCGGCACGTCCCTCTCTTGCCAGTACCTCAGCTCCGATTCCGGCAACGTGCGCGACCACTCCGACATCTCTCGCGACCACGCCTGATACGACACGGTCTTCGCCGGCCACTTCACCGCTTCGTTCTTTTGCAGCGCTGCATATCCGCGCCACAGGTCCTCCAGCAGAATCCGCCACGACACGCCGTCCACCGAGGCGTGATGCACCAGCCACAGCAGTCGCCAGCCTTGCTCCATCCGGTACAGGCGCGCCGCCCACAGGCTCGGACCGCTCAATCGAAGACCGGCCTGCAATTCAACTGCGCTCGCTTCCAGACGTGCCTCGGCCTCCGCCTCGCCGAGACCACGCAGATCCTCGATGCGCACCTCGACCGGCGCACCCGCAGCGCTGTCCTGATGCCACGCGTTTCCGTCATGCCGCCACGCGATCCGCAATGCATCGTGATGCTGCGCGACCGCTTGAAGCGCGGCGATCAACACCTTGGGCTCAAGGTGTTCACCCAGGCCCAGATACGCCCCCTGGCTGAACTGTTCCCAGTCCTTCCCCGGCCAGCCGAGATACCATGCCTGGATCGGGCTCGGCATCACTTCGCCCTGCACCTCACCCTGCTCCGCCATCACGCCGCGCACTTCTTCCGCCTCGCCGCCCTGCGCGGCCAGCTCGGCGATCGTCGGATAGCTGAACACCTGCTGCGGACTGATGCGCAGCCCCCGTTCCGCCGCACGCGACGCCATCTGGATACTCAGGATCGAATCGCCGCCGAGCGCGAAGAAGTTGTCCCGCACCCCCACACGCTCAAGCCCAAGCAGCCCTTGCCAGATCTCCACCAGCGCGGCCTCGGCCTCGTTGCCCGCCGCCACCGTCCCAACCTCTACCACCGGCTCCGGCAGACGCTTCCGATCAACCTTCCCGTTCGCCGACTGCGGCAACGCATCGAGCCATACCCAGGTGCGCGGCACCATATAACCCGGCAGCCTCGAATCGAGCCACGCCTGCACCTCGCCCGCATCCGCCGCGGCCCGCGCCTCCGGCCGCGCGACGAGATAGCCGACGAGTTGCTTCTCGTCCGCCGCGCTGCGTCGCAGCGCGACCGCGCAGCCGCTCAGCGCGGGATGCTGGCCGAGCGTCGCCTCGATCTCGCCGAGTTCGATCCGGTAGCCGCGCAGCTTGATCTGAGCGTCGATCCGGCCGAGGAATTCGAGCACCCCGTCGCGCCGCCAGCGCACGCGGTCGCCCGTTCGATACCAGCGCCCGCCGTCTGGCGGCTGCGTGTCGACGAAGCGCTCGGCCGTCAGGTCGGCGCGCCCGAGATAGCCAAGCGCGAGCCCGTCGCCGCCTGCCCACAGCTCGCCGGGCACGCCGACGGGCACGAGACGCCCCCGCGCGTCGACCACGCGCACCTCGGTATTGCCGATCGGCCGTCCGATCGGAATCGAGCCGCGCCGCACGTCGGCCGCCGTCACGCGATGGCTGCAGGTGAACGTCGTGTTCTCGGTCGGACCGTAGCCGTTGATCAGCGCGACGCCCGGGCATGCGTCGAGAAACGCGCGGCAACTCGCGACGGGCAGCGCGTCGCCGCCCGCCAGCAGTTCGCGCAGGCCGCCGAGCGCGGCCGGTTCCTCGTCGACCATCATGCGGAACAGGTCGGCCGTGAGCCACATCGTCGTGACGCCGTCGTGCGCGATCGCCGCCGACACGGCATCGAAGAACGGCATGCCCGACGCCGCGAGCACGAGGCGGCCTCCGTTCAGCCAGCAGCCCCAGATCTCGAACGTCGACGCGTCGAAGCCGAGCGGCGACTGCTGCAGCATCACCGTTGACGCATCCAGCCGCGCATACGCGCCGCCCGTCGCGAGCCGCACGACGCCGCGATGCGGGATCGCGACGCCCTTCGGCTGGCCGGTCGACCCCGACGTGTACATCACGTAGGCCAGGTCGTCCGCCGTCGCGCGCCGGGCGTCGCCGGCGGCGTCCACGCGCGCGGGCGCGGCCTCGGCTTCGCAGTCGGACAGGCGCAGCACCGTGCCGGCGTAGTCGCCGAGCCACCCCGTGTCGAGCCCGTCGGCGACGATCACGAGCGCGGGGGCCGCATCGGCCAGCATCGCGCGCAGGCGCGCGGCTGGATAACCGGGATCGAGCGGCAGATAAGCCGCCCCCGCCTTCAACACCGCGAGGAACGCGGCGAGCAGGCGCGGCGAGCGCTCGCCCGCGACGCCCACCACCGCGCCGGGCGCGACGCCCGCCGCGCGCAGCGAGGCGGTCGCGCGATCCGACCAGCGATCGAGATCCGCGTAGGTCCAGCGCGCGGCGCTCTGTTCGAGCGCGGTGCGCCCGGGATGGGCCGCCGCCTGCTCGCGGAACAGCGCGACGATCGTGGCGTCGGCGCGATACGGCTCGGCATGCCGTCCCCACGCGCGCAGCCGCGCGGCTTCGTCGTCGGACAGCATCGGCAAAGCCTGCGCGTTCGCGTCGGGCGCGGCCAGCGCCGCACGCAGCAGCGCGAGGTAGTGCGTCCCGAGCTGGCGGATCGTGTCCGCGTCGAACAGGTCGGTGTCGTACTGCCAGACCGCGAACGTGCCGCGCTCGTCGCCCTCGATCGACAGGTAGAGATCGAAGCGCGCGAACGGGCTGTCGAGATCGAACGGCGTCGCCGTGCCGCTCGCGGTGCGCACCGCGGGCAGGCGAACGTTCTGGAACGCGAACACGGTCTGCGCGAACTGGTCGTGCCGCGGGCCGCCGCGCGCGCGCAGCCGCTCGACGATCGCGTCGAGTGGCACGCCCTGCTGCGCGAAGGCTCGCGCCGTGACGTCGCGCATCCGGTCGACCAGCGCGCCGAAGCTGTCGTCGTCGCGCACGTTCGCCGCGAGCGCGACCAGGTTGACGAAGTAGCCGGCGATATCCTCGGCGGCCTGGAACGGCCGGTTGGCCGCCGGGGTCAGCGTCAATACCTGGGCCTCGCCCGTGTAGCGATGCTGTAGCAGCGCGAACGCGCTGAACAGGGTCGTAAACAGCGTCGTGTTGCGCGTGCGCGAGAACGCTGCGGCCGCATCGATGCAGTCGGCCGGGATCTCGACGCGCACGGTGCCGCCGCGCCGGTTCGGCGCGCTCGGGCGGGCGCGGTCGCCGCGTATCGCCGGCACCTCGTCGACCGCCGCGAGCGTGTCGACCCAGCTGTCGAGCTGCGCGGCATAGTCCGGCGTCGCCATCCAGCGGCGCTGCCAGGCCGAGAAGTCGCGATAGCTCAGGCGCGGGGACGCGGCCTGCGGCGCATCCTGCGCCTCCGGCGCGGCGAGGTACGCGCTGAAGTCGCGGATCAGCACGCTCATCGACCAGCGATCGAAGATCGCGTGATGGATCGTCAGCACGAGCACGGCCAGCCGCTCGGGCGTCGAGAACAGATCGACGCGCCACATCGGCGCGCCGCTCGCGAACGGCACACGGGCCAGTTCCGCGGCCCGCGCGCGCAGCGTGTCGTCTCCGTCGACCACCCACTGCTGCAATGCGACGGCCGGCTCGGCCAGTACGGCCTGCCGTTGCGGTTCGCCGTCGACGAACACGGTGCGCAGGATGTCGTGCCGGCGCGCGAGCGCCGCGAACGCGCGGGCGATGACCGCCGCATCGACGGCGTCCGCGAGTTCGATCGCGGCTTGTTCGTTGTACATCGCCGGATCGCCGAGCTGCGTCGCCGCGACGAGACGGGCCTGCCCCGGCGACAACGCCGCCTCGTCGCCGGCCTCGCCCGGCAGCGCCGGCGCGAGCGGCGCCGCGCGCGCGGCCTCGTCGTCGAGCACGCGCAGCAGCGCCGGCTTGGCGTCGCGCAAGCGCGCGACGAGCGCGCCGTCGAGCGCGCCCGGCGGCCCCTGGACGTGAAGCTGGTCGCCGCGGCGGTGCAGCGTGATGCCCGCGTCGGCAAGATCGGTCATGAGCCGGGCCATGGTCATAGCGTGATTTCCTCCGAGTCGGCGCCAGCGGCCGACGTCTGCTCGGTCACGAGCCGGCGCTCCACCTGCGTCATGACGCGCTCGATCAGCGCGTCGAGCGACGAGCCGTCGATCATGTGCGTGATCGCAATCGACACGCCCAGCGCGCGTTCGAGCGCATTGCGCAGTTCCGCACCGGTCAACGAGTCGACGCCGAGATCCAGCAGCGAAGCCTGATGCGACAGCGCCGCCGGGCTGGACAGCACCGCGCGCAGTTCGGCGTCGAGATACTCGGCCACCTGCGCACGGCGCGCGTCGGCCGTGCGGCCGCGCAGTTGTTCAAAAGAAAAGGTCCGCGCGCGCGCGGCCGGCGCGCGGCCGGTGAGGCCTCCGATCAGGCGCGGCAAGTCGGGCTGCGCGGCGATCCGGTCGACATCGATCGCCGCGACGACGACATGCGGCTCGCCCGTGAACGCCTGTTCCAGCGCCGCGAACGCGTCGGCTTCGCCGAGCGGATGCAGGCCGCCCGCGCGAATCCGTGCGGCCGTCTTCGCATCGGCCGCACCCATGCCGGCCGCCCACAGACCCCAGCCGATCGACAGCGCCGGACGCGCGCGCACGCAGCGCCGCTGCGCGAGCGCATCGAGATACGCGTTCGCGGCGGCATACGTGGCCTGGCCGTGACGACCGACCACGGCGGAGATGGACGAATACAGCAGGAAGAAGTCGAGCGGCTGCGCGTCGGTCAGGCGGTCCAGCAAGACCGCGCCGCCCACCTTCGCGCGCAGCACGTCCGCGAACGCCGCGGCGTCCAGCGTGTCGAGCGGCGCATCGCGCACGACGCCCGCGCAGTGCACGACGCCGCGAATCGGCCGGCCGGCCGCGGCGAGTGCGTCGCGCAGCGCGCCTGCGTCGGCGATGTCGGCCGACGCCACGCGCACGTCGACGCCGTCGGCGCGCAGGCGCGCACAAGCGGCCTGCACGGCGTCGCCGGTTTCGGCGCCGCGGCTGATCAGCAGCAGATGGCGTGCGCCGCGACCGGCGAGCCAGCGCGCGGTCGCGAGGCCGAGCGCGCCGGTGCCGCCCGTCACGACATAGGCCGCGTCGGCATCGAGCACTGGCACCGCGTCGGGGGTGCCGGCGCCGGCGCGCCGCAGGCGCGGCACCAGCACGGTCGCGCCGCGCACCGCGAGTTGCTCCTCCTCGGGGGCGTCGGCGAGCAGCGCCGCGAGCGTGTCGAACGACGCCGGCGAACCGTCGACGTCGATTGTGCCGCGCCAGGCCTGGCCCTGCTCGCGCCGCGCCACCCGCACGGCCGCGCTCAGCGCGGCGGCAACGGGATCGGCGTCCTCCGCCGGCCCAGTCGCCATTGCGCCGCGCGTGACGACCGTGACGGGGCCCGCTGACAGCGTTGCCGCCAGATCGCGCGCCAGCGCGCCCAGCAGCGCGCCGTGGCGCGCGATGGCCGCCACCGCCTCGTCATCGGGCGTCGCGGCATCGAACGCGAGCACGATGCCGAGGTCGGCCGGCCCCGCGCAGCGGATCGCGTCGTGATCGGCCGGCACGATCGTGCAGCGCTCGCCCACGGCTTCGAGCGCGTGCGCCACCTGCTCGCAGCATGCGGGGTCACCCGCGACGATCCGCGCGCCCGCGCGGCGTACACCGGCCGTCGTCGCCAGCGGCTGCCATGCGACCCGGTACAAGGGCGACGCGGCCGTCGCGCGGCGCTCGTCGATCCAGTAGCGCTGGCGGTCGAAGGCATAGGTCGGCAGCAGCGCGAGACGGCCTCTTGCGCCGCCCGGCGCCGGCCAGTCAACCGGCTGCCCGGCCACGTAGCGCTGCGCGAGCGCCGACAGGCGCTCGGCCGGGTCGCGCGCCTCGTCCGCGTCGGCGGACGCCGCCGCGCGGCCGGGCGGCATCGCGCCGCACACGCCGCTGCGCACGGCCGCCGCCTCGCCGCGCGCGAAACGGCGCAACTCGCGCACCATCTCGTCCGCGCTGGCGGCCACCACCGCGAGCCGATGCGTGAAATGCGAACGCGCGACGTGCGACGCATGACACGCGGCCGCCCACGCCGATGCATCGA
Source organism: Burkholderia humptydooensis (assembly GCF_001513745.1). Taxonomy (NCBI): domain Bacteria; kingdom Pseudomonadati; phylum Pseudomonadota; class Betaproteobacteria; order Burkholderiales; family Burkholderiaceae; genus Burkholderia; species Burkholderia humptydooensis. The sequence continues at coordinate 233,211 of NZ_CP013381.1, read as the reverse complement.
GACCTTCGAGATGATCTGCATAGCGCACGGCGTTGCCGCGCAGCGAAGCGTCGGACTTCGCGGAGACGGCCAGCAGCTGCACGCCCGCATCCGAGGTCGCGCCGGCCGCCTCGCCGTCGTCGCCGCGCGGCGGCGCGACGACGATCGCATGCGCATTGGTGCCGCTGAAGCCGAACGAGCTGACGCCCGCGATACAGGGCGTGTCGCCGGTATCGATGGGTTCGTTGCCGAGCGCAAGGCGCAGGGGCAGCGTGTCCCATTCGATGCCGCGATTGGGCGTGCGCACGTGCAGCGTGGCAGGCACGACGCCGTGGCGAACCGCGAGCACCGCCTTGATCAGCCCGGCGATCCCTGCCGCGCCTTCGAGGTGCCCGAAATTGCTCTTGATCGAGCCAAGCAGCACGCGCGCATCCCGATCACGACCCGCGAACACGGAGGCGAGCGCCGCCGCCTCGATCGGATCGCCGAGCGCGGTGCCGGTGCCATGGGCCTCGACGTAGCGCACCTGCGACGCGTCGACGCGCGCGGCGCGCAGCGCGCTGCGCACCAGCTCGCGCTGCGCATGCTCGTTCGGCACGGTCAGGCCCGCGCTGCGGCCGTCGTGATTGACGGCCGAGCCCGCGATCAGCGCGTCGATCGTGCGGCCGGCGGCCTGCGCGTCGGCGAGCCGCTGCAGCACCACCACGCCGCAGCCCTCGCCGCGCACGAAGCCGTCCGCGCCGTCGTCGAACGAGCGGCAGCGGCCGCTCGCCGACAGCATGTGCGCCCGGCACTCGGCGGCGGTCGACACTGGCGACAGCACCACGTTGACCCCGCCGACGATCGCGATGTCGCATTCGCCCGCGCGCAGCGCATTGCAGGCGAGATGCACGGCGACCAGCGACGACGAACAGGCGGTGTCGATCGTGAGCGTCGGCCCGTGCAGGCCGAGCACGTGCGACACACGCCCCGCGAGCACGCTGGGCGCATTGCCCGACGCGGTGTACAGGTCGACGTCGTCGGCCTGGCGAAAGCGGTGCGCGTAGTCCTGGTGCATCACGCCCGCGAACATCCCCGTCGCCGAACCCTTCAGCTCGGCGGCCGGAATGCCGGCGCGCTCGATCGCTTCCCACACCACTTCGAGCAGCATGCGCTGCTGCGGATCGAGCATCGCCGCCTCGCGCGCCGAAATTCCGAAGAACCCGGCGTCGAAGGACACGATGTCGTCCAGGAAGCTGCCGGCCCGGCAGTAGATACGGCCGCTCGCGTCCGGGTCCGCATCGAAGTAGCGCTCGGCGTCCCAGCGCTCGACCGGCACCTCGCGCACGCCGTCCGCGCCGTCGAGGAGGCGCTGCCACAGCTCCTCGGGCGAATCGGCGCCCGCGAAGCGGCAGCCCATGCCGACCACGGCGATCGGCGCGTGCAGTTGCTGCTCGACGCCGCCGAGCTTGCGCTGCAGGCGCTCGATCTCGCGCAGCGCGTTCTGCATCAGGACAGTCGTATCGATCTGGCTCATTGCGCGCCCGCTCCCCGAAGTTCGTCCAGTTTGGCGGAGAGCATTTCGACGATCTCCTCTTGCGACAGCTGCGCCGTATCCGTCGACATGTCGACGTTGGCGGCGTCCGCCCGCGCGGCCGCAAGCGGCACGGCGGGCGTCGCGGGCGCACTGTCCGCCGCCCCGAAGATCGTGCGCGCGAGATGGTCCGCGAGCGCGGCGATGGTCGGGTTCGAGAAAATCACCGTGGTCGAGATCGTGCGGCCGAAGCGTTTTTCGAGCCGCACGCGCAGATCGGTGATCAGCAGCGAGTCGAGGTCGTAGTCGAACAGCGAGCGCTCCGGATCGAGCGACGCGAGCGGCGTGCCGGTCACGGCCGCCGCGTCTTCCGCGAGCAGCTGGAACAGGCGGGCGCGCCGTTCGTCGGCTGGCAGCGCGAGCAGTTCGGCGACCGACGACGTGATCGCCGCGCCGGCCTGCGCGGCGGCAATCTCGGCGAAGCGGCTCGCCGGCACATGCGGCGGCCATTGCTCGATCAGCTTCGGCCAGTCGACCGGCAGCAGCACGATGTGCGGCGGCAGCGCGGTCGCCAGCGCGATCTCGAAGGTCGCGCAGCCGCATTCGGTTTCGATCTGGCCGATGCCCAGCTGCGCGAGCCGCCGCTTCGCGGTCGCGCTCGTGCGGGCCAGCATGCCGACGTCCTGCCACGGCCCCCAGGCGATCGACAGCGCGGGCAAGCCTTGCGCGCGGCGGTGCGCGGCGAGCGCATCGAGGTAGGCGTTCGCCATCGCATAGGTCGACTGCCCCGGCGCGCCGAACGCGGCGGCGGCCGACGAGAACAGCACGAAGTGCTCAAGCGGATGACGCCGGGTGCGCTCGTGCAGGAGCCATGCGCCGTGGGCCTTGCCCGCGAGCGTCGCGGCCAGCGATTCCGGCGTGACGTCGACGACGAGACGATCCTCGACCACGCCCGCCAGATGGCAGATCCCGCGCAGCGGCGGCAGCGTCGCATCGATCTCGGCGAGCAGCGCATCGACGTCCGTCTCCACCGCGACGTCGGCCTGCCGCACTCGCACGTCGACGCCGTCGCGGCGCAGCGCGACCAGTACCGCCTCGGCGGCGGCATCGGCCGGCCGGCGGCCGGTCAGCACCAGCGTGCGCGCGCCGAGCGCCACGAGCCAGCCCGCGACGCGCAGGCCGAGTTCGCCGAGGCCGCCCGTGATCAGCCAGGTCGCGTCCCCCGCGAGCGCGAGATCGGCACGGCGCGGCAGCGCGCGTTCTTCGAAGCGCGGCGCGCTGACCGCATCGCCGCGCACCGCGACTTCCGTCTCCCTGTCGATATAGTCGAGGCCGCGACGGATCGCATGCGCGTCGCCCGCATGCAGCGCGAGCGTCTGCAGATGCGGGGTTTCCATCGCCACCGCGCGCGACAGCGCCTGCAGCGGCGCCGAAGCGGGTGCGTCCGGCGCGAGCACGACGGCGATCCGGCATGGCTGGTCGCGTCGTGCCGCGGCGGCGAACAGCGCGAGCGCCCCTTCGTAGCGCGCCGCATCCGGCGCGTCCGCGCGCGCGTCCACCCCGCGGCAATCGACGATCAGACCGGCCCGGTCGAACGGAATCTCGTCCACCCGCGTGACGACCTGCGCGTCCTTGCGCTCGTCGCGCAGCAGCGAGGCCAGCCCCGCGGCGACCTGTCCCGCATCGCGCACGATCACGATCGGCTCCGGCAAGGCGGCGCGCGCGCCGTCCGCCACGTCGCGCCATTCGACCGCATAGCCGTCGCGCAGCGGCTCGATGCGCAGCAGTTCGTTGCGCGTGACCTCGCGCGATTCGAGGCCGATCAGTTCGATCAGCATCCGGCTGCCGTCGAATACGCTCGCCTGCCCGCGTCCGGCCGACGCGTGGCAGCGCATCCTGGCGCCCGTGCGCCCGTGCAGCGTGAGCCGCGCGATACGGGTCGGCACGAATGCCTTGCTGCCCTCGGGCCGCGCGGCGGCCGCCACTAGCTGCAGCACCGAGTCGAGAATCCCGGGGTGCACGTGCCAGCCCTCATCCTCGGCGTCGGCGCGCATCGCGCAGGACGCCTCGCCGTTGCCGACGACCATCTCCGAGAGCCGCCGGAAGGTCGGCCCCATGACGACGCTGCGCGCGCGCAGCCACATATCGAGCAGATCGGCGGAAATCGCTTCCCCCTGCACCGCTTCCGACGGCGCGACGCCCGGTGCCTCGCCGGCGTCGACCCGTGCCGTCGCGTGGATGTCAACGGTTTCGGGCGTCAGCACCGTGGCCTCGAAGCCGTCGCCATCCCGCACCAACTGCAGCTGGACTAGCCGCGCCGCGCCCGGCGGAATCACCAGCGCGGCAGGGAAACGCAGGTCGCTCAGCACGCACGCGTCCGATCCCGTGAGTGCCCGCGCGCCGTCGGCGATCATCACCGCGAGCGCCGCGCCGGACACGACGACCTTGTCGTAGATCACGTGATCCTGCAGGAACGGCAGCGTGGCCACGCTCCACTCGGCGTCGAAGAAGGTCGCGTTCAGCGCGGGCGCGTCGGTGCGCCGCCCTAGGAACGGCGTCGCGCCGCCCGTCGCGAAGCGCGGCGCGCGGTCGATCCAGTGCCGCTGGCGCTGGAACGGATAGGTCGGCAGCAGCACCCGGTTGCCGCCGCGGTAATGCTGCGCGAGATCGAGCGTCATCCCGGCGGTCCACAGCCGCGCGAGCGCATCCGGCGACGCCGGATCGAGCGACACCATGCCGCCCGCCTGCGCGCCCAGCGCCGTGTCGCCAAAGTCGAGCACGTATTCCGCGCCGGCTGCTTCCAGCGCCGCCGTGGCGTCGGCAGCGCTCGCCGCCGCGGCGTTCGCCAGTTCGGCGCGCACGGCCTCGGCGCTGTTGAGCGGCAGGCCCGAGGCCGCGCCGATCCACAGCAGCGACGGCGCGACGGCGCGGTCCGCACGGCGCTGCCGCGCATCGTCGACGCTCAGCGCGCCCGCCGCGAAGGCCGCCGCGAACACGCCGTCGCCCGTCGCGCACACGCTGGCCGGGCTCACGCCGCTCGCTTGCCAGACCTGCACGCGCGCAAGCACCCCATCGAGGTCATGCGCGCCGCCGAACGCGAAGCTCACTTCCGGCACGCGCGCCGGCACCTCTGCCGCGATCACGCCCGCAGCGGGTTCGCCGGCGGCGAACGCGCGCAGCGCGTCGATCAGTTCCGCGCGGGACGCGGCGCGAAACGCTGCGCGCTGTTCCCAATGGCGACGCCCGAGCGCCGCCGTCAGGCATACGTCCTCGATTCGCAGCTCGGGATGGCTGTCGAGAAACGCCGCATAGTCCGCGCACAGCGCGGGCAACGCCGCGCCGCGCGCCGACAGCAGCAGGAGCGGCGCGGTATGCGACGCGCGGGGCGCGCGCGGTGGTGCGGCCTCGACGATCACGTGCGCATTGGTGCCGCCGATGCCGAACGAACTCACGCCCGCGCGCCGCACCGGCGCGTCCCACGACGACGTCGCCGCCGGCAGGTAGAACACCGAGTCGCCGCGCAGCGCGTCGATCGCGTGCGCCGCGCCGACCGCGGCCGGAATCTGCCCATGCTCCACCGCGAGCGCGGCCTTGATCAGCCCGCACGCGCCCGCCGCCGCGTTCAGGTGCCCGACGTTCGCCTTCAGCGTGCCGAGCGCGCAGCGCGCGTCGGCCTCGGCGCGCTCGCCCAGCGCCGCGCGCAGCGCCGCCAGCTCGACCTCGTCGCCGATCGCCGTGCCCGTGCCGTGCGTCTCGACATAGCCGATCGACGTCCCGTCGACCTCGCTGAGAGCCAGCGCCTGACGGATCACGTCGTTCTGCCCGCGCCCGCCGGGCGCGGTGAAGCCGACCTTCGCCGCGCCGTCGTTGTTGATTGCGCCGCCACGGATCACCGCCATGATCGGATCGCCGTCGGCGAGCGCATCCTCCAGGCGGCGCAGCACCACCACGCCCGCGCCGTTGCCGAACACGGTGCCGCTGCTGTCAGTCGTAAACGGTCGGCACGCGCCGTCCGCGGACAGGATGCTGCCCTCCTCGTACACATGCCCCTGCCGCTGCGGCAGCGCGACGCTCACGCCGCCCGCGACCGCGAAGTCGCACTGGAAGCTCAGCAGCCCCTGCAGCGCCTGGACCACCGCGACGAGCGAGGTCGAGCAGGCCGTCTGCAGCGTGATGGCCGGGCCGCCGAAATCGAGCCGATACGCGACCTGGGTCGCGAGATAGTCCTTGTCGACGCCGACCCATTGCTGCAGATAGCGGTTCGGCGACGCGCGGTCGAGCCGGTCGTGCACGTGATCGACGAGATAGTCGACGGTGGCCGAGCCGGCCCAGATGCCGACCCGCGCGTCGCACACCGCGCCGTGCCCGGCCCGTTCGAGCGCCTCGTGCACGCATTCGAGGAAGATCCGCTGCTGCGGATCCATGGCCGCCGCCTGCGCGGGCTGGATGCCGAAGTACGCGGCGTCGAACTGGTCGACGCCGTCGAGCGGGCCGCCCGCGCCGACGAAGCCGGGCTGCGCCAGCACCGTCTCCGGCACGCCTTCGCGGCGCGCCGCGTCGGCGCCGAAGCGCTCGATCGCGACTCGGCCCTCGGCGATCATCGACCAGAACTGTTCGAGGGTGGCCGCGCCGGGCAGGCGGCAGCTTGCACCGATGATCGCCACGGCGTCGACGGGTATGTCGTAAGTCATCACAAAGCCTCCTTGCGTGCGCGCACGCGCTGTCGATAGGCCCGCACGCCATTAACGTCGGTCATGGGGGAAAGGTCCGCGTCGCCCGACCCGGCGCGCGCAGCGAGTGCCCGGACAGTGGCCAGCGAAAAGAAATCGACGAGCGGCGGCACCGCGACGCCGCGCGACGCGAGCAGCGCGCGCAGCCGCACGATGTGCATCGAGGTGGCGCCCGCATCGAAGAAGCCCTGCTGCGGGTCGATGTCGACGCCGACCACCTCGGCGAATGCGGCGCGCATCTTCGCCTCGAGCGACGCGTCGCGCCGCGCCGCGACCGGGGCGGCCGACGTCACCGGAACCGGCGCCGCGAGCGCGGCGAGGCGCGCGCGGTCGACCTTGCCGTTCGCCGTCAGCGGCAGTGCATCGAGCACCATCACGTGATGCGGCTGCATGTAGGCAGGCAGGCGCAGCACCAGCTCGGTGCGCACGGCCGCGACGAGGTCGCCGTCCTGTCCGGGACGCGCGACCACGTGCAACTGGATCACCGTTGCGCCGTTACGGCGCGCCACCGACGCCACCGCGCGCGCGAGGCAGCCCGCGCGCATCGCGGCCGCTTCGATCTCGCCCAGCTCGATCCGATAGCCCTGTACCTTGACCTGCCCGTCCATGCGTCCGAGCAGTTCGAGTTCGCCGTCGGGCAGCCAGCGCGCGAGGTCGCCGGTGCGGTAGAGCCGCTGCCCGTCTGCGTCGACGAAGAAGCGGCGCGCGGTTTCCGCGTAGTTGCCGAGATAGGCGAGCGCGAGCCCGCGCCCGCCGAGCAGCAGTTCGCCCACCACGCCGTCCGGACGTTCGCGGCCGTCCGGCGTGCGCACGAAGCACTGCTGGTTCGACAGCGGCCGGCCGTACGGAATCGACGCAAGCACCGCGTCGGCGGGCGCGATCGGGTGTACGACCGACCAGATCGACACCTCCGTCGCCCCGCCCAGGCTGATCGGCTGAAGCGCCGGAAACGCGTCGCGCAGCCGCGCGGCCAGCCCCGGCGGGATCCAGTCGCCGCTCAAGAGCGCGACGCGCAGATCCGGCGAGCGCGGCGCGGCCACGTCGAGCAGCAGTTCGAGCACAGCCGGCACGGAGTTCCAGATCGTGACCTGCGCGTCACGCAGCGCGTGAGCGATCGCATCGGGGTCGCGCGCACGCTCAGGGAACACCACCGTGCCGCCGGCGGCCAGCGCGCCGAAGATGTCGTAGACCGACAGGTCGAAGGCCAGCGACGACACGCACAGCGTGCGATCGGCCGGGCCGACCGCAAAACGCGCGTTGATGTCGTCGATCGTGTTCGCGGCGGCGTCGTGCGCGATCAGCACGCCCTTGGGCCGCCCCGTCGAGCCGGATGTGAAAATCACGTAGGCCGCATCGCCGGCCTCGGTGTCCGCCAGCAGCGCGGGCACGCCGCGCGGCAGCGGCAAGTCGAGGCGCAGCGTCGGCACCGGCAGCTCCAGGCCGCCCGCCGTCACGACCGCGTGACGGGCGCCGGCCTCGCCGAGCAGTTCGTCGATGCGCGCGCTCGGCCAGGACGGCTCGATCGGCAGGTACACCGCGCCCGCCATCACGATGCCGAGCAGCGCCGCGACCGCGCGCGGGCCCGGCGCGACGAGCGCCGCCACCACGTCGCCGCGCGCGACGCCGCGTTGCCGCAACGCGCTGGCGATATCTTCCGCGTCATGCAGCAGCGCGCCATAAGTCAGCGCCGTCTCGCCCTGCCTCACCGCGACCGCGTCCGGCGCGACGCGCGCGTGTCGCACGATCGGCGTCTCCAGCCGACGCGGCGCGCGCTCGACCGCGGTGGCATTGGCGGCCGCGCGCCGCGCCGCCTGCTCCGGCGCGAGTCGCGCGATCGTGGGCCGCCCGGCGGCCGCCGGCTCCGTCGCGAGCGTTTCCAGCGCGCCAAGGAAGGCGGCGAACATCGCATCGACCATGCCGTCCGGGAACAGCTGCGCGACGAACTCCCACATCACGGCCACCTGCTCGCCGCGCCGGCCGAGAATCGCGTGTAGCGACACCTGCGGCGTCGGATTGGCCATGTCGACCACGCGGCCGACGCCGTCGAGGATCGCCAGGTCGTCCGCCGGGTCGCCCGACAGCAGGCTCGTCAGGACTACCGGCATCAGCACCGGCGCGCCGTTGCGGCGACCGAGCTCGCGCAGGATCGACACGCCGGAGCACCATGGCTCGTCCAGGTCGGCCCAGACTTGCCGCTGCACCGCCCGGGCAAACTCGGCGAACGAAGCGTGACGCTCGCGCAGGGAAAGCAAGGTATTGCTGGTGTAGTCGCCGATCGCTTCCCCGGCTTGCGCCGCACGCGTATTGCAGGTCACGTTGAGCGTGAACTCGGGCGCCGCCGACCACAATCGCACGACGTCGGCGAACGCGGCGGTGCACAACGAAGCGAGCGTGACGCCCAGCGCCTGCGCGCGCGCCGTCAGCGCCGCGGACAGCGGCTCCGGCAATTCCCGGCGAAGATTGACGAAACGTGGGTCGACGACGTCGGCGAGCGCCATCGCCGCCGGCAACTCCGGCGCGGGCGCAATCGAGTCGACGCGGCGCAGCCATGCTTCGCGGCGTTCATCGGGCAACGGCGGCGGCGCGAGCGGCACGATGCCGGGAGACGGCTCGCGAGACGCGCCGTGGACCAGTTCGCGCACCAGCAGCAAAAAGCTGCGCAGGTCGCCGGCGAGCAGCCCCAGGCGCACATGCAGGATGGCCATCGTATCCGTGATGCGGCTGAAGCATGCGGCGACGGGGCGTCCGTTGCCGTCGGCCAGCTCCGCGCGCACGGCGCACAAGCGCTCGGCCAATGTCGACTCGTCCAGATCGCGCAAGTCCTGCTGAGGCAGGACCGGATCGTAGGCGTGTGCCTCGAAGATCGCACGCCCATCGCCGCGCACCGCCATCCGCAGCGCGGGGTGGCGTTCGACAAGCTGCGCCAGCCGCCGGCCCAGATCGGGCACGCGGGCATGGTCGACTTCGAAATCGACTCGAATATGCGGTTGGACACTACCGAGCGGCACGCCGCTTTGCTGGCCGATCCAATACGCCTGCTGCATCTCGGACAACTCGAACGGCTGGTCAGCCTCATAGTGCCTCGGCGCCGCGGGGGCCGCCGTCGGCGCGCTGCGCCTGTCGATGATCTCGCGCTTCAAACTATCGGCCGACGCGGCGAACAGCGTCGCGAACGTCAAGTCCACGCCATGGCGCGCGCGCACCGACGCGGCCAGCCGAGCGGCCGACAGCGAATCGAGTCCGAGGTCGATAAGCCGGCTGGCCGGCTGCGCCGCAGCCCCCGGCACAAATCGCGCGATCTCGGCCAGGATAGCGTCGCCGGTCATGCCGCCGCCGTCATCGGCAACGATCTGCAAGTCACCGCGCAGAAGCGCGTCGCGCGTCGCCGCCCGGCGGGTCTTCCCGCTCGACGTACGAAGGATGTTCCCCCGCCGCAGCAACACGATGCGCGCCGGCGCGACGCCGTGTTCGTTCATCAACACCGAGCGAATCACCGGAATGATCGCGCGGGCCGCCGTCTCGTCGCAGCCGCTGCGCACCTCGGCGCCGACCAGTATCCCTTCGCCGTCCGCGCTTTCGATCGCCGCGGCGAATACCCGCCCCATCCGGATGGCGGGGTGGCATCCAGATATGGAGTCCTCAATATCATGGCAATAAAAATTCCGGCCGCCGACGATGATCAGATCCTTCAGCCTGCCTGCGACGAACAGCGAGCCGTCGTGCACGAAGCCGAGATCGCCGGTCCGCAGCCACGGACCTTCGCCATCGTCGAGTCGCGCGCGAAAGACCCGCTGCGTTTCTTGAGGACGACACCAGTAGCTCCGGGCGACGGTTCGCCCGGTCACCCAGATTTCTCCGATGACATCCGGCGCGCACGGCCGGCACGTTTGCGGATCGACGATCTTCACGCGCGTGTCGATCAGGCTGGTGCCGCACGATGCGAGTTCGACACCGTCCCGATGCGGGACGACGCGGCCGAGCGCCAGCGCATCACGCTCGAAACGCGCGCTGCGCGTCCCCTCGCCACTGCGTCCCGACGCCACCTTCAGGGTCGCTTCGGCCAGCCCGTAACCGGGGATCACCGCGGATGGCCGCAAGCCGAACGGCGCGAACGCCGCCTCGAAGCGGCGTACCGTCTCGCACCGAATCGGTTCGGCTCCATTGAGCGCGAAGCGCAACGAGGAAAGATCAGTTTCGGGCGCGAGATCGGCGGCGCGATCCGCGCATAACGCGTACGCGAAATTGGGCGCCGCCGTGTGCGTGCCGTGCACGGTCGCGATCGCCCGCAGCCATGACATCGGCTGTGCGATGAATTTTTCCGGCGGCATCAGATACGCGGTGAAGCCGCAGTACAACGGCGTGAGAATGCCGTAGACGAGCCCCATGTCGTGGAAATACGGCAACCAGCTCACCATGATGCTGTCGGCGTCATGCAGCGCGGCGCTGTCGAGGTCCCTGATCGTCGCGCGCAACCCCGAGTGCGTCACCGCGACGCCTTGCGGCGTTCGCGTCGAGCCGGACGTGTATTGCAACAGGGCGGGATGGTCGTCGGTGACCACGCTCAGGAACGGCGCGCGACGTTCGCCGTCGTCCGTGCGCATCCACTGAATACCCGGCAGCGCCTCACGCTCCTCGGCGGTCAACGCAATTGCCGCGCCGCAATCCTGCGCGATCGCGAGCATCGTGTCGCGGCCATGCCGAGGCGCCACGGGAACAGGAATCGTGCCGGCCAGGCAACAGCCGAAGAAGGCGGGAATGAAATCAAGAGGATTCCGAAAAGCCAGCATCACGCGATCGCTGACCGACGCGACACGCGCCAGGCGAAACGCAATTGCGGATGCGCGTTCGCATAGACCCGCATTGGTCAAACAAACATCTTCCGATGAGCCGACGGAAGCGAACGCAGGAAAATCGGGGGCCGCTTCGGCACGTGACATCAATTGCCCGGCGATCGACTCGGCGTCGGAATACGTGGAAGAGCGACCGTTCCGAGCCTTGTCGTCGACGGGAGGCGGGGGCGATGCGCCGATACGAGAGGTGCTCATGATGTCGCTTTCCTATTTTGGCTTTCGTTCCGGCTGGCGGTGCAGACGCGCCGAAGGAGACCGCATGCCGCCGCGCGCGGAGAACGAAGTGCGCGCCATCCTTTTCGCTCGGCGCGTCGCACGTGGGAGTCATCGGGCTTCATGCGCCGGCGCACTGTCACGCATCCGTCCGTGGGTAGTTCTCGACTGACACTGAAAACTTGCCAGCTCACATCGGAAATCATCGAGTATCTCCTTGTCACACCTACATCAATATCCGGCTGCGCAACAACATTCGCGATCACGTCGACTGCGAGCCGCTGCCGCTCGAAATCGGACATGTCACGAGCCGAGCATCGACGGCTTGCCGGGCGCCGCCTCGTGAATGACAGGGCCGTCGGTGAAGGTTTCTTGCCATGAATGGCTGCGGTACGCGCGCCTCGACGCGCGCGCCGCATGAAAAGACATGCGACTGCGCGCGTACGAACAAAATGCGAGCGGCTCCGACTTAACCTCGCTGTTCAGATGAGCAGCGCTTCGGATCTTGACCACTCGAGCAACTCTTTATCGAATATGCGCTTACATTGTCTATAACCGCGTTTCCTCGTCCCCATCTCCATTGCGGAAATTTGCTGAAAATTGCTCTCGATCCATCTCGATTCATTGGAAACATGCACATAGCCAACATCTAATTGATCGTCAATTGACAACGATTGACAACCAGTCGCAAATTATTTTCCATGTTAAGGTTGATTGCCTCACATTTGGTACATTCCGCCATTCGTTTAGCGATGCATTCCCGGCCGCTCGTGACGCCCACGATTCAGCGACGCGGCATCGTCCAACGTATCGAGCTCCCGCATCTGCCTCGCCCTCCCTGCGCTGCCGGCGCACGAGACCCATGCGCGGCAAGGCAGACGCAACGCACGCCCGGGCTGATCGAGGGACGAGCCGGGAAATCGGCAAGAAAGCAACATTGTCTGCCCTTGGCGCGATTGCACGAGGGCACATGCCAATATGGCGGAAAGTCCCTCGCAATTGGGGCGCGCCGCATCAGTGCACGCGCATTGCTTCATTACATCCACGCTGCATTCCGAATAATAGAATGCAATCCGAAAAAGTCATTTTTATCTCGTGAGACGGCCATCTAATTTATGAAGCGCTGATTTCGATTTGAACGTTTTTTGTTTATATAAGTCATATGGTGCTGATGGTCACAAGCCAACAGGAAAATACAAAACGGCTATCGGAAGCCGCTCACCGATATTCGCCATTGATTCCCGTCTGTCAGCGAATGAAAAGTGATTCTTCGTCATCCCAAACAAGGAGCCCGAAAGATGCGCACAGCGACTTCTTAAATCAAACACCCGCTTCGCCCACGTCAAAGCGAGTTCGCGCGAGTCCGCAGGAAGCGCCTACGCTCGCTCACCGCCTTCGAATCAGGCCGCATAGCATTGGATCATGCGCTACGACATCACACATTCCGCCTCACTCCATCCTGTGCCTCCCGGCTCTGTTCGAGCGCTTCCCCGCGGAACACGTCGAGCATTACGCAAAGCGCCCCTTTTCGCCCGAGCTTTCACCCGTGACTCCGTTTGTTGCAAGCATAAGAAAATTGAGGCCACCCATGCATTCCGTCACTACCCGCGACAACATCCCCGTCTCAGCCGATGCGCCCACATGGCTTCACTATCAAGACCGCGATCATGCGAGAGTGATCCCGCTCATGCAGACCGACATATGCGGCATGTACCGGTGCGAAGTGTTGTCCGAGACATACCAGGTCGAGATCGAAAGCAATCGCCACCTGTTTTTCCTATACGACCGGCGCGCCGTGTCCACGGGCAGCACGTGGATCGACGGGCGGCGCGTCGCAGGGCCGCGCCGGCTCGACGTCGGGCTCGACTACTTGCCGCCGCTGCATGCGCTCCGTTGCAAGGGCGGCTCGGGCGGCAAGGTCAGCTATTTCATATTTGCCGTGAATGCTCGCGAAATGGGCTTCGTGGACAGCGCGTCCTCAATGCTCAAGCCGGCGATGAACGTCACCGGCGACGTGCTGCTCAAGCTCATGCGGCACATCGTGGACACAGCGACCAATCGCCACAAATGGCCGTACTTTCACGATCACATGGCAGTCGCGCTGCTGTCCGAGATGCTCCGGCTTCAATCGACCGAAGACAACGCGAGCGGCAAGAGATTCTCCAGCGCGCAGCACCAAAGACTGACCCATCACATCGACGAAAATCTGAATTCGTCGATCACTTTGAGGGACCTGGCTGGCGTGGTCGGGCTAAGCGTGTACCATTTTTCCCGTACGTTCAAGCATCATTTCGGCGTGTCGCCGTGCAAATACATCACGGAAAGAAGAATCGAGAAAGCTAAACGGCTGATGCGTCGGGGAAATATGCGGCTGCTGGACATCGCGATCGAAGTCGGCTTCCAAAGCAACACTCAGCTGTCGCGCTCGTTCCGCCGGGTCACCGGGCAATCTCCGCGCTGCTATCTGATGTCCGTTGACGAAGTCGCGCAAAGTACGTAGATCGAAATACAGTCGTCACAATTTGGCTGACAACGATGTTGTCTCGCGTCGCAGTCGCTCGTGCTGCGCGACTCATACTTGGTCGAGTAGCCCAAGGGAATCGCACCCTTAGCAGGCTGTTGAAAAGCGCCTCGTTTTGATGGCTGGGGCACTGTTTAAAAGGGTTTCGTATGCGATTGGCTGCTGAGTTGCGGATAAATCGTCGCGGCTGCCCTGCTGGCGAGCGGGCCAGCAGGCGCGTTGCCGCGCGACGGTCGCGTTTGGGCGGCTCATTTCACTGCTCCCTGCGGCACCGCCGCCAGTATTCGGGCCATTCGAGTCAGGTTGCTCGCCAGCATCGTCAACTTGAAGTGCTGGTCGACTCGCTTGATGCCGCGATACACGGTCTGTCGAATCCTGCCGACGGTCTTGCCCCAGCCGAAGTGCTCCTCGATGCGTTTGCGAATCACCTGGCTGATGCCGTAGCCGACGTGCCGCGACGTGCGCCCGTCGATCGCGCTACCGCCCTGATGCGCGTCGTTGCGTGCGACATGCGGCGTCACCTTGCGCGCACGACAATCCCGCACAAAGTCGCGCATGTCATAACCCTTGTCGGCCCCAAGCGTCTTGGCATGACGGCCTGGCACGCAATCGAGCAGGCGCAATGCGCTCGCGCGTTCGCCAAAGCCATCGGCATGGCTGACCACCGCGCCAACCACCAAACCCGAACGGTTCTCCATCAGGATGTGCCCCTGGTAACACAGGATGGACGGCGTGCCTTTGCTCTTCCTGAACAGCCGCGCATCCGGATCGGTGCTCGACTCGTGAGTCTCGTTGCTGCGCCGCTTGCCCTTCCAGTCGGTGTCGACATTGCGGCCGCCACCGGCCGGCGGATCGTCCGAACCGTCCTTGGGCCGGAAGCTCTTGTGGCTGGCCCACGCCTGGATCAGCGTGCCATCGACCGAGAAGTGTTCTCTGGACAGCAGCCCTTGCTTGTCGGCCAAGCTCATGACTTCGGTAAAGAACGCTTCGACCACTTCGTGCTCGAGCAGACGATCGCGGTTCTTCGAGAACACCGAGTGGTCCCAGACGGCGTCTTCGATCGCCAACCCGACGAACCAACGAAACAGCAAGTTGTAGCGCATCTGCTCCATCAGCATGCGCTCGCTGCGCACCGAATAAAACACTTGCAGCAGCAACGCACGCAGCAGCTTCTCAGGCGCAATCGAGGCTCGACCGCTGTCTGCATAGATCGTGCTGAACAGCCCGTTGAGCCGCTTCAACGCCTGATTGACCAGCAGCCGAAGCGGCCGCAGCGGGTGATCGGCCGGCACGAAGTCTTCCAGCTTCACCGTCGTGAACAGCGGTTCTTGCATCTCGTCCATTCCGCGCATCGCTCTCGTCTGCCCAAGATCATGAACACGATATCTCTAACGCACCGCCCGCAGCGCCCGTTTACACCGTATCCAATTTCAACAGCCTGTTAGAAGCTGTTGCGAAATTAATTGGACGCTGTCTTGAGTTTGTTCCAGCAAATCAAGCAGCAGGCGAGCGAGAGGAATGCCTCATGCACGTGTGCGTACCGTTCGTAGCGAATCTTGAGCCGTCTGAATGCATGAAGCCAGGCAAAGGAACGTTCAATGAACCAGCGTGTTTTACCGAGGCCACTGCCATGAGGCGAACCGATTTTGGCAAGCAAGGGCGTGATGCCTCGTTCGCGCAGACGTTGCCGGTGCGGCTCGGAACTGTAGCCTCGGTCACCCTGAACAATTTTCGGTTTACGCAGAGGACGTCCGCGTTTTCCTCGAATGGGAGGAATCGCCTCGACCAACGCATCGAGTTGCGTGATGTCGTTGCAATTCGCGGCGGTCAGGATGACCGCGAGCGGGATGCCTTGCGCGTCGACGATGAGGTGGTGCTTGCTGCCAAGCTTGCGCCGGTCCGTTGGGTTCGGTCCGGTTTTTTCCCGCCAGCATCGCGCGAACCGACGAACTGTCGACGAGCGCACGCGAGAGGTCGATTTCGCCACGGCGACGCAACTCGGCCAGCAGCGTCTCGTGGATGCGTTGCCAGACGCCGGCCTCTTGCCATGCAACCAGCCGTCGCCAGCACGCCGTGCCTGAGCCGCAGCCCATTTCCTGCGGCAGCAGATTCCAGGCGATGCCCGAGCGCAGCACGAATACGATGCCGGTCAGCACCGCCCGGTCCGGTGTCGGTTTGCGTCCCGCATATCGGCGGTTCCGCGGCGCTCGCTTCGGCAGCAAAGGTTCGATGAGTGACCACAGCTCGTCGTCTATCAGTTCTTTGCGCATCGCTTCCTGGCAGGCAAAACAAGACAGGAAGTTAACACCCTCTCGAAAAAGTTAACAGACCTAATTCGTAATTTCGCAACAGCTTCTTAGAGACGGTTTCAAAAAGAGTCCAAGGGGCTGGTAAGAAGCGTTCATGAGTCAGGCGTCGGCTGGGGCTGATAGCCCAGATCGGCAAGCCGCTTGAGCAGGCGCTGGATGGTTTTTCCGGCGTCAAGCCGACAGAAGTAGTCTGCACCGAGGTCTGCATAGATGACTCCGTTGGACAGCATGTGCCAGACCGCTGTGAGGATGGACGCGGCGACGGCGAGGATGGCTTTCTTGGGACCGCGTCTTGCCTTGATACGCAGGAACTGGGCGTGCAGGTAGGTGCTTTTCACCCGTACGGCGGCCCAGGCGGCGGTGACGAGCGCGGTTTTCAGCCACGTGGCGCTTTTGCGCACGCGGGTGCTTCGGCGTTTGCCGGCGCTCTCATCGTTCCGCGGACAGAGGCCTGCCCAGGAGATCAGGTGGGCGGCATCGGGGAAGCGGGTCATGTCGGCGCCGACCTCGGCCAGGATGACCTGGGCGGTCACGTCACTCACGCCGGGGATAGTGCTCAGCAGGCGGACGCATTGCCGGATCGGTGCCAGCGCTTTTCCCAGGGTGACGTCCAGTTCGGCGAGGGTGTGTTGCAGGGCCTCGATGACGCCCAGGTGAAGCTTGAGTAGCGTCCGGTGATGAGCGGTAATGCGCCCACGCAGTGCCTCACGCAGTTCGGGCATTTTCTTGCGTGCGTTGCCCTGGGCGAGCGCAGCGAGTCGTTCAGGATCGTCCTCGCCAGCGACGATGGCGTCGAGCATGGCGCGGCCACTGCAACCGAGCACGTTTGATAGCACGCTGCCCAGTTTCAGGTTCGCATCCTCAAGCACCTTCTGGATGCGCAGGCTGTGCTGGGCGATCTCGCGCACGAGCTGTTTGCGCGTGCGGGTGAGGTCGCGTAACTCCTGTGTCGCAGCAGGCGGCACGAAGCTGGAGCGGATCAGGCCGTGTGCGAGCAGGTCGGCGATCCACGTCGCGTCATTCACGTCCGTCTTGCGTCCGGGGACGTTGCGGATGTGCCTGGCATTGGCCAGGACCAGCTCGAACCGGCCTTCGAGGATGTGCCAGACCGGTTTCCAATAAATGCCAGTCGCTTCCATGGCGACGTGCGTGCAGCCGTGCAGGCCAAGCCAGTCGGCCAGCGCTAGCAGTCCGCTCGTGGTGGCAGCGAAGCTGCGCACCTCGTGACACTGCGGCGCGGACACGCAGCGCACGCAGGCCACGATGGTGTCCTTGTGCACGTCGAGTCCAGCGCAGCGAGGATAGAGAACCTGCATAGTGACCTCCTGCCAGATCAATGGCAGCGGCACAGCAGCCCTCGTAATCGAATTCTGGTAAGCGTGCTCGCGGGCATGACCGCCCGTCGTCACAATCCGGGGTGCGCGCAGGACTGCGGGTCCAACTGTTAAGCGGGCTCGGGGCACCATTCCCCAGGCCGACCTCGTTTGCCGCCGCGTGCCCATGTTACCCCGGCGTGGGTAGCAATCGTGAATCGTGCGCTTCATCCTTCGGGGTCGGGCCAAGCCCGATGAACAACTGTTAACTTTTTCAGCATCCTGTTAACCTTGGCCGTCGTGACAGACGGGCCAAGGAGATGGGTAAGCCAATCATTGATGACGAACTGTGGGCACTGGTCGAACCACTGCTACCTCCGCCAAAGCCGCGCCGCTTCAAGTACCCCGGTCGCAAGCCGGTAGCGGACCGTGCGGCTTTGACGGGCATCCTTTTTGTGCTGAAGACGGGCATTCGTTGGCGCGACTTACCGTCCGAAATGGGATGCGGCTCAGGCGTAAGTTGTTGGCGCAGGCTGCGCGATTGGCAGCAAGCCGGTGTGTGGGATCGACTGCACGCGGTGCTGCTGGCGAAACTGCGAGCAGCCGAGAAGATCGACTTCTCCCGTGTGGTCGTCGACTCATCGTCGATTCGTGCGGTTGGGGCGGGCGAAAAACTGGCCCGAACCCCACCGATCGAGCTCGACCCGGGTCGAAGCACCACATCGCCACCGACGCCAACGGAACGCCGATCGCGGCAATCCTGACCGGCGCCAATCGTAACGACGTCACCCAACTGGTTCCGCTGATCGAGGCCATTGTGCCGATCGGCGGCGTGCGTGGACGGCCTCTGAGCCGTCCTGCCCGCGTCTACGCCGACCGTGGTTACGACCACGACAAATACCGACGCATCCTTCACGAGCGCAACATCCCCACCAGCATCGCGCGGCGCGGTCAGCCGCACGGTAGTGGCCTTGGAAAAGTCCGTTGGGTCGTCGAACGTACTCATGCTTGGCTGCATCATTTCCGCCGTCTACGTATTCGCTTTGAACGTCGCGCCGACATTCACGAAGCGTTCCTCAAACTCGGCTGCTGCCTGATCTGCTGGAATACCCTGCGGCGAGCCCAGCAGTCTTTATGAAACCGTCTCTTAGATACTGGAAGGTGTCGCGGGGCGGTGTAAAGGAGCCGGGGATGCGCGGCGAGATAGAACGCGATCTTGAACGACTGGCACTCGTTCTCAAGCAGATCAGGGCGCTTGAAGTGCAGCAAGAGCAACAGGTTCACAGTGGTGTGTAACCGACGGTCGCGCGGCTGACGGCAACGCGTCGAGCACGCCAGTGTACGTATCGAGGCCGGCGGTGCTCAGCTGGGCGTCCACCTGGGCGATCGCTTCGGTTTGGGTGTTCATCGTGATCTCCGGTATCGAGGCGGTTAGGCGGTGCCGATCCTGGCGGCGCACGCATCGGCCAGGGCGCGCACGTCGGCGGCCACCGCTTTCCAGGCGAGCTGGCAGCGCGTGACCTGATCGTCAGGCGCATCCATCAGCAGTTCGTCGACCGTTTTCATCGTCGCTCCTGGCAAAGGCGTTTCGTTCAGCTAACTGACGCCGGCGCTCGTCGGGACGACCACGCTCAGTCCCGGCAGGTCCGCGAAATCCGCCACATTCAGCGTCATCAGCACGTAACCGTGCTCGATCGCCTGCGCGGCGATCCACAGATCGTTGTAGCGCGGGCGCGGCGAGCGGCCCGTCTGCTTGACGGCGGCTGCCAGCACGCCGAACGCGGCCGCGGTGTGACGCGTGACGTCGAGCACGGGCCGCCGCTCGAGCTGGCGCAGGTGCGCGGCGCGTCGCGCGCGCTCGGCCGCATCCGCGCAGGACTGCACACCGAACGCCAGTTCGCCGAGCGAGATCGTCGAGATGAACACCGGTGCGTCGCCGGCTGCGTCGATCACAGCACGCGGCGCCACCATCCCTCCAGCGAGCCCCACCCATACGCAGCTGTCGATGATCACGCCCACGGGTCTCGCACTCCGTCTTCGAAACCGGTGCGGCTGTCATGCAGCCAGCGAGCCGCGTCCTCGGCGCCGATCATCGGCAGACCGGCGAGCGCCTGCGCGGCGTTCATGGCGGGTTCGGCGGGCACCAGGCGCGCGATCACGGTCTGGTTGCGTTCGACCACGATGGTCTCACCGTGCCGGGCGACCTGGTCGAGGATCTGGCGGGTGTGGCGCGCCAGATCGGTGGCGGTGATGGTGGGCATGATGGCCTCCTGATACACTGAATATGTATTATACGTATTCGGAAAGGCCGAAAGCAAGGTAGATTCCGGCCCTATGGGGTTTTCACGCATTAAACGCAATGCCGCTAACTCCCATTAGCGGCATTGATCGCTGTCTGCCGTTGGCATATGTAGGTCCGACCGCCGGCTGGCAGGAGAATGCTGCCAGTCGTCGCGGTTGTTGCACGGGTGAGCTACAGTTATCGTCTAACAAACAGCGTTCGCGAGCGCAGGATGAACTTCGAACTACTGGTTTGGATTCAACACCCCATCTATAAGGATCCCGAAGAACGCAGCATGTGACTTTCATCGCACTGCGCTCGAGCACAGCATTAAGCGTCGCACTGACGCCGGTCTCGCCAACTGCGCGAGCCCTTCGCAAGCATCACATTGTTGATTCGCCTCACATCCGTTGCGCATGCGGAACTTGCCTAGCCTCCACGCCGCATTGCGGCTCGCAGCGTCACCACACATCGTCACCGAGTCGTGGCGTCTTTGGACGAGTACATTGTCCTTGGAGCTTCAGACCCGGTAGTTACCCACCGCGCCTGTCCAAGTAGGCAACTGCTGGTCGTACAGCAGGTCACGGCACGTCAAGCTGTGCGTGACAAGGCACAAGCGAGCTTTACCGACAACTACATGCCGCTTGACGCGCGGCTGACGGCGACACGTGTCGCACTGCTCTGCAGAGCATAACCACCATTACCGGCCGACCCTCATTCACCATCCCGCGAACGCAGGACAGTTCCGGAAATATCAAGACAACAAGGCCGCATACCCATCCCGCAGGTTGGAGGCCCCAGAACGGCGCGGTATATACCACTCCAAAAAACTACCGTACAACCACGGGTAAACGATGCAAAAAAGCCACCACCTCCCTAAAATTGGCTGTATATACTGCGCCCAACATGTATAGACCGAGAGACGCAGTGGTGGGGCTGAGGGCCACGATCCCGCCAATCCATTCATTCCCTCTGGAGAAATTCGATGAAGCGTGTCACTGGTTGGAAACGATATGTGTTGGCATTGGCCTTGGGTGCGGCAAGTGTGTCCGCCTTCGCCGAAGACGAACTGGCAAAGGTCAGGAAAGCCGGTGAGCTGGTTGTCGGCACCGAAATGCAGTTCGCCCCGTTCGACTTCCTGGAAAACGGTCAGCAGGCAGGATTCAACAAGGATCTGTTCGCTGAGGTCGGCAACGAACTGCGTGTAAAGGTACGCTTCATCGACCTGCCGTGGGCAAGCGTGCTGCCCGGCCTCGAAGCGGGCAAGTTCGACATGGTCGGCGGCCCCCTGACTGTGACGAAGGCACGCATGGATCGTTACGCGTATACGCTGCCGATCGCCGATGCAACCGATGCTCTGCTCAAACGCACCGGCGACGCGTCGATCAGGCAATCATCGGATATTGGTGGCAAGACGGTCGGCGCACAAAAGGGTTCAGCACAGTTAGACCAACTGAAGAGCTATGCAGCGACACTGCCGAAGCCGCCTGAAATCCGCGAGTACGTGGACAATAACCAGGCATATGCAGATCTGGCCACTGGCCGCATCGTGGCTGTCGCGAATTCGGTAACGAACATCGCCTATGTCGCGAAGCAGCGACCGGGCGTGTTCTCCGTGGTGCAGCCGTCGTTCGGCGCGAAGGTCTACTACGCGTATTGCATGCGCAAGGATGCGAGCAGCAAGTCACTCCTCGACGCGTTCGACGCCGCCCTCGTTAAGATTCAGGCCGACGGACGTCTCGCTGCGTTGCAGAAGAAGTGGCTTGGCGTCGCGATGGACATGCCGTCCACGCTGCCGACCCCAAGTTATTGAACCCGACACCACCGGGGTCCGTGCGCGGGTAGCTCCCGGCTGCCCGCACGCATACCCGTCCGGCGGCATGATCTTTCAGACGCCATTTGCCATGTTCGACCTGACCACCTTCATGCAATCCATGCCGCTCCTCGGGAAGGCAGCCCTCACTACAGTGGGCGTCTCGCTGGCCGGGCTTGTCTTCGGCTTCTTCATCGGCCTTGCCGTTTGTGCCTCGCGGTTATCCCCAAATCGCTCGATAAGTGCAATCGGAGCCGCGTACGTATTTGTGTTCCGCGGAGTGCCGCTGCTCGTACAACTTCTGCTCGTGTACTACCTGCTGCCGTTCGTGGGCATCAATGTGCCACCGCTCGTCGCAGCAGTCAGCGCCGTGTCGCTATGCTCCGCTGCGTACGTTGCGGAGATTCTGCGGGGCGGATTCCTGAGCGTCCCATACGGGCACATTGAGGCCGCGCGAATGCTTGGCATGCGCGCGTTCGCCACGCTCTGGCGTATTAAAGTACCGCAGGCAACACGACTCACACTGCCGTCGCTCGCGAACGAAATGGTGCTGCTCATCAAGGCCTCGTCGTTGATCTCGGTTGTCGGCGTCGCCGAAGTCACCCGCACTGCGCAGAACATCGCCGCCAGCACCTACCGGCCGCTCGAAGCCTACCTGGCCGCTGGCCTGATCTACTTCGTGATCAACGGCACGCTCGCGGCTTTCGCTCATCTGGCCGAACATCGACTGCACGCCTGAGGTCACGCAATGAAACAGTTCGACCCTGCCGTCATTACGCAGAACCTGCATCCCATCCTCTCCGGCTTTGGCGTCACCATCGGCACCTGGACCGCCGGCGTGGCGATCGGCATCGCGATCGGCTTCGTCGTTGCCGTACTCCAACTCTTCAGCAATCGCTGGATCCGCGGCGTGTTGCGCGCCTATATCGAGTGCTTCAGGAGCACCCCGTTCCTTGTACAGCTCTTCATCCTGTACTACGGGGGCCCCGCACTGGGACTCACACTCGGCCCTGTCACCGCCGGCGTTCTCGGCCTCGGCCTCTATGGAGGGGCCTACTTTGCCGAAGCTTTCCGCTCCGGATTTCGCTCGATCCCGCCCGGACACCTCGAGGCGGCTCAGTGTCTCGGACTGTCCCGCTGGCAGACGGTGTGGCGCGTGCAACTACCTCAGATGCTCGTGCTGATCGTGCCCGCACTCACCAACCTGACGATCGTGCTGAGCAAGGAAACTGCCGTCCTGTCCATCGTCACCGTGCCCGAGCTCACGTTCGTGCTGACCGGCATCGGCTCCGAAACGTTCGCTTTCGTGGAAACACTGCTCGTCCTGTGCGTCTGCTATCTCGCGCTGGTCGAATTCACGTCACGCGCCGGCGCCTGGGTCGAAACTCGTCTCGCCCGTTGATGCGCCCATTCGAGGACTCAAGTCAGATGAACGTTCTAACCGATATCACCGCATCTTCCGCCCATGCGCTGTCTGCCTCAGACGCTGCACCGCTTATCGAGGTTCGCGAACTCGGGAAGAGGTTCGGCGAGGTCGAAGTGCTGTGCGGTGTCGACCTGGAGATCAGGAAATCAGAAGTAGCCTGCATTATCGGGCCGTCCGGGTCCGGCAAGAGCACGCTACTGCGCTGCCTTGCCGCGCTCGAAAACTACGACCGCGGGGAGGTGCGGATCGAAGGCGAATTGCTCGGCTATTCGATCCGCAACGGTCGACGCGAGCGCGCGTCGCTGGCAGAGATCAACCGGGTACGGCGCAACGTCGGCATGGTGTTCCAACAGTTCAACCTGTGGCCGCACATGACCGCGCTCGGCAACGTCACCGAGGCGTTGCAGCGCGTGCGCGGCCTGTCGCGCGACGAATCGCGCCGGCGTGGTATGGCGATGCTGGAGACTGTCGGGCTCGCTCACAAGGCCGACGCGCATCCGTCGAAGCTCTCGGGCGGTCAGCAGCAGCGCGTCGCGATAGCTCGGGCATTGGCGATGGAGCCGCACATCATGCTGTTCGATGAGCCGACGTCAGCACTCGATCCTGAACTCGTCGGAGAAGTCCTGCAGGTCATGAAGCAGCTTGCCCGCGAAGGCATGACGATGGTCGTGGTTACGCATGAAATGGGATTCGCCGCGCAGGTCGCCAACAAGGTCGTGTTCATCGACCAGGGCCGCATCGCCGTTCAGGGCTCGCCGGATGATGTTTTTCACGACACTACGCAGCCCCGGCTGCGCCAGTTCCTGCAGAACTACTTCGACCGCAACGCGTTCTGGACACAAAACAACGACAAGGATTCTGCATGACACCGACCGAAATGTTCATCGACGCCACCCGCTCCGAAGTGCGCGCGCTACCTGTCTACAACGCGGGGTTGTCGGCCGACTATGTCCGCGAGCACTTCGGCGTGACGCACGTCGCCAAACTCGCCAGCAACGAGAATCCGTTCGGTGCGAGCGCCCGTGTCGGCGATGCACTGGCGCAGGCACTGGCCGACGGCGTCAGCGTGTATCCCGATCCGGCGTGCAACATATTGCGTGCCGCGCTGGCCGCACAACTCGCAATCAACGGAGGACAGCTCTGCTTCGGCAACGGCTCGGAAGACCTGCTGTCAGTAGCCGCGCACGCATTTCTCGCGCCTGGTGATGAAGTCGTCACTGTCGCGCCGTCGTTCGGCCTGCACGTCATCTGCCCGAAAAGCGTCGGAGCCACAGTCAAGACCGTTCCGATGCGCGATTTCGAGTTCGACGTCGAGGCGCTTTGCGCGGCGCTGACGCCGCGCATCCGGATGCTAATCGTCAGCAATCCGTCGAATCCCGTCGGCTGCGCAATGAACGGTGGGCAGATTCGGCGACTGCTGTCCTGCGTGTCACCTGGCACCCTCGTGCTGTGGGACGAGGCCTACTACGAATATGCGCGCGTCGCCCCTGATTACGCAGATTGTCTGGTTTTGCTTGCCCAATCCGGGCTGCCGTGGCTCGTGCTGCGTACGTTCTCGAAAGCGTACGGACTCGCGGGGATGCGAATCGGCTACGGGATCGCGTCGGATACGCGACTTGCCGAGTTGCTGAACCGGGTACGCACCCCGTTCAACATCAATCACCTTGCGCAGTGCGCGGCGATAGCGGCGCTGTCGGACGTCGGGCACGTCGCGACGAGTGTCGAGCACGTTGGCAGGGAGCGAGAGCGGATGCGTGCATCACTGGTCGCGCTCGGCTATGCGCCGGCGCGCTCCTATGCAAATTTCCTGTTCTTCGATGCCCATGAGGACGCCGCCGCGCTGTCGCAACGGCTGCTGTCGGAAGGCGTAATCGTCAAGCCGTGGCGCGAGTCGGCGTACGATCGCTGTCTGCGTGTATCAATAGGCAGCATCAACGACAACGACATGTTTGTCGACGCGCTTGCACGCGTGCGAGACGATGCCAACACGAGGAGTCTGCGTTGAAAACCGCTGAACGCGATCCTATCTCGACCGGACAGCATGGAAAGTCAGTTTCGGCCCCTAACTCATCGTCGTTGGCTCGCTACGAGCAGGTCAAGGCGTACGTCCTCGACAGTATCGATTCCGGTGCGTGGCAGGCCGGCGACCGCATCCCGTCGGAGCTGAGTCTCGTAGACATGCTCGGTGTGTCGCGGATGACAATCAATCGAGCCTTGCGCGAGTTGAGCGACGACGGCGTGCTGACACGGCTATCGGGTGTCGGCACGTTCGTCGCCGAGGCCAGGCCCCAGTCAACCCTGCTGACGATCGCCCATATCGGCGACGAAATCCGTTCACGCGGCCATGAATACACTTTTTCGATCCTCCTGCAGACGCGGGAAACCGCTTCCGTCCAGGTGTCGAGCGCACTCGGACTCGGTCCGGGCGCCTCAGTGTTCCACGTGATCTGTGTTCACCGCGAAAACGGACTACCGGTGCAACTCGAAGACCGCTATGTGAATCCAGCCGCCGCACCGGATTTTCTCGCACAGGACTTCAACACCATCCGGCCTTCCGAGTACCTGTACAGCACGGTGCCCTTGGGCGAAGTCGAGCACGTCGTCGACGCGGGACTCGTAACGGCGACCGAGGCCACTCTGCTCGAAATCGCTGAGGGAGAGCCGTGTCTGACGCTCGTGCGCCGTACCTGGACCAACGGCAAGGCGGTCACCTTCGCGCGCTTCATTCATCCTGGTTCCCGGTACCGGCTGGGCTGCCGCTTCACCCCCGCTGCGACCCGGCGGCAGGGCTGATCTTAGCCATACTCCGTTCATCGCCTTTTGAAGCTGACCATTATGACCTCCATCGACCATCCGATTACCCTGATCCCCGGCGAAGTAGGACTTGACCAGTTACGCAAGATCGCGCGTAAGCCCGTGCGCATTGAAATCGATTCGCGCGCGCTTGCCAGCGCCGCACGCAGCCACGAAGTTGTCGACGACGTCATCGCGCGCGGCGCGGTGGTATATGGCATCAATACCGGGTTCGGAAAGATGGCGCAGACTGTCATCCCGTCCGACAAACTCGCTGAACTCCAGCGCAACCTCGTGCTGTCGCACAGTGTCGGCACCGGCCCGCTGCTCGAAGACAACACGGTACGCCTGATCATGGTGCTAAAGGCAATTAGTCTTGCACGCGGCCATTCTGGCGTCCGCCCGGAGGCCATTCAAGCGCTGGTGCGTCTGATCAACGCAGGGGTTTGCCCGTGCATCCCGGCTAAGGGATCGGTCGGGGCATCCGGCGACTTGGCGCCGCTCGCCCATATGACGTCGACGCTGATCGGTGTCGGCGACGCTCGCATCAACGGCGAACGCGTGACTGCGGCTGAGGCGCTCCGGCACGCCGGCGTCGAGCCGCTGCAGCTCGGACCTAAGGAGGGACTGGCGTTCCTGAACGGTACGCAGGTCTCGACGGCGCTCGCACTGATCGGCCTGTTTGCCGCAGAAGACATCTTCGCGGCCGCGGTGCTCGCGGGTTCTCTGTCGCTCGAAGCCATCAAGGGGTCGCTCGCGCCGTTCGATGCGCGTATTCACGCAGCGCGCGGACAGCGGGGGCAGATCGACGTTGCCGCGGCGTACCGGAGCTTGCTCGAAGCCAGCCCGATCGTCGCATCGCATCGTGACTGCGGTCGCGTGCAGGACCCTTATTCAATCCGGTGCCAACCGCAGGTCATGGGGGCATGCCTCGACAGCCTGCGTCACGCAGCCGAAGTGCTGCGCATCGAGGCCAACGCGGCCTCGGACAATCCGCTGGTATTCGCCGATCAGGGTGAAGTCCTGTCTGGCGGCAATTTCCACGCGGAGCCGGTCGCATTGGCGGCGGACAGCATCGCCGTTGCAATCTCCGAGATCGGCGCGCTGTCCGAGCGGCGCCTTGCTTTGTTGCTCGATGCCAATTTATCGGGCTTGCCACCTTTCCTCGTAAGCGACGGCGGGCTGCACTCGGGCTTCATGATCGCCCAAGTGACCGCTGCTGCACTCGCGTCCGAAAACAAGTCGCTCGCGCACCCGGCAAGCGTCGATAGCCTGCCGACTTCGGCCAACCAGGAAGATCACGTTTCGATGGCGACGTTCGCCGCCCGTCGCCTTGGCGAGATGGCAGAAAACACGGCCGTTGTGGTCGGCATCGAAGCGATGGCGGCCGCGCAGGGTATCGATTTTCATCGGCCACTTCGTTCGAGCGAAGCGCTCGAGCACGTAATCGGTGAGATCCGCAAGGACGTAGCCTTCTACGATAAGGATCGCTATTTCGCAGACGATATCGCCGCGATGAAGTCATGGGTAGCGCATATCGAGCCGCCGGAATCAGTGGCAAACAAGCTCCCCAGCCATTCGTCGATGAACTGACGGTCGGTTGCGTCGAGAAGTCGACACGAGAAGCCAATTGATTTGACGATCACTCATCCTGCGCTACATCAACGATGCGTATTTAGGGATACGAATTGCTAAACATGCGTCTGCCCGATGAAACCAACTTGATTAAGAGTCGACATGAACAATCGGAAACATATTGACCCGCGTTTCGACCCAACTCGTACGATCCGCGCGCCGCGCGGCAGCGAGAAGACCTGCAAGAACTGGCTCGCCGAGGCCGCGTACCGGATGATCCAGAACAATCTCGATCCGGAGGTCGCCGAGCATCCGCACGCGCTCGTCGTCTACGGCGGCATCGGCCGCGCGGCGTGCAACTGGGACTGCTTCGACCAGATCCTCGCGTCGCTGAAAGACCTGAACGGCGACGAGACGCTGCTCGTGCAATCGGGCAAGCCGGTCGGGGTGTTCCGCACGCACGAGAACGCGCCGCGCGTGCTGATCGCGAACTCGAACCTCGTGCCGCACTGGGCGACGTGGGACCACTTCAACGAGCTCGACCGCAAGGGCCTGATGATGTACGGCCAGATGACGGCGGGTAGCTGGATCTACATCGGCAGCCAGGGGATCGTGCAGGGCACCTACGAGACGTTCTTCGCGGTCGCGAACCAGCACTTCAACGGCGATCCGGCGGGCCGCTGGATCCTGACGGGCGGGCTCGGCGGCATGGGCGGCGCGCAGCCGCTCGCGGCGACGATGGCGGGCTTCTCGATGATCGCGGTCGAGTGCGACGAATCGCGGATCGACTTCCGCCTGAAGACGCGCTACGTCGACAGGAAGGCGAAGACGCTCGATGAAGCGCTCGCGATGATCGACGAGGCGAAGCGCGCGGGCAAGCCGGTGTCGGTGGGCCTCCTCGGCAACGCGGCCGACGTGTTCGCGGAGATCGTCGCGCGCGGCATCACGCCGGACTGCGTGACCGACCAGACGAGCGCGCACGATCCGATCAACGGCTACCTGCCGCAGGGCTGGAGCGTCGAGCAGTGGCGCGAGGCGCAGAAGGTCGATCCGCAGAGCATCGTGCGCGCGGCGAAGCAGTCGATGGCGGCGCAGGTGCGCGCGATGCTGACGCTGCAGGCGCGCGGCGCGGCGACGCTCGACTACGGCAACAACATCCGCCAGATGGCGCTGGAAATGGGCGTCGAGAACGCGTTCGACTTCCCGGGCTTCGTGCCCGCGTACATCCGGCCGCTGTTTTGCGAAGGCAAGGGGCCGTTCCGCTGGGTCGCGCTGTCGGGCGATCCGGAGGACATCTACAAGACCGATGCGAAGGTCAAGGAACTGATCCCCGACGATGCGCACCTGCACAACTGGCTCGACATGGCGCGCGAGCGGATCGCGTTCCAGGGGCTGCCCGCGCGGATCTGCTGGGTCGGCGTGAAGGATCGCTATCGCCTCGGCCAGGCGTTCAACGAGATGGTGAGGAACGGCGAGCTGAAGGCGCCGGTCGTGATCGGCCGCGACCACCTCGACACCGGCTCGGTCGCGAGCCCGAACCGCGAGACGGAGGCGATGAAGGACGGCTCGGATGCCGTGAGCGACTGGCCGCTGCTGAACGCGCTGCTGAACACGGCGGGCGGTGCGTCGTGGGTGTCGCTGCATCACGGCGGCGGCGTCGGCATGGGCTTCTCGCAGCATGCGGGCGTCGTGATCGTCGCCGATGGCACCGATGCCGCGCACGAGCGCCTCGGCCGCGTGCTGTTCAACGATCCGGCCACGGGCGTGATGCGTCACGCGGACGCCGGCTACGAGCTCGCGCAGCGCACCGCGAAGGAAGCGGGCCTGAAGCTGCCGATGCTCGGACGCTGAGCATGACGGCACGCCATCACGTGCCGGTCGGCGCAACGCTGATCCGAGTGGCGGATCTCGTCGTGCCGTCCCGAAAGAGCGGCATGGAGTGACTCGCTAGGGCGTTTCGCGACAGCGAGTTTCCGTGGCAATCCAGTCCACATGCCAATACCCGCCCGCGTTGAATCAAAAACGTCGGCGAGAACCCAGCAATCCATTGCAACCTTGACAACGAAGTGCAAACATGAATAGCAGAGCATTTCGAACGTTGGCCCTCAACCAATCGAGTCCGCAACATCTGCGGCCCGTCGCTATTACAGACGAGCATTACCCGACTCCATCCGCACTTGCGTGGCCCCCAGCTGATGGCCGTCGCTCGGGCGTATCCCCATCTGCGTGCAGTACCCGGAGAATCGAAGCATGACTGAGGTCCGAAATTTCGTTATCACATCCTTGCGCGATGCCTTGGGAGCTGACGCTGTTCGGGTTGGCGCCGAAATCAACGATCGCTTTACAACGGACTGGACGCGGCACGAGCCTGCTCGTCCCGCCGCATTGCTGTTGCCTCGCACCACAGATGAAGTGTCGCGCGCAATGGCCATCTGTAATGACGCGCGGCAATCCGTTGTCCCGCAGGGCGGCATGACAGGGCTATCTGGCGGGGCCGTTCCTTGCAGCGCGGACATTGCAATGTCACTCGAACGTATGGCCGGTGTCGAGGAAATCGATGCCGCCTCCGCGACAATGACCGTGCTTGCCGGCACTACTCTGCAAACCGCACAGGAGGCCGCCGCCAGCGCTGGTTTCGAACTTGCACTTGACCTTGGGGCGCGTGGTTCCTGTCAGATTGGCGGCAACATTGCGACAAACGCCGGCGGTAATCGCGTGATCCAGTCTGGTAACGCGCGCGATCAGGTTCTTGGACTCGAAGTCGTACTTGCCAACGGCGCGATTCTGAGTTCGATGAACAAGATGATCAAGAACAACACCGGCTATGACCTCAAGCATCTGTTTATCGGCTCGGAAGGTACGCTCGGCGTTATCACGCGCGCGGTACTGAGATTGCGCCCGCAATGTGTAGTCCGGCACACCGCGATGGTAGCGTTCGATTCCTATAATCAAGCGGTATCGCTCCTGCGGAAAATGACCGGTCGTTTCGGCAACGAAGTCGGCGTGTTCGAACTCATGTGGTCTGATTTTTTTGATTTCGGTGCCTCCTTGGTGGACGGTGGGCGCTCTCCATTCGCGCAATCGTGGCCGCTCTATGCGTTAATCGAGCATACGAGTCTCGACCGTGAGGATCATGGGGAACGGTTCTCGGAATTCCTCTTCGGCCTGCTCGAAAACGAAGTGATCAAAGATGCCGTGGTTGCGCAGTCGGTTGCCGATGCGCAGGCTCTGTGGGCAATACGGGAATGCACGGCGGAATTCCCGGTCCATCTGGACCCGATCAACTTTGATGTCAGCCTGCCGACAGGAGCCATCGGCGAATTCGTCGACCGTTGTCGTGCAGCTCTGAACGAGAAGTGGCCCAAGAACGCGTCATATTTTTTTGGTCATATTGGCGATTCGAATCTCCACCTGACAGTTGACGGGCATTCTGTGCCCGACGTCACGCATCACGATGTGTACAGCTTCGTCTATGAAATGCTGAGGCCGTATCGAGGATCGATATCCGCAGAACACGGTATCGGATTGCTCAAACGGGACTTTCTTGGTGTGTCCCGCACTCCCGAAGAATTAGCTGCCATGATTGCCATCAAGGCAGCGTTGGATCCGAACAGAATTCTTAATCCTGGCAAAGTTCTACCCAGCGCATGAGCCTTTCGTTCCCGAGCTGGCAGATTGCCTGCTCGCGAGTTTTGACTGGTTTCCGCAAGAGCGGCTGAGCATCCGAAAATGGTCATATGACCGGGTTCTCCGGTCTTTTGTATCTGGGAATATATGAGAATTCTGGCACCAGTAAAAAGAGTGGTCGACTATAACGTGAAGGTCCGCGTGAAGTCGGATGGCACGGGCGTCGATATCGCGAACGTGAAGATGTCGATGAACCCGTTCGACGAGATCGCCGTTGAAGAAGCGGTGCGCCTGAAGGAAGCGGGCGTGGCGACCGAGGTGATCGCGGTGTCGGTGGGCGTCGCGCAGGCTCAGGAAACGCTTCGCACGGCGCTCGCGATCGGCGCGGACCGCGCGATTCTCGTCGAATCGAACGACGAGGTGCAGCCGCTTTCCGTCGCGAAGATCCTGAAGGCGCTGGTCGACAAGGAGCAGCCGCAGCTCGTGATCCTCGGCAAGCAGGCGATCGACGACGATTCGAACCAGACGGGCCAGATGCTCGCCGCGCTCGCGAACCTGCCGCAGGCGACGTTCGCGTCGAAGGTGACGGTAGCCGACGGCAAGGCTACCGTCGCGCGCGAAGTGGACGGCGGCGCGGAAACGCTGTCGCTGACGCTGCCGGCGGTGGTGACGACGGACTTGCGCCTGAACGAGCCGCGCTACGTGACGCTGCCGAACATCATGAAGGCGAAGAAGAAGCCGCTGGAGACGGTGAAGCCGGAAGACCTGGGCGTGGATGTCGCGCCGCGTCTGAAGACGCTGAAGGTGGTGGAGCCGCCGAAGCGCGCGGCGGGTGTGAAGGTCGCGGACGTGAAGACGCTGGTCGAGAAGCTGAAGACCGAAGCCAAGGTGCTGTAAGGGGAGCGCAAAGAGATGACGATTCTGGTGATTGCGGAACATGACAACGCGTCGATCAAGGCAGCCACGCTGAACACGGTGGCCGCGGCAACGAAGATCGGCGGCGACATTCACGTGCTGGTCGCGGGCCACGACGCGCAGGGCGCGGCGGCCGCGGCGGCGAAGATCGCGGGCGTATCGAAGGTGCTGCTGGCCGACGCGCCGCAGCTCGCGGACGGTCTCGCGGAAAACGTCGAGGCGACCGCGCTGAACGTCGCGAAGGACTATTCGCACATCCTCGCGCCGGCAACGGCCTACGGCAAGAACATCGTGCCGCGGATCGCGGCGAAGCTGGACGTCGCGCAGATCTCGGACATCACGGCGGTCGATTCGGCCGACACGTTCGAGCGCCCGATCTACGCGGGCAACGCGATCGCGACGGTGCAGTCGGGTGATCCGATCAAGGTGATCACGGTGCGCGCGACGGGCTTCGATCCGGTCGCGGCGGAAGGCGGCAGCGCGTCGGTCGAGAAGATCGACGCGGCGGCGGACGCGGGCATCTCGCAGTTCGTGAGCCGCGAAGTGACGAAGCTCGATCGTCCGGAGCTGACGAGCGCGAGCATCATCGTGTCGGGCGGCCGGGGCCTCGGCAGCGGCGAGAACTACACGAAGGTGCTGGAGCCGCTGGCGGACAAGCTGCAGGCGGCGCTGGGCGCGTCGCGCGCGGCGGTGGACGCGGGCTACGTGCCGAACGACTATCAGGTGGGCCAGACGGGCAAGATCGTCGCGCCGCAGTTGTACATCGCGGTGGGCATCTCGGGCGCGATCCAGCACCTGGCGGGGATGAAGGATTCGAAGGTGATCGTCGCGATCAACAAGGATCCGGAAGCGCCGATCTTCAGCGTGGCCGATTATGGCCTCGTCGGCGATCTGTTCACGTCTGTTCCCGATCTGATCGAACAATTGTATGCGGTCACGCTTTCGAGTTTGATCAACCGCTTCGCCAAGGGGGAGCGATGTGAAAATGGTCGAAGGCTACGGCTCGCAGCAGGGGCAATCGAATCGAGGCTTTAGATATGCACCGCTGTCGCCCTCATGCGTAGCGTCGTGATTCGACCGGAATGTCGACGGGAGCGTGAGTCTGACACGCGGCGCATGTTCCCCGCATCGCGGGCAGCACGCAGGAATATCTCGTTCGGAGACCGTGCGGCGCGCGTCAAATACACCGCAGCCGGGGCATGCATACTCGTACGTCGGCATGTCGTGGTCATCCGAGCGCGCCGAGCTCGCCCCGCGCGACAAACAGTCCGCGTCCCGTCGGGCCGACCCACTCGCCATTGTCGACAAGCCATTGTCCACGCAGCATCACTTTCTTGACACGCCCTGTCACTTGACGCCCTTCGAACAGTGTGAAATCACAGTCGCTGTGCTGTGTGTGCGCGCTGATCGTATGTCGTTCGTCAGGATCGAACAACACGATATCCGCGTCACTGCCGATCGCGAGCGTACCTTTCCTTGGAAACAGGCCGAATAGTTTCGCCGGAGCAGTTGACATCAATTCGACAAACCGGTTCAGTGAAATCATGCCGCTGCACACGCCGCCGTCGTAGACGACCGTCATCCTTGTCTCGACGCCCGGAACGCCGTTCGGAATCTTGGAGAAATCGCTCGCGCCGAGCGGTTTCTGATTGAAGTTTCCGCGATGGCCTTCCTTCATGCAGTAAGGGCAATGGTCGGTGGAGATCAATTGCAGGTCGTCGGTCCTGAGCGCCGTCCAGAGCGCATGCTGCGCTTCCTTTGAACGCAGTGGCGGACTCATCACGTAGCGGGCCAGATCGAAACTCTCGTCGGCATAAACGGACTCGTCGAAGAACAGATAGTGCGGGCAGGTTTCAGCGAAGACCGGAATGCCCAGGTCGCGCGCTTCGATCACGTGCTTGAGGGCTTCCTTGGCAGAAAGATGCACGAAGTAGACGGGCGCCTCCGCGAGCTCGGCCAGCTTGATGCCGCGGTGGGTCGCTTCGCCCTCCATGATGGCCGGACGAGTCAGTGCGTGATAACGGGGCGAAGTGTGACCCTGAGCGATCGCTTCGCGGATCAGCAGATCGATCACAGTGCCGTTTTCCGCGTGGAGCGCGATCATCCCGCCATGCTGGCCGACCATGCGCATGGCCTGGAAGATCGCCGCATCATCGGACATCACGGTCCCGGGGTAGGCCATGAACATCTTGAAGCTCGACACACCTTCATGCCGGATCGCGTCACGCATGTCTGCCAGAACTTGCTCGTCGACTTGCGTGACGATGACATGGAAGCCATAGTCGATATTGGCAGCGGACGACGCTTTTGCCCCAGCGCGCGCGATCGCTTCAAGCGGGCTCGTGCCGGGCGTCTGCAGCGCGAAGTCGACGATCGTGGTCGTGCCGCCAAACGCGGCCGATCGCGTGCCGGATGCGAAATTGTCGCAAGTGGTCGACGTGCCGAAGGTGTTTTCCATGTGAGTATGGCAGTCGACCCCGCCGGGAAACACGAGCAAGCCGCTGGCATCGATCACGTGGGTGTCCGGGCCGACTTCGAGCGCGTGACCGATGCACGCGATGCGTTCCCCCTCGACGATGAGGTCGGCGACGTAGTCGTCGACCGCCGTGATCAGGCGACCGCCCTTGATGAGGGTACGGGGTGTGGCGTGCGTCATGTGGAACTCCGGTCTGGTTCGAGGGCAAGGGCGAGGGCGGCTTCGAGACGGAAAATTTCGTCGGCGGACAACGATGTGACTGGCGGGCGTGCCGTCGGATGTGGAAACTTGCCGGCCAGGTGAAGGCACGCCTTGAGCCGCGCGGTGGCGCGCGAGCCGGGCGCGGTGCCGTAGATCGCCTTGGCGAGCGGATAGAGCATCGAGTGCATGCGCTGCGCGTCGGCGAGCCGACCTTCCGCCACCGCGCGATAGAGCGCAACGATCTGCTCCGGAACGAGCGCCGCGAGACTGACGAGACTGCCCTCCGTTCCTAGGGCAAAGCATGTGAACAGATGCTCGTCGCCGGAGGCCATCACGGCGACGTGCGGCGCGACCTCCCGCAGGAGCCTCCGATTCGCTTCGTATGCACTGGTTTCCCAGCTACCCTCCTTGACGGCAACGACGTCCGGCAGAGCGGCGAGCGCGGCGAGCGTATCGGGCGGATACGCCATTGCACCGGTACTGACGCCTGCCTGATAAAGGATCATCGGCAGCCGCGCAGTGGCGTTCGCGATGCGGTGGTGAGCGAGGACGATGTCACGATCGGTGGACAGCGCCCAGGAGAATGGGGGGAACAAGAGCAGCGCATCGGCGCCTGCGAGTTTGGCATCGTCAGCATGGCGTTGCGCTTCGTAGCTGTCCTCCGCGTTGACGCCCGCGACGATGATCGAACGATCGCCGCAAACTGCATGCGCGATTTCGACGACGCGTCGTTTTTCATCGCGGGAAAGTACATGGTTTTCGCCGGCGTGCCCGTTGACGAGGAGGCCGACGATGCCGCGCACCGACGTGACATCGTCGAGATGGCGGGCGAGCGCGGTTTCGTCGAGCGTGCGACCGTGCGCGTCGAGCGGGCATAGCGTGGCGGCGTACACGCCGTGAAACGGGTGCGGTGTCGAGGGAATCATGCGGTGGCTTCCGGTGAGGTCAGGGTGGGCGTACCCGTTGATGCGATCAGCCGCGCGGGGTCGAAGAGCGGCATTTCGAGTGTCCGGCCAAGCATCGCATCGGCCAGCAACTTGCCCATATAGGGGCCGCTCGTATAGCCGGAATGCACACAACCGATTACCCAGGCATCGTCGTGCCCGGGTAGCGCGCCGATCATCGGCATCGCGTCCGCGGTTTCCGCCTCGAGGCCGAGCCAGATTCTTGCGACGCGCGCGTGCTCGAGAGCCGGAATGACGTGCTGCGCGAGACGCAGGTTGCCGATCAGGTTCTGCGGCAAGGCCTCGACTGCGCCACGCGTGCGGTCGCCGATGCCTTGCCAGCCACCGCCGATCAGGACGGTGCCGTTCGCGAATTGCTTGAGTGAGAGGAGCCCGTTTGCGATGCTCAAAACCGAGCGCATCACCGGCGGCATCCGCTCGGTGACGATCAATTGATTGACGAGCGTCTTGACCGGAATGTGAATGTCGAGCAACGCGAGGAGTGGTTCCAGCCATACGCCGCCTGCCATCACGAGACGCGTCGCCTCAACGGACACGGCACTATCCGGGCCGTGCAGGCGATAGCGGCCATTCGCGCGGTCAATATGCGTGACGGGCGTATGCTCCAGAATCTCGACCCCCGCTTCGCGCAACGTTGCGTGATAGGCGCGCCCCGTCAGATAGGCAGTTGCGAAGCCGTCGGTAGCACAGAATGCCGCTTCGCGTACGGCGGGATTGAGCCCGGGCTCGATCCGGCATGCGTCAGCGGCGGATATCAGATCGATTGCAGCGCCGTATTGACGGCGCGCATCGGCCCGCTTCCTCAGCAGCGCGCATTCGGCATCGGTGAACGCGAGCGACAGTCCCGCGGCGGGCGTCGCGAGTACGCCGCCGCCGAGCCAGGTGTCGGCATGCATCCACATGTCCCATGCGCGGAGGGCATATGGAACGAGAGCGGCTCGCGTCATGTGCAGCGTCAGCGTGCCGGCGTTTACGCCCGACGCAGCTCGACACAGCGCATCCCGTTCCAGCAGCACGACGCGCATCCCGGCGCGGGCCAGAAACAAGGCGGTCGTGCATCCCATGACGCCGCCGCCGACCACGGCAGTGTCGTAATGACCGGAGATCCGATGGGGTTTCGCTTTCATAGCGGTGCAGCCTGCGGAATCGGAATATCGTCATAGCAAAACGTCCCGGTGAGCGCTCCGATGGGAACGAGCCGCAACGGCGCGCGCGCGGTCAGGCAGCCGGCTGCTTCGCGTGTTCCGACCTCCGCACGGCGCGCAAGCAATTCGCCTGCAATGTCGCCGCAGGTACGCCCCTGGCACGGTCCCATGCCGCAGCGTGTCCAGGCCTTCAACTGATTGATGTCGAGTGCACCGGCATCGATCGCGGCGTCGATCTCGCTGCGTCGTACGTCTTCGCAACGACAGATGATCGTATCTGCCGCAATCGCGTCCACCTGGCCCGGCCGCAGGGCCATCAGACGGGCCATGGCATGACCGGCCCGTGCCGCCTTCCGATATGCATGGCGCAAACTGTCGATCCGTTCGGTCACGCGCGCGACATCGGGCGCCGACAAGTCGAGCGCGCAGGCGTTGCCTGCGAGTTTTCCGTGAATGGCGGCCGCTGCCGCACCGGCGATCCCGGCCGCGTCGCCCGCGACGTAGAGGCCGGACCGGGATGTCCGGCCGTCATCGTCGGCACTGGCAGTCCAACCTCCGGCATCGCGGGAATAGCGGTGCGACGCGCCGAGCAGGCGCGTCACATCGGTGGAAGGCGTGAGGCCGTGGCCGACCGCAACACAGTCGGCGATAACCGTCGTGTGCGCGCTGTCGATCGGACGCCCGGCGGCATCGCATCGAGCCAGCGTGGCGAGCAGGCGCTCGCCGTGCGGCTCGACGCGCACGATGGTATGACGCGAGTGAATCGGTACACCGGCACGCCGGATGACACGCCACCAGTCGAAACCTTGGCGCAACAGGTTGAGGCGCGCCGACATCGACGGTAGCGTGCGCAACCAGTCCGCATGTCCCGCCAGATCGGCTATCCCGACGACCTGGCCGCCTTTCATGATCGTTTTCGCCGCGACGGCGGCGAGCAGCGGCCCACATCCCGCAACGAGCGTCGTTCGCCCGGGCAGCCGGTGCTGCGATTTCAGCAGGATGGTTGCGGCGGCAAGACCGATGACACCCGGCGTCGTCCAGCCGTCGAAAGGCACGACGCGTTCCGTCGTGCCGGTTGCGACGACGAGTGCGCGCGCGTTGCATTGAACCAGGCCGCGCGGCCCGACTGCGTCGATGCGGTAGTTGCCGCCGATCGACCACACCGCATGATCGGTGAAGACGGACACGTCGCTCGTTTCGACGGCTGTTCGCAATGCGTCGCCATTCTCGCGCTCCGCGTCGCCGTCGACCGGCCGCGGATCGACGGGCGCTCGATAGACCTGTCCGCCAATCGCACGATTCTCGTCGAACAGCGCCACTTTCAATCCTTCCCCGGCTGCGGCAAGCGCCGCGTTTGCACCAGCCGGTCCACCGCCCAGCACGACCAGATCGAAATCAGTCATGGACGCAGACCTCCGGAACTGACCGAACGCGCAGTGCCGCCGTCACCGTCGTGCGGCAAGCGAGCAAGCGTTCGCCGTTGACCATGACGAGGCATTCCTGACAAGACCCCATCAAGCAGAACATGCCGCGCGGCTGAAACAGGCGGGGACTCTTGCGAAGCGTCTTGACGCCGGCGGCGAACAGGGCCGCCGCGACGCATTCACCCGCGCGGGCAGTGAACTTTCGTTCGTCGAAGAAGAATTCGACCGTGGCAGCCTGATCCGCGATCTCGTTTCGCATGACGTTCTCCGGTTGCACAGCGTTGCTTGACAACAATTTTGGGCGATGATTTGATACTAACGTATACGATTCGTATACGCAAAATGGCCAAAAAAATCGTGCTTCGAGGCGAGCGTTTTCAGCCCGAATCTTTGCAACCCGACCCGTATCGTTAGGAGCTTTCCATGCAGCCTCCGATCATCCTGAGCCGTCTTCTTGCCGCCGGCCTCGCCGCTGTCGCGCTGATCGGCGCGTCCCCGGCCCACGCGCGTTCACTGCAAGAAATCCTCGAATCAAAGAAGATCGTGTTCGGTATCAATCCGAATTTGCCGCCGCTCGGTTTGTACGACGCGAAGAATACGATCGACGGCTTCGATGTCAGCGTTGCCCGCAAGCTGGCCGATGCGCTCAGTGTGAAGCTCGAGATCGTTCCCGTCGGATCGGCCGATCGCGTGCCGTTCCTGATGGCCGACAAGATCGATGCGGTGATGGGCGGCATGACCCGCAACCCGGACCGTTTGAAGGTGATCGATTTCACCGATCCGGTGAATACCGAAGTGCTGGGCGTCCTGACGACGCAGGCCACCACGTTCAAGGACTACACGCAACTGAACGATCCCTCGGTCAGGCTGGTGCAGGTTCGCGGCACGACGCCGGTGAAGCTGATCCAGGAGCAGTTGCCCAAGGCGCAATTACTGCTGCTCGACAACTACCCGGACGCGGTGCGCGCGATTGCGCAGGGGCGTGCCGATGCGCTGATCGACGTGCTCGATTTCATGCTGAGCTATACGAAGAACTATCCGACGAAATGGCGAGTCGTCGATTCACCGATCGAGGTCGACTACGATTGCATCGGTATCCGAAAGGGCAATACCGCGCTGACCGAACGTTTGAACAAGGAAATCGCCACACTACATAAAACAGGCTTCGTTGCGGCCAGCTGGAAGCGCTGGTTTGGCGGCCCGATGCTGCACGATCCGACTACGGCGCCTATGACCGCCGAAAAGTGACGACGATGACACTTCAGTTCGCCCCGATCCTCGAACAGTGGCCGTATCTGCTCGCAGGTGCATGGTTGAGCCTGCAGATCGCCATGCTCGCGTTCGTGTTCGGCATGCTGATTGGCGTCGTGTGCGCGTCCATTGTGCATTACGGGCCGGCATCGCTACGGCGAGTTGTCGCCGCCTACGTCATGTTCGCGACCAACACGCCACAGCTCGTCCAGATATTCTTCCTGTTCTTCGCGCTGCCGGAAGTCGGCGTGACGCTGAGCCCGTTTTCGGCGGTACTGATCGGCGCGACCTTCAACGCAGGCGCCTACCTGTGCGAAATCCAGCGCGCCGGTTTCGCGTCGGTGCGTCGAGCAGAGATAGAGGCGGCAGAGGTGCTCGGGTTTTCGACCTCGCAGATTGTGCGTTACGTCATCTTTCCGCATGTGTTGAAAGTCATGTTTCCGCCGTTGTCGAACCAGTTCATCATGATGACGCTCGGTACCTCGATGGCATCGGTGTTCGGTGTCGAGGAACTGACCGGGCGGACGTTCAATCTCAGTTCGCAGACGTATCTGTCCATCGAGGCGTTTAGTGTGGCGGCGGTGATGTACATCGCGATCACGTTGATTGCGACGTTCGCGCTCGCGGCATTTGGGCGATATGCCTGCCGAGCGAAGATAAAGGTGTTTTGATGGTCGATACTGCCGCGTCGGAACTGCGCCATCTGTTCTCCTACTACAACGCCGCGCTGCTGGTACAAGGTTTCGTTGCGACCCTCGTGCTCTCCGCCGTCGGGTGTGCCGCAGGCTTTGCCATCGGGTTCGCCGTCGCCGTGGTCCGGGTGACGCGTACCCGCGCACTGGCGCCGGTTCGGGCGCTGCTATTCGCGTATTGCGTCGTGTTTCGGCGTATACCGTTCCTCGTCAAATTGATGCTTGTGTTCTTTGCGAGCCAGTCAAGCGGCGCAAAGCTGTCGACATTTGCGGTCGCGCTCGTCAGCGTAAGCCTGATTGCGTCGGCATATCTGGGCGAAATCGTTCGAAGCGGGCTCGAATCCGTTCATCCCAATCAGCGCGAGGCGGCCGTCACATTGAATTTCGGTTACTTGAAAATGCTGCGGTATGTGGTTGTGCCACAGGCTTGGCGGGTGATCGTGCCGCCGACGTTCGGTTTTTTCGTCATGTTCATCAAGGATACCGCGCTGGCCTCGCAGATCGGCGTGATGGAGCTGACGTCCGCCGGAAAGGTGCTCAACGACAAGGGATTTTCCGCCGGCCTCGTCTACGGCGCGATTCTGCTGCTGTATTTCGTCATGTCTTACCCGCTGTCGCGTTTTGGAAAGCATCTGGAGAAGAGCCTTGCCGCAACTCGAAATCGTTGATCTGAAAGCGTCGTATGGCCCGCATACCGTCCTCGAAAGCATCAACCTTTCTATCGAGAAAGGCGAGGTCGTCAGCCTGATCGGTCCGTCCGGATCGGGCAAGAGCACATTGTTGCGCGTGCTGCTCGGGTTACTGCCGCTTGCGCAGGGCAGCGTGCTGCTCGATGGTCGCGAGATCGATTACACCAGCCGCGAGCGCGTGCGTGCGTTGCGTACAGATGTCGCAATCGTGTTCCAGCAATACAACCTGTTTCAGAACATGACCGCGCTCGAGAACGTGATGATCACGCCGACGAAGATTCGCGGCAGGCCGAGCGAGCAGGTGGAACGGGAGGCTACGGCGCTGCTTACGCGTGTCGGTCTGGCTCACCGACTGCATGCGTATCCGGACGAGTTATCCGGCGGTCAGCAGCAGCGCGTCGCGATCGCCCGTGCGCTGGCGCTGAAACCCAAGCTGCTGCTACTCGACGAGGTGACTGCCGCACTCGACCCCGAACTCGTCAACGAGGTGCTCGATACGATTCTCGAGCTGGCGCGGGACGGCATTACGATGGTGATCGTGTCGCACGAGATGAGCTTTGTTCGGCAGGTATCGTCGAAAGTCGTGTTCATGGCTGGCGGACAGGTCGTTGAGTCCGGATCGCCGCAAGCAATTTTCGATGCCCCGCAAGAATCACGGACGCGAGAGTTCGTGGGAAAGATTCTGCGCCATTGAGCCGGTTCGGCACCGGAAATCATGTTCGCGTCGTGCACCGTTGGTGCAGCGGCGCGGTAGCTCACTGCCATTCAAGGAATCCCAAATGGATGCAAAGTTGCTTTCAGCGGCGCTGCTCGACACGATCGATCGAAATTTCGCAACACAGGTCGATTTTCTCGCCGCACTTGTGCGTAAGCCGTCAGACAACCCGCCCGGCGACTGCGCCGCACATGCGGACATGGCAACCGACTGGTTGGAGACACTGGGCTTCACCGTCGAGCGGCATTCGGTGCCCGCGCCTGAGGTAATGGCGGCCGGTATGGTCAGCGCGACCAATCTCGTCATTCGCCATCGTTTCGGCGACGGCCCGGTTGTGGCGCTGAACGCGCATGGCGATGTCGTTCCACCGGGCGATGGATGGACTGCGGATCCGTACGGTGCCGAAATCCGGGACGGCTGGATGATCGGCCGCGGCGCCGCCGTATCGAAATCCGATTTCGCGACCTATGCGTTCGCGCTCAAGGCGCTGATCGATAGCGGCGTGCCGCTGGCCGGTACAATCGAACTTCATTTTACATACGACGAGGAGACCGGCGGCATCGTCGGTCCCGCATGGCTCTTGAAGCAGGGCATCGTGAAGCCCGACTATGCGATCTGTGCGGGCTTCTCGTATTCGATCACGACCGCACATAACGGTGCGGTGCATCTGGAGGTGACGGTGCGCGGCAAGTCGGCGCACGCCGCACGGCCCGATACGGGGCATGACGCGCTCGAGGCGGCCACGGCTGTGCTCGGTGTGCTCTACGCTCACCGGGACACGCTGCGCGAGATCCGCTCGACGACGCCGGGCATCTTGCATCCGACGCTCGTCGTCGGCCTGATCGAAGGGGGTATCAATACGAACGTGGTGCCGGACAACGTAACGTTCCGGCTCGATCGGCGCGTCATCCCGGAGGAATCGCCTCACGACGTGGTGAGCGACCTGAAGACACTGATCGGCACGGCAGTCACCGGTTGGCCCGGCATTGGCGTGGAGATTCGCGAAGTTCTGGTGACGTCGCCGCTGCGCGCCATCGATGGCGCAGAGCGCTTGTCTGCTGCACTCCAGCGGGCGGCCAAGGAGGTGTTCGGTCAGGATATCCCGACGGAAGGCGTGCCGCTCTATACGGATGCACGCCTGTATTGCGAAGCAGGTGTTCCGACGGTCATTTACGGGGCGGGCCCGCGTACGCTGCTCGAGGCGAACGGCCACCGCGCCGACGAGCGCGTGGCAATCGAGGACCTGCGCATCGCGACGAAAACGGTCGCGTTGGCGCTGCAGGACTTACTCGGGAGTCCGACGCACGAGTTGAATCAGCCATAGGTACCTTCGGCCAGACGCTCGAGCACGTAGCGGCGGAGATTCTGAAGATGGGTACGCACGGCGGCGCGCGCTGCCTGTGCGTCGTCCGCCAGATAGGCTTCGAGAATCGCGAGGTGTTCGGCGCGATCGTCCTCGATGCGATTAAAGGGCGTAACCAATTCGAATAGCCGACTGTTGGTTCGAACGAGTTCGATCGTTCGCGCCAGTACATCGTTGCCGCTCGCGCGGGCCATCAGCGTATGCACCTGGTCGTCGACTTCCCAATGTGCCTGTTCCTGCTGGCCGCTGCTGAGAGACTTGATTTTCTTGACAAGCTGGTGAATCTGCTTTTTGTCGATCTTGCCGATGGCGAGTGCGACTGCCTCGGACTCTAGGAGTTCTCGCACCTTCATTGCCTGAAAGTATTCCTGCGCGCTGACGAGGCGTACCGAGTATGAACGCGCACCAGAGCGAACCAGCAGGCCTTCGCCTTCAAGGCGGAGGAGCGCTTCACGCATCGGCGTGCGCGAGATGTTCAGTTCCTCGGCGAGGCGTCCTTCGACGACCGGGCCGCCGCTTCTGAGCGCTTTGTCGAGGATCATGCGGCGCAACGTCTGGTAGGCGAGTTCGCCAAGTTTTTCGGAATGGAACGGTGCGGGCGCTGTCATATGTCTCGCGGATGGATTTTTCAGTATATTTATTGTATACGTTGGACGAGTGTGGTGGGCTTGCAAGCTGCGGAACAGAAGATCCATTGGGGATGCGAGCCGCGTATTGTTCCTGAGTTGGGTCCAGCCGAATTCCGTGTCAAGCACGATGCCGCGCATCTTTCGACTCCCGGCCGCCCCTCTTATAGCACAAGCAGTGTCGACGATGCTGGTCGTTAAAACGCCCATCGGTGGCGCTGCTTGTTGCCAAGTTCCGTCGAGGGACCTAGGCAGGGCCGTGCGGCCCCTATAACTAAAGAGCGTCGACGCGACGTTCATCGCGGCTAGCGGAGCGTGCCTGTTTTTCTTAAGATTGTTCGTGGACAGCGAAGGAGGCCGGACATGAACCCATTACTTCGGAGGTGTCAGGAATTTCGTGTGCTGAGGCCGGTTAAGAATCTCAGCTGATGGCGGAGGTGAATCGCTCGCCGAACAGAATGGCGAACTGATTGACTGCTTGCCGCCAAGTGATAGGCGGCATCTTCCAATCCTTTTCGATGTTGCGCAAGGCCAGGTACAGCAGCTTGCTGGCGGCTTCGTCGCTCGGGAAGTGGCCGCGGCTCTTGACGATCTTGCGCAACTGCATGTGCATGCTCTCAATGGCGTTGGTCGTATATACGATTCGACGCACCTCGGGCGGATAGGCGAAGAACGGGATCACCTGTTCCCACTGGCGCTGCCACATGGCCGCGACGGTAGGGAATTTGCGCCCCCACTCGCTCTGCGCAAAGGCGTCGAGCGCCGCGGCCGCCGCCTCGGCCGTGGTGGCCTGATAGATCGGCTTGATCGCGGCAGCCAGCGGCTTGCGGTCCTTCCAACTCGCCAGATTCAGCGAATTGCGGATGAGATGCACAATGCAGGTCTGGATTTGGGCGGCCGGATAGACTGCCTCGATCGCTTCGGGGAAGCCGCGCAATCCATCGACCACCGCGATCAGGATGTCGTGCAAGCCGCGGTTCTTCAACTCGTTGAAGACCTTCAGCCAGAACTTGGCGCCTTCGGTTTGCTCGATCCACAAACCCAGCACTTCC
This sequence comes from Burkholderia humptydooensis, assembly GCF_001513745.1. Lineage (NCBI taxonomy): Bacteria > Pseudomonadati > Pseudomonadota > Betaproteobacteria > Burkholderiales > Burkholderiaceae > Burkholderia > Burkholderia humptydooensis. Next base: position 188,754 of record NZ_CP013381.1, on the reverse strand, counting down.
TTGCGGCCGTCGGCGCGGATGCCCAATGCCAGATAGACCGCCTTGTTCTTGACCATGCCTTCGTCGCGGATCTTCAGCCGCAGCGCGTCAAAGTACACGATCGGATACATGGCCTCGAGCGGGCGTTGCTGCCACTGCTCGACGTCGGCCAGCACCTCGTCGGTGACCGTCGAAATCAGATCGGGCGACACCTGCAGCCCGTACAGTTCCAGCAGGTGGCCCTGAATCTCGCGCACGCTCATGCCGCGCGCATACATGCTGATGACGTGGTCGTCGAAGCCGGGCAGGCGGCGTTGATACTTGCCGACCAATTGCGGCTCGAACGTCGCCTGCCGATCGCGCGGAATATCCAGCTTCAGCTCGCCGTTGGGCGTCAGGACCGTCTTGGGACTGGTGCCGTTGCGGTGGTTGCCGGCCTTGCCCTGCTCAGTCTCGGCTTCCAGATGGTGGCTCAACTCGGCCGCAAGCATACGCTCGGCCAGTTGCTTCTTGAGCTGGCCGGCCAGCCCCGATTCGCCCAGGATCGACTCGGCGTCCTTGCTCTGCACCTGCGCAAGGAGTTGATCGATCAGTTCATCGGGAAACAGCTTCGGCGCCTTCGGGTTCTTGCTCTTCTTGGTCACGGTTGCTTCGGTCATAGAACGTTATTTCCCTTATCGTCTCATGACCTCGGCACACTAAATCTGACAGGCTCCACGCGCGGCAACCTCACCGGCAACTGAAACTCCCCGCCGAATTCACATCCCCCGCCCCGCTATACCGCGCCACTTTCGGATAAGGACACAGCGGCCGCGTCCGCCCCGCTCCCCATGCCGTCGGCACTTCCGCATTCGGCACCGCATTCCCCGCATCGCGCGCGGTCGCCACGACCGCCTCCGGCGGCTGCCCCTGCTCGACCCACGCAACCAGCGGCGTCAACATATCGAACTGATCCGCCGCCGGCCCGCCCGAACAATGATTCATCCCCGGCACCGGATAGAACCGCGCGAAATCCGACGCATCCCCGCCGTTCGCCTGAGCGAGCCGCGCATACCAGTCGCGCGTATCGTTGAACGAAAACACCGGATCGCCGGTGCCGTGATAGACAAGCAGCTTCACACCGCGCGCCTTCAGCGCCGACAGGTTCGTCTCGTCGGGCGGCGTCATGAACGACCACGCGGATTCCGCATACACACCGCTCGTCGCGAAAATCGCCGGCGCGTCGTTATCCATGTCGAAGCCGAGCGCGAAGCCCGGCAGGTTCGCGAGCGTCGCCGCGGGCTTCGGCGGCGTCACGAACGTGAACGCCATCGCGGCCGGGTCGAGCGTGACCGAATTCGACTGCTTCCACGCGGCCCAGCCGCTGCCGGCAACGCCCGGGTCGTACGGAAAGCTCGCGTACAGCGCCGCGCCCGCGCTGTTGCGCGCCCCCGCGAACACGTTGGCGAGCGCAGTCTTCTGCGCGCCCGTCAGGCACGCGCCGGTGCGCGCGCCGTTTGCGCAGGTCGGAATGTCCACATCTACGCTGAAGTGCGCCTGGCACGCGGCAACATCCTGCACCATCCCGTCGGCCACACCGTCGAGCGCATCGCATTTCTCCACGATCTTCGCGCCGACGAACTGGCGCTCGGCGTCAGTGAAGCCGCTGCGGATGTCCGGCAGCCCGTTCGATCCGGTCGCCGACGCGATCTTCGCGAACTGCTGTGCACCGTACATCTCGCCGATCGCCGCTTTCGGCAGGTGAAAGCCCGGATCGCCCGCGATGATGCCGTCGTAGTCGCCCGCGTTGCGCACGGCCGTCACCATCGCGTGACGCCCGCCGTTCGAACAACCGCCGAAATAGCTGCGATCGGGGGCCTTGCCGTACGCGAGCCGGATCACCTGCTTGGCCATCGGCGTCAGTGCGTCGACGGCGCCGTAGCCGTAGTCAATGCGCGCCTGCGAGTCTAGGCCGAACAGCGGATTCTGCGCGGCGCTGTGCCCGGAATCCGAGCTGATCACGGCGAACCCCATGTTCAGCGCATCGTTCAGCGGCCCGCCGCCGCCAATCTCGCCGGTCGCGGTCACGACGTTGCCGTCGAGCCCGCCGTTCGCCTGGTAGAAGAAGCGGCCGTTCCACGCCTTCGGCAGGCGCATCTCGAAGCCAATCGCGTAGGTCTTGCCGTCCACGGGGCTCACGCGCTCGTTCATCTTCCCGGCGATCACGCAGTGTTCGGCGATCGGCTTGCCGGCCACCGTCAGCGCGCCCGCGGCGGCGGTCGTCACCGACGTGAACGACGTGTTCGCATACGCGAGCCGCGCGGCGAGCGCGTCGCAGGTCTGCGTCATCGCGGCCGGCGTCGCGGCGCTCAAATGCGGAGAAGCCGGCGAGATCGAATCGTCGCCGCCGCAGCCGGCGAGGATCGCGGCGGACAGCGGCGCAACGCAAAGGAGTACGGATTTGTTCATGGTGTCTCCGTTTCGTCGGGAACGCGGCTCAGAACAGATGCTTGACGCCGACCATCGCGCCGAGCTGGTTCATCCCGGCGCCGGGCGTCGTGCCGGGGCCGCCGCCGCTGACCGCGTAGCGCGCGTGCGCGCTGTTCCACAGATACGAGGTCTGCGCGTAGACCGAGGTGCGCTTCGACAGCGCGTAGGTGGCACGCAGCGTCGCCATCGTCGCGCGCGTATCGTGCGCGGTGTTGACGATCCGGTAGCCCTGGCCGTCGACCGTGAACAGCGGCGTGAACGCATACGACGCACCGACGAAGAACAGGTCCGAACGTGCGCCCGGCGCGGCAGGCGCTTCGGTCGTCACGCGCCGTCCGAGCCAGCCCGCGCCGATGCGCGCATGGCCGACGTTCACGTAGCCGCTGACGTGCGTGCGCGCATCCTTGTCGGCGCTGGTCGTAAAGGCGGCGGGCGCGACGCCGTCGAAGAAGTTCGCCGCCGCGTTCGCGCCGCCGCGCTGCTCCTCGTACGACGCGGCGACGCCGAACAGCGCGCTGTCGTACTTGAGCATCACCGACCAGTCGCGGCATTCGACCGCGTGGCCCGGCACCTGCCCCGCGCACGTGCCCTGCCCCGGCGAATTGCCGGTGCCCGCGCCGTCGCGGCCGAACGAATAGCCGGCGCCGAACGTGAAGCCCTTGTAATTCGCCGTGTACGTGACCGCGTTGTCCGCGCGGCCGTTCGGCACGTAGGCGTCGAGCGAACCGAGGCCGTAGATGTCCGGGCCGACGATGTCGGCGCCCTGCAGCGCGAGGTAGGTCATCATGTACTGGCGGCCGAACGCGAGCGTGCCGAAGCCGCTCTTCAGCCCGACGAACGCTTGCCGGCCGAACAGCCGGCCGCCCTGGCCGAGATCGCCGCCGCGCACGTTGAAGCCGCTCTCGAGCACGAACACCGCCTGGTAGCCGCCGCCAAGATCCTCGGTGCCGCGCAGGCCCCAGCGCGACGGCAACTCGCCCGTCACGGCGGGCATGCGCACGACGTGGTCGCCGGCCGCGTTCGCGTGCGACACGTATTCGATGCCGGTGTCGATGATCCCGTACAGCGTCACGCTCGACTGCGCATGTGCGCTCGCCGCGGCCAGCGCGCATGCGCCGGCGGCCAGCAGGGCCTGGGTGTTCTTCATGATGACGTCTCCGAACCTGTGTTGATGTCGCGCTCTGATGGCGCTCGTGGATGAAACGAAATTCAGTCGCCCGCCTGCGGCCGCCCGATCAGCAGCCACGCGGCGACGGCGGCGACGAGCGTGACGGGGATGCTCGCGCCGATCACGACCGGCGCACTGCGGCCTGCGGCCAGCAGCGTCGCGGCTGCGAGCGGCCCGACCACGGAGCCGAGCCGGCCGACGGCAACCGCCGCGCCGACGCCTGTGCCGCGCATCGCGGTCGGGTAGTAGATCGCCGCGAGCGCGTACAGTACCGACTGCCCGCCGATCACGAACATGCCGGCCGCGAACGCGGCCGCCGCGAGCGACGCGAAGCCCGGCGCCGCCGCCAGCGCGGCGAGCGACAGCACGATCCCGGCGTACATGCCGCCGACGACGCGCGTCGCGCGCATCCGGTCCATCGCCGCGCCGATGCCGAGCGCGCCGAGCCCGCCGCCGACGTTGAACGCGATCTGCACGAGGCCGACGTGCGCGCGGTCCAGCCCGCGCGCCGCCATCAGCGACGGCAGCCAGTTCAGCAGGAAGTAGAGGACGATCAGCGTGCAGAAGTAACTGACCCACAGCGCGAGCGTGGACAGCGTGCGCCCTCCGCCGAACAGCGTGTGCGCGACGCTCGCGCGCTCGGCGCCGGCGACGCCGAGATACGCGCGCGACTCGGGCAGCAGACCGATCAAAAGCGGCACGAGCAGCAGAGGCCCCACGCCGCCGACGTAGAAGATGTGGCGCCACTCGGCGTCGCCGGCGAGCAGCACGCCGATCAGCGACGCGATCACGCCGCCGAACGGAATGCCGCAGTACATCGCGGCGACCGCGCTGCTGCGCGCGCGCGGCTCGACCGCTTCGGACGACAGCGCGATCAGGTTCGGCATCGCGCCGCCGAGCCCGATGCCGGTCAGCACGCGCACGGCCACGAGCATCGCGAAGCCCGCCGCCTGCGCGGTGGCGATCGACAGCAGCCCGAACAGCGCGACCGATGCGATCAGCACGCGCTTGCGGCCGAACCGGTCCGCGAGCCGGCCGCCGAGCATCGCGCCGGGCAGCAGGCCGAAGGTGCCCGCGCTGAACGCGATGCCCATCTGCGACACCGTGAGCCCGAATTCGTGCGCCATGCGCGGCGCGGCGACGCCGACCGACTGCAGGTCAAGCCCTTCGAGCAATGCGATCGCGAAGCACAGCACGAGGGTCGTCGCGATCGCCGGCTTCTCTGCAACATAGGTGTTCATTTTGTCTCCAGTCCTATGCAAATCCCACGTGCGCGTCCGCCGCCGGCCAGAGGCTGACGAACGCGCTGTCTCCTGGTCGAGCGGCAGCCGTTATCAGGCAGCCTGATTTATTGGTCGAAAAATGCCGGTCGGCAGCTCACCCGACCGGCCAATGCTCAAGCGTGGATCACATCCGGGTCGCCGGCCGCCGGATCGCCGCGCGTCGCGTCGTAAAGCGCCTCGATCGCCGCCGCGCGATGCTGCTGCACGGCCGCCTGGTTCAGCGAGCCCTTGTCGGTGACTTCGCCGAGATCGAGCGACGGCGGCGTATCCATCAAGCGGATGCGCGCGACGAACGTCGAGCTGCCAGTCGCGCCGCGATTGAGCCGTTCGAGCCACGCGGCGAACGCCGCGCGCACGGCAGGCGCGCGCAGCACGTCGGCCACCGCCGCATCGCCGCCGAGCCCGGCCAGCGCCCGGCACGCGTCGACGCGCGGAAACACCAGCAGGCCGATGTCGTCGCGATTGAGCCCGGTCACGACCACGTCCTGCACGTAAGGCGCGCCGCTCGACACCGCCTGCGCACGCAGCGGCCCGACGCTGACGAAGGTGCCCGTGCTCAGCTTGAAATCCTCGGTCAGCCGGCCGTCGAACTGCAGGCCGAGCTCGGGCCGCGCCGGATCGGCGAACGTCGCCGCGTCGCCACTGCGGTAATAGCCTTCGTCGTCGAACACGTCGCGCGGATCGACGTCCGCGTGCCAATAGCCGCGCATCACGTTCGGCCCCTTGAAGCGCAGTTCGAGCTTGTCGCCGCACGGCGCGAGCTTCACGTCGCAGCCGGGCGCGGGCAGGCCGATGTAGCCCGAGCGCATCAGCGGGCCGGTCGTGAACAGGCACGACGGCGACGTCTCGGTCATTCCGAGGCCCGCCATGATCCGGATGCGTTCGCCGCAATGCGCTTCGGTCACGCGGTCGAGGCGGTCCCACACCGCTTGCGACAGCCCCGCGCCGCCGAAGAAGAACAGCTTCACGCGCGAGAAGAACGTGGCGCGCAGCACGGCGTCGCGCTCGAGCGCGGCGGTCAGCTCCTCCCAGCCCTTCGGCACGTTGAAGTAGATCGTCGGCGCGATCTCGTGCAGGTTGCGCACGGTCTCGTCGAAACGGCCCGGCACCGGGCGGCCGTCGTCCAGGTACAGCGTGCCGCCGTTGTACAGCGCGATGCCGAGGTTGTGACTGCCGCCGAACGTGTGGTTCCACGGCAGCCAGTCGACCAGCACCGGCGGCTCGCGCGTCAGTTCCGGCATCGTCTGGCGCAGCATCTGCTGGTTGCTGCACAGCATCCGGTGCGTGGTCGGCACGGCCTTCGGCTGCTTCGTCGAGCCGGACGTGAACAGGATCTTCGCGACGTGATCGGGGCCGACCGTCTCGTGGACCAGGTCGATCGTCCGCGGCACGGTGTCAAGCAGGCGCGCGAACGGCACGGCGTCGCGCCGGCCATCGGCCTGGCCGCTTTGCGCGACGATCAGCGTCGCGTCGGCCGGCAGCGCCGCATCGAGCGCGCGCGCGAACGCGTCACCGTTGGCGGCGAACACCGCGCCCGGCCGCAGCACGCCGAGCGTGTGGCGCAGCTTGCCGTAGTCGGTCGACACCAGCGAATACGCAGGCGAGATCGGCGCATACGGCACGCCGGCCAGCATCGCCGCGAACATCAGTTGCAGGTGTTCGAGGTCGTTGCCGGACAGCACCGCGAGCGGCCGCTTGGCCGACAGCCCGAGATCGGCGAGGCCCTGCCCGAGCGCACGGGCGCGCTCGAACATCTGCGCGTAAGTGATCTCGATCCAGCGGCCGTCTTCGCCGCGGCGCGCGGCGAGTACGCGGTCCGGATGCGCGTGCGCGCCGTTCGCGAGGCAATCGGTCAGGCGCTCCGGATACGCGCCGAGCGGTTCGAGCGCGCGCAGCCGCCAGGTGCCGTCGGCGTCGCGGCGGATGTCGGCGTCGCCCTGCGCGACCGCCGCCGCGCGATAGCGTGCGCCGCCGGCGTTGCGATCCGCGGCGTGCGAGGTAATCGATGCGTTCATCGTTTCCCTCTCAGATCGGATAGTGGCGCGGCGCGGTCTGCACGGTGATCCAGCGCAGCTCGGTGAATTCGGCGATCGACGCTCGGCTGCCGAAGCGGCCGTGGCCGCTCGCCTTCACGCCGCCGAACGGCATCTGCGCTTCGTCGTGCACGGTCGGGCCGTTGATGTGGCAGATTCCCGATTCGATCCGCCGCGCAACCGCCAGCGCCCGCGCGATGTCGCGGCTGAACACGCTCGCCGCGAGCCCGAACTCGCTGTCGTTCGCGAGCGCGACCGCGTCGTCGTCGCTGTCCGCGCGCAGGATCGCGACGACTGGCGCGAACGATTCCTCGCGATACAGGCGCATGTGCGGCGTCACGCCGTCGACGATCGCGGGCTGCATCACCGCGCCTTCGACGCGACAGCCGAGCGGCAGGTGCGCGCCATGCGCACGCGCATCCTCGACCAGCGACGCCGCACGCGCGGCCGCCGACGCATCGACCATCGTGCCGAGCGCATAGCCCGCGTGCGGATCACCGGCGACGAGCGAGCGCGCCTTCGCGGCGAGCCGTTCGACGAGCGCATCGGCGATCGCCCGCGCGGCGATCACGCGCTCGGTCGACATGCAGATCTGCCCCTGGTTGAAGAATGCGCCGAACGCGATCGCGTCGACGGCGGCGTCGAGATCCGCGTCGTCGAGCACGAGCACCGGCGCCTTGCCGCCGAGTTCGAGCAGCACCGGCTTCAGGTGCGCCGCCGCGTGGCGCGCAATGATGCGCCCGACGTGCGTCGAGCCGGTGAAGTTGACGCGCTTCACGTGCGGATGCGCGATCAGCCGTTCGACGAGTGCCGGCGCGTCGTCCGCCGCGTGCGTGACCACGTTGACGACGCCAGCGCCGAGCCCCGCGTCGTGCAGCACCGCGCCGACCAGCGCGTGCACGCCGGGGCACGCCTCGGACGCCTTCAGCACGACCGTGTTGCCGCACGCGAGCGGCATCGCGAGCGCGCGGGTGCCGAGGATCACCGGCGCATTCCACGGCGCGATGCCGAGCACGACGCCGCACGGCACGCGCATCGCAAGCGCGAGATTGCCGGGCACGTCGGATGGGATGAGGTCGCCGTCGATCTGCGTCGTCATCGCGGCCGCCTCGCGCAGCATGTTCGCCGCGAGCGCCACGTTGAAGCCGTACCAGCCCGGCGTCGCGCCGGTTTCCGCGACGCCGGTCGCGACGAACGCGTCGATGCGCGCGTCCATCAGGTCCGCCGCCTTCAGCAGCCGGCGGCGGCGCTCGGTCGGCGCGAGCGCGGCCCAGGCGGGAAACGCGCGGTGCGCGGCGTCGACCGCCGCGTCGACGTCGGCGGCGCCTGCGGCCGGCGCCCGCGACGCGAGCGCGCCGGTCGCCGGGTTGAAACGGTCGAAGGTGCGCCCGTCGCGCGCCGCGCACCATTCGCCGCCGATCAGCATCTGTCTGTCGGTCATTGGTGTCTCCAGTCCCATGCCTGCATGGCAGTATCGATCAGCGCTTGTACGCCTGCAGCCCGGGCTTGATCGCCTTGTCGTCGAGGAACTGCTTGAGCCCCTGCTCGCGGCCCCGCTCCGGGTCGCGCAACTGCGCCTGATCGAGCTTCGCGTACAGGTAATCCTCGCACTGCTCCCACGTCAGTTCCCGCGACCGCTTGAAGCCGTGCTTCGCCGCACGCAGCACGACCGGGTTCTTGTCGATGAGGCGCGCGGCGAGCGCGATCGTCGCGTCGCGCAGCTCGGCGAGCGGCACGCTGCGGTTCACGAGGCCCATGTCTGCCGCCTCGACGCCGGTGAACGTATCGCCCGTCATGATGTAGTGCAGCGCGCAGCGATGCCCGACGGTATCCGCCATCGCCTTGCTGACGAGGTTGCCCGGCGGGATGCCCCAGTTGATCTCCGACAGGCCGAACACCGCTTCGTCGGCCGCGATCGCGAGATCGCACGCGACGAGCGGCGAGAAGCCGCCGCCGAAGCACCAGCCGTTCACCATCGCGATCGTCGGCTTGCCGTACATCCGCAGGCGCCGCCATTGCCACTCCGACGCGTCGCGCCGCACCTTCTCCTGCAGCGCGTCCGGGCCGCCGTCGATTTCGCGGAAGTACTCCTTCAGATCCATGCCGGCGGTCCACGCGGTGCCCGCGCCGGTCAGCACGAGCACCTTCGCGTCGTCGTCGAACTCGATCGCGTCGAGCACCTGCAGCATCTCCTGGTTGAGCGTCGGGCTCATCGCGTTGCGCTTGTCCGGGCGGTTCAGCGTCACCCACGCGATGCCCGCCTCCACTTTTACCTCGACGGTCTGCCAGCGGTTGTCGTACTTGCTCATATCTGTTCCTGTGATGTGTTCCAGTGCCGATTCGGTGCGCAGCGCCTCTGCTGCGAACGGCTTCATTTAATATCAGGCTACCTGATATTGCAAGCGACAAAAACGCCGGTGTAAACCCTGTCGTGGATATCCGGGACAGCGAACTACCGGCGGTTTCGTGGGGTCGGGAACGTCAGCCGCGCAGGTTGCGGACGAACACTTCGAGCACGCGCTGCACATGCGCGGCGTCGTCGGCGGGGAGTTCGCCGAGCATCCGGCTTTCGAGCGGACGCAGCACGGCCTCGCATTCGCGCAGCATCGCCGCGCCGTCGTCGGTCAGCGTCAGCAGGATCACGCGGCCGTGCGACGGATCGGCTTCGCGCGTGACGAAGCCGCGAGCCGCCATCACGCTCATCACCTCGTTCGCCGATTGCGGCGTGATGAACGAACGTTCGGCGAGCTGCGCGTTCGACGATGCGCCGCGCGCCTCGAGCACCGACAGCGCCGTGTACTGCGCGAGCGTGATGCCGAGCGGCGCGAGCGCGTCGGTCATGTGACGGCGCAGCAGCCGGTCGAGGCTGCCGATCACGTAGGTGAGGCGTTGCGGCGCGCGCGCCTTCGGCTTGTCGCCCGCGGCGCGGACGGCGTTCTTCGCGTTCCTGGAATTCGCGGACTTGGTCGGTGCAGTGCTCATGACGCGGGCCGGATGAAATTGCGGGCCATCTTACCAGCACGCGATGCGCGGCTCTCGCGGTCAGCCGCGCACCGTGCGCTTGAACGGGAACCGCGCGGTCGGCGAGCCGCGTATCGCGTCTGCGCAACGAACACGCCGCCGGCGTGCGCGTCATTCGCAAGCGCGGCATCGCTCAGCCCGACGCGCGCGCTCGTCACGTACAGGCGCCCTGCATCGTCGAGCGCCGCGCAGTTCGGCTGCGCGGTCGGCACGGCGATGCGCTCCGTTTCGACACCGTCCGGCCCGTAGCGCACCACCCGCCTTCCGCCCCATTGCGCGTTCCACAGCCCGCCGTCGCGATCGATCGTCGAGCCGTCCGGGTCGCCGTCCGCATCAGTCAGGCGCGCGAACGACCGCACGCGGGACGTGCCGGCGCGGCCGTAGTCGCAAACGAGGATTTCGCGCACGAGCGAATCGCAGAAGTACATCTTCGAACCGTCCGGCGAGAACGCGATGCTGTTCGCGATCGTCGCCGGCGGCAACACGAGCCGTTCGAGTGTGAGGTCGGCATCGAGCCGGTAGAACCCGCCGACCGCGCGCGGCGGCTCACCGTCTTCGTCCTTCATCCGGAACACGAACGCGCCGTGCGGATCGCAGCGGCCGTCGTTGAGCCGTGTCGGCTGGCCGGGCTCGACGTCGACGATCCGCGTGAACGTCTCCGTGCGCAAGTCGAAGAACGCGAGATGCGTCGCGAGCCCGACGAGCAGCACGTCCGGCTCGTCCGTCAGCGCGAAGCACGCGAGCCGCTCGGGCATCGGCCAGTGCGTCGCACCCGTGCCGTCGGCGCGGCATCGCCAAAGCTGCGCGCCTTCTATGTCGACCCAGTACAGCGTGCCGGTCGCATCGCACCACGTCGCGCCCTCGCCGAGCGTGTTGCGGCCGTCCACCAACAGCGTCGCCCGTGCCGCCTGAATCTGATGTTGCATGTCGTCTCCAGAATGTCTGCCTGTATTCGCGCGCAGCCGCCCCGACAGCATCCGGCCCCGCCGTCAGACCCGCATCGCACGCCGCCGAGTGCGACGATACTGGTCGAACAGCACCGCGAGCAACAGAATGCCGCCCCGTATCAGATATTGGTAGAACGTCGGCACGTTCAGCAGGCTCATCGCGTCCTGCACGGACCCCATGATCAGCACGCCGACGAGCACGCTGGAGATCGTCGCGACGCCGCCCGTCAGCGACACGCCGCCGAGCACGCACGCGGAGATCACGCCGAGGCTAGAGAGACGCTTTTATACTTTTCGGGTATCCGTTTTTTGCGGTTGATTTGGGCTAAATTTGCCCTTCCTCGATCAACCGTGCCAGTGTTGATATGTCGACGCCGTAGTTTTTCGGCTCGTGTGTTGATAGCGTCCGTTCGCGCGGTAGCTTCGGTGGTTTTTCAACCACAAGCAGGTCCGTCAACGCCATACCCATCGCGTCATCCGGCAGACCATGCTTCAACATGTCGTCCACCTCGCGCGGCTTGACGCGCCGCTCGAACTTCGGGCGGCTGCTGGTCCGCTTGAACGCGCCCTCGGCGAACAGGATCTTCGCCCGCAGCGCCTCGAAGCTGTAGCCGCGGCCGAGACGGTTCATCACCCGGATTAGGTTGTTCAGACTCTCCGTGTAGGCGTTCGTCACCGGATGCTCGAAGTACGCCAGGACCTCGGGCATCCAGTTCTGGACCGCCTTGGTCAGCGGCTCGAAGTGCCCGTGCAGACCGTGCGGGATGGACTTATACCAGTCGCCGAAGGCGTCGTACGCCTCGTTGGGTGTCCGACAGTCATAGATCCCATAGAAGGCTTCCTTGAGCCTGTACGCGTCGCCGAGCAGCGGATAGTTCAGCGTCCACCCTTCCATCAGCAACCGCTCCTGATCGGTCAGATCGTGCTCGCGCTTGAGCAGCACAAACCCGTCGCGCATCAGGCCGCGCCGCTGCTTGGCGGTCAGATTTTCCCGCGTGGCCTTGCGTGCGGACTCGACGGCGTCGTTCGCCATGCGCACGACGTGGAACTTGTCCACGATGATCGTCGCATCAGGGAGCACAGCGCGTGCGGCGTCGCGGTACGGCCGCCACATGTCCATCGCCACGTACTGCACCTTGTCGCGCCCTTGCAGCCCGTAGAAGTACCGTTCCACCGTCGTCTTGTTTCGGTTCGGCAGGAGCTCCACAATCGTGTTGTTGGCGATGTTGGTGATGACTCCGCGCGGGCGGATCAGGTGGATCTCGTCGATCCCCATCCACTTCGGCGTCTCGAAGCGGATGTGCTGTTCCAGTTCGTTCACGTAGTCGCGGAAGACGGACCGCACGGTGCTCTCGACGATGCTGACCTCCTCGGCGATGCTGGCGAACGTACGCTTGATCGCCTGCCGTCCGATCCAATCCACAAGCCGCTTGGTCATCACGCGCTTCTCGTCGACTTCCGGCAGCGGCTCGCTGAACGTCTTGCTGCACACGCGGCACTGCATGCGACGCGTGCTGACGTACATCCCGACGCGCTTGCCGTGCATTGGCAGGTCTTTGACCAGTTGCTCGCGGCGGCCGAAGCCGACGAGGCGATCGGAATTGCAGTGCGGGCAGTGCGTGGGCGGCTGCTTCACCTCGACAGAGAGGTGATAGTCGTATTCGTTGTGCTCAACCGCAATGACAGTGTACGCGGCCAGGTTCAGGATGTTCGCAGGCATTTCTTCTTCGAGGTGGCCGGGAGCGAGATATTACAGATGGCGGCAAGAACTCATCGCACATCAGGGCAGCTCGACCTCATCAATCGAAAATCTGGACAGCCGCAGGATATCTTCGCGACACACCGCCTCTTGGTCCACGCCACGTTCCAGGCAAAACGGGATAAGGCGCTCGGCGTCGGAAGGCACGCCGTCGATGTTCCCTTGACGCTCCTTCGCGGTTGCCTTGGTATATGGGTGCGACCTGCCATCATTGGCAATGGCGCACATCGACCAATAAATGGCACTGGCCCGCAAGGCTGGAATTCTCGCACGCAGGCTGCCGTAAATCCGCAGCCCCTCGCGGTCGAGATCGCCCCAGAATCGAATGCGCGAGTGATTCAGCAATACGCCGGGAGCCGGTGGGTTTCCTGCACGCACGAGCGGGATCTGCCCGGCTGACGCGCTGACAGTCTCGATCAGCGCATTGCCGTAGGCTTCGCCAAATCGCGACAGGCCATAACCGTACGTCGCAACTAGCGCTACGCTGGATGCGCACCCGGAAGCTAATGCTTCCTCGAAGGAATGGGGATTCTCGATCAACAAGACGGCTTCCGGGACTTCGGGCCCGGCAACGAGGAGATAGGAGGGCGCATCGGGGAACGAATCGATCTCGATCCCGAATGCTCGAAGCGCAGCCGCAGGTAAGCTGCCGAGGAGCTTTGACGACCCGAGAAGATATCGCGCTGAACGAACAAACGCTGGCACTCCACGTTCAGCCACCTGCTGCGCCCGCAGTGTGAGCAAGCCTTGCGTCAACGCGACAAGATCGGTATCCGAGAATCCTGCCAGACGATCGTGGCACGGCACAAGTGCAGATACTTCGCCATCAGTCAGCCCGCTGCTTCGCAGAGCATGATCCCAGCGGATGTGCGATTCGGGTAACTCTGGGTTCGGCTTGGCCATGGTCAGCGACACCCGACCAATTGCTTCGCCGTGAGAGGACACGCCCCGAATCGCACCTTGCCTGGATAGCTTCCCGAGGGCGAGTTTTACCGCGATGGGGCTTATGCCAGATGCGTCGGAAATACGCTCGATGAGACCTCGCGGCTGAAGACTGTCGCGTCCGGCCATGAGTTTGCGCAGGACACCAACAATATTTTCCTCTCCGTTCACGCAAGGGACTCCGGAATTTTGTGCCATGACGCCAGTTCCATCACGCCATCGTGCGTACCCACCTCCGCAGGCTCGAGCAGCCTGCGAGTCTCACTTTCGGCGTACATAAGATTGCCCCCGATCTCGCGACCGACGATATACGACGGGAAATAGGCGAAGTCGTTTTTGTAGTTGGCGTCGTGGCCCGTGATAATCAGCTGGAATCTGCCGCGAGTCCTCTTCACGCCGTCCAACGCATCGGTGATGAGTCGCTTGTCCGACAAATGGGAGAATGCGCCGTCAATAATCACAAACGACGTTCTGAGCCGTCGCGCGCGCTTGCGCTGCGCGCTGCTCACGTTCTGCATCTGTAGCTCGCGCTCAGTAACGTAGTCTGCCATCTTGACGATCCACAGCAGTGTCATGGCAACACCCTGTCCCGACGAGGCCATGTTTTTTTCCAGCTTCAACGGCTTCCGGCTGATGGAGGGAATGCATACCTTGATTCTCGGTTCAAGAATGACGTTCCGATAGAATTCCTCGCGAATTTCCTTGCGCATGTCTCGTTCGTAATGCGCTCTGCGCGTCTCATCATCCCCGAGTGCCTCACGTCCCTTTTCAGCCTTCTCCACCTTCTCAACGATGCTTGTAAGAACAGTCCGAACGTCATTAGTGTCGGCGATCCTCGCGGTGATATCGAAGCCGGCTGAAATAATCTCTCCCGAAACGTCGTCGCGGGACGGCTTGAACACAGATCTCATCGTTTCAAAGTTTCCGGGCAGCCGGCGCGTGAAATTCTCAAGCCACGACCCTATGTTCGCCCACTCCTCGTCGAGGTGTTTGCGAGCCGTTTCGTTCGCAGCCAAGCTCTTCGCATAACTGTCGTCGGCGGCCGAGATCATCCTGAACAGTTCGCCAACATCTGCCTTGCCTCGCTCAAGACCGATACGGAACTGCTCGTTCATGCCAATGGATGGATCACCCTTTACCCGGTCAATTTCAGTAGACAGCTGTCCCTGGGCAGTCTCGCACGCGCGCTGCGCCGCGTCGACGCGGTGTTTGAGAGATGCTGCGTCAATGTCATCCAACGGCTGCCGCAAATCTAGGAGCGCGCTCGCAACCTCCATTGGTGACGCACTACGACGGATAGCTTGAGCAGCCAATAACAATGGGTGAGTTAACAGATCGTCAGGCGGCAGGTTCACAGGTGCGCATTGTGTGCCCGCCATATCCCGATATTTTCTTCTCAGCTCGCGAACGAAGTTGTCAATGTGGGCTGTCGCTTCGAAGATTGCCGGAAGTTGCTCGCCAAACCGGTCAAGCTGCCTCTCGATCTCCGGTATCTGCGCGTTGGTAATGCGGTCACGCTCAGGCTCGATCACCGCAAGCCGCTCCTCAATTTCTCGCGGGCGCTTGTCACCGGACCTGACGAACGATTCGGCGAGATCAAATCGGAACGTTCGCCTTATGTCGGCCTTGTCTTTTTCCACTTCTAGTTTGCGCTCTTCCTCCGGTGCCGCAGTCATGAAAGACGGGCCACCTCCGCTTACAAACCGCTCGATGCTTTTCAGTTTGGGAATATTCGTGGCATTGACACTGGCATCCCGGAGCGCCGCTTGAAGGGTATCGCGCGCGCTTGTGATGCGCCGAAGTTCTTCTTCGCATCGGTCCAGTTGCTCCGCAGCGAGCCGAGCAAGCTCATCCAGTCGTGCCAGTTCCTCTTCGAATACCTCTTCGGATTTGCCGCCCAGTAGCCGGCGATATTCGACGACCGCGCGAATGGCAGCGATCGCGTCCGGAGATGCCCTGTCCTCCAGACGAGGCAGTTCCGTTTCTATGGTCCCGAGGGCTTTCGCGAGGGTGGCGTCAAGGTCCGGGTATCCCTTTTTGACGGCTTCCCCAGCCTTCCGTACGGCGACCGCCTCCTCCGATTCCGGATCGAGCGCGGCGATCCGGCTTTGCATAGCCTCAATGGCGTCCTTCTGCGTGGTGATTCGTTCGTCGAGAAGTTGCTTTTCTCTCGGGACGAGGGAGGGGTCCAGAAGGCAGTCCACCGGACGGGTCCGAACGCCCACTAGCCAAGTCTTGGCGACCGAGCCATTCCAGGCGATATCGGCCGTCCGACAGAACTCGGCCAGTTCCGCCGCTACAAAAACCGGTGACTCGATTCCGTTTGCCGCGAGATTGCGGGCAACTGCTGCGGCCCTCTCGGCATTGTCGTAGACCGGGGAAAAGAGCAGCGCAGAGAAGAGGGATAGCACGCTCGACTTCCTCTCCTGAGGCAGCCCCAGCCCCTCAATTACCGTATGAAGCGGTAGGGCATCCTCGCCCGCCAGGGAAAGCACTTCACGGGCAACCTTTCCCGGTGCGACGGCGGCCTTGTCAAGATCCCTTCGGCGAGCTTCAAGGTCGCCAAGGTCGGCCCTCAACTCCTGAGTCTCGCCAACAAGCGCCTCGCGTTCGGCTCCTCTGTCCTTCAGCCAGATTTCCGGGGCAACGTCCTCGCCGTAGCGAGCCCGAAATGCCATCAAGGCTGCGAGTGGTTCAGACATTTCCGCTCGACGGTTTCGGATCCCGGATTGGCGCTCGATCGCCTGGCGCAACTCAGTCGTGACCCGACCAGGCAGACCATCCGGGTTTTCGTCACCGAAGCGGGCGACAAATGCCTTCGCCAAGGGGCGAAGGCGTAAGAGCTCGTCAACCTGTTTCGATCGGTCGTCGCGGGCCTTGGCCTTTTCGTTAGAATTCTTTCGCGCTTCGTCCGTGCGCCGCTTTACGTCCGTGATCGCCTGGGTGTTCTCCGCCAACGCGCTTTGCGCGTCGTCCCGAAGGTGCTCCAGCATGGCAGCGAATTCGGCTGGATCAGCGTCCGTGCCGTGCTCGCGCGTAAACTCCTGCCAATCGTTGAATACCTGCCTGCTCTCTCTGACCTTATCGCGATGGGTGGTCAACGCTCCTTCCGCAGCCGCAAATTCCGACTGCACGCGGCGTCCCGTCTCAGCAGGGGAAGCCAATTCCAGCTCGGAGAAAAGGCCGCTCTCGACCATGCGTCTATATTCGCCTTGCTGCTCCCCGATTCGCTGCTGTTCGCCCCGGAGCTGCGCGCTTTCGGCCGAAAGTGCATCCCGTTTCTGCGCGAGATTCGCGCGCGCTGCACGCGCCTCCGCCTGCTGTTGTTCGAGCTTACGCCGCTCAGTTCTGGCAGGGTTCGTATCGCCGTGCTGCTTGACCCACGTGAAGGCTTCTTCGACGGCCCGAATAGCGCTTTCCCGAGTGTATTGTCCGATGAAGTTGGTCGACGCTGCTAACAAGGCCGCAGCGGCGTCGAGCCCATATAGCTTGGCGGCTGGGCCCGACGACCTGCCCAAAACAGAACTATCACAATAAAAATCAATGACTTGCGATTTGTCGGCCGCTTCAACACCGATTTTTTGGCGATCTGCGCGCTGATTGATTGCACTGGGCTTCTCACCAGTAAACGACTCGAAGGCCCGATCCGGCAGATACCATTCCCCGCGCTGCATGACCATCGCACGGGCCAGGGAAGGAGCATCCTCGGGCGGAGCTAGGGGGATGCCCGGCACTGGATCATCGACGACAACCGTCTTCAGCGCGGCGTACTGCAACGAGAATTCTGCGAGCGTCCGGTTTGCAGATGCCTTGGCTGCATTGACCGCTTCGGCCCGGCCCTGGATCCGCTTGAGCTCCTCCAGTAGACGGCGCGTCTTTTCCAGATCCTCCGCAGTCCTTGCCGTTCGTACCTTGGCCTTGATGATTCCCTGAACCTTCTGGTGGATGGTGTCTTCGATCCCGCGCTCGTCGGAATATTCGTCGAAGCTGCTCATCATGTCGACAAGCAGTTCCGGGGCCAGTCGCTCGTAGAAGACAGCTTCAGAGAAGTCTCGCCGGCCTGGATTCACGTCGAAGTAGCCGCTGCTCCCTTCTGCGCCCTTCGCCTTTTGATACACCAGTTGCTGCTCGATGCCTGCCATATCGAACAGGCCTCCAACGTACTCCCGCCAGTTGGATCGAGTCGCCTCACGCTGCGTAGCCGGAAAGCAACCCGGCATTGCCGACAGGGTTTCAAGAAAGGGGGAATTCCCGATGAGCGTGATGCGGTTTCCGGAGCGTCGTCCGATGGGACAGTCCTCCAGCGTGCCCTGGTATGCATAAACGCGCCACGTGCCGCTTTCTCCTGAGTTCCCATAGACACCAAATACCATCGGGTAGCCGCCGGCATCACCTCCCCCCTGCACGACGAGGTCTACTGGCGACTCATCGTCCACCCGAATGTAGGTTTCTATGCGCACGTGCGAATAATGTCCGGTGGACATAGGGGCGAAATGTTTCTTTCTGATATCCCCCAAGCTCTTGTCGGATCCCAGCATCGCCAGGACGGCATGAACGATGGTGCTCTTGCCCCTGCCGTTCGGCATATTGATCGCCGTGTTCCAGCCTCCCAAGTCGAATACTTGGAGGGTCCAGTCCGGTCTCCAAGGTTCCTCCCGGCGACTGTTCATGAAGTTCGATACTTCGATTCGATTGATGAGCGGCATCCTGGCTTCCGTTCCTATTGGTCGGTGTCGCGATCTGAAAGCACCCGTTCACCACGCAGCAGCGCCACCGTCTCGCTCGTCGTTTCTGCTGATTTGGGAGGCATCAGGTAAGAGAGTTCGTGCGAGGCGGTATCAGCCATTTCTATGGCGGCCAGGATTGTTTGACGCCATTCGTCCTTGTTGCCGGTCGGTTCGATCATTCCGGCATCTTCCATGACTTTCAGGAAGCGCGAAGCCCACGTCGAGATTTTCCCTTTGTCTTTCCAAAAGTGATCCCAGATGATGCCGGCATCGCCATCCGGGCGACCAGCGTTGCCCATCTTCTCGATTCCGGCGGCAAGTTCTTCGATGAATAGCCTCCTCGAGACAAACGCGTCCCGGTAAGCCTGGACGTCGGATGTCGCGCGATCGATCTTTTCGTAGAAAAAGTATTGCAACGTTAGCCACAGCCGGGCTGTCCAGAATATCGTTTCGTGCCTCTTGGCTTCCTTGTCTCCACCGCGCCCATCGCGCATCGCGTCGACATACCAGCGATCATCCACATAACCTGCAATGACCTCGCCGCGCTTGCGCGTCAAGACCCAGATCGTGTTCGGCACCCCAGCCTTTGGGGGAATGCCGAATTCGATGGCATCTCTATCAATGAGAGAGAACCCTTGCGCGTTGAGGAATTCTTCGAAGTCATCCAGTTCGGCCGAGTTGCAGTTGGCGAGGACCCGAGCTGCATCCTTTTCGCCATCCCGAAGGCCTCGGTCAGGCGGGTTGCCTGCGATCTCCCGCCACCGAAGAAGGTAGGCGAATACAAGACCCATCTCTCCATGATTCATGGGGTACGCTCCATCAAAGCAATTAGTGGATCGGAGCCGGTGAAACGATCTTTCCCTATACGAATGTCGAATCGTTCGCCGGTTATGCCCACTGCGATGTTGAATCCCTCGCCATCAAGATGCTCGGGTGCGGAGTACACGCCTAGAAAATCGGCTGGCGTTTCGTCAGCCTCCATGACGAATCCGATCGTCGTCAAAAGCTCTGATAGGGATGCTGGCCCATCCTTCAGTCTGTCAATGACCAGCGCTCTGTTCCTTAGAATGAAATCGAGCAACCGCCCGTGGCTTGAACGACTTTCCGGATCGAGGGTGAAGCTAGAAACAGGCGGCGTGTCGTCATCACCAGCAAGGGCCGCGAAATCGACAGAGCCCACCATTTGTGAGGGGGCAAAATAGCCTGGCCGCACGCCCCAAGGCATGATTCCGGCGAGCAGTGCAGCGAGGCGCGCAGCGTCTGGGCGGCTGTCTCTGGACGTAAGGCCATCGATGACCGCTAGAAACGGGACACCGCCACCTCCCGCCGTCCTCGCGCGTTGAGCCGTTTCGAGAAACGCAACGAAGCGGCGTGAGAGCGCTTCTACGTTCTGCATCACGAGTTCCACCTCGGTCTGAAGGTTTCCGATTGAGTAGACGACTCCGTGGCGAGACGCCCAATGGTCGAAGTCATCTCGCGTGCGTTGATCAAAGATTAAAGTGCAGGCACGTTTTACTACGTCGGTCGCATCTCGTAACGAATCTGCAATGCCCGATCCATTTTCCACCAACATGTCGCGGATGTCAGCCAGCGTCGGCCGTTCCATCGCCGAGGTAAGCTGCTTGTGTTTGGATGCGATATCGAGCACCATCATTTTGCAGAATCGGGGGACGTCACCGAACTGTCCACGCTCGATCGCTTTGACCAGTTTATCTGCGTCGATGTCGCTGTATAGCCAGCTTTCCTTCATCGCGGAAACGCGGAGAAGCAGCCGCCCGTTCTCCGACAACTGCACCTGCCCAAAACCGCGCGCTTTCTCGACCAGTGGAGTTGTATCCTTTGTCAACCCAAGAGCAATGCCACCACGACCATCCTCGACGCCGAACCGGATTTCTCGCTCGTGCGCTAACGATTCGATCACGAAATCAACGTCATCCGCCGTGACGAATGAAACGCGACGCCTCAGCGGCTCAAACACGTCCGCTATCGCCACGTAACTCGGGCCACGCTCCATTTCGATCTCGCGCAATGTATCCAGCAACAGCAGCGCGACGGTCAGCAGGTAGCCCGCTCGCTCGGGCGTCTCGGGGACGTATACGCTTGTTTCCGTCCGGCTTTGATGTAGGTCAACGAGCCGGGAGACCGCCGCTATGAGGCGGACATCAGGGGGTAGCGCGTCTGATCCGGGGTTAGGCACGGTTTGGGCGGAATACATTGTGTTAGACGATGTATTGTGCAGCCTAACGTATCGGTGTTAGGCTTGTCAATCTAGCGATTGCGAATTGCTCCCACATGCCCAGCTCTACTCACAAGACGCCCGCGTCGGATATTCCTCTCACCGTGCGGCAGCGCCTTGCTCACCTCGAGCGTTGCCTATTCTGGAAAGGCGAGCTACAGCGCGCGGATCTTGTGGACACGTTCGGGATCAACCCCGCGCAGGCGGCAGCCGATTTCCGGTTGTATATGGAACTTGCTCCGGGCAATATGGACTACGATAAATCCCGCAAGCGATACCTGCCCGCTCCGGGATTCGCACCAGAATTAATCGAACCCGCGTCTGTCGACGAGTTTGTGGCTGTGCAGTCGGCACGAGTCGTAGCGGAAACATGGCCGCTTCCCGTGCGCACGGCTTCATCTGAGGTCCTGCAATCGATGGTCGGCGCGATACGCATGCACAACGCTATTGAGATCCAATATCAGTCGATGACGGCACCAAAGCCATCGTGGCGATGGATTTCGCCTCACGCTTTTGCGTCAGACGGCGAGCGATGGCATGTCAGAGCCTACTGTCATAAGCGCAATGCCTTCCGCGATTTCGTGCTGGGACGGATTGTCTCGACGCGTCACGCCCGCGCAAGCGACATCGATTACGCTCAGGATATCGATTGGCGCACTTATGTAAGCGTAGTCGTCAAACCTAATCCTGAACTGTCGGCGGACCAGCGCGCGGCTATTGCGACCGAGTACAACATGCCGCGCTCACAAGAGGTGAAGCTTAGGTTGAGAAGGTCGATGCTCTTCTACCTTCGGGCTCGTTTCGCTCCGCAACCTGATTCGGTGCCGGCCGCACACCAGCTGGTCGTATCGGACCCTGAGGCCGACTAGTAATGGTGCGGGCCTTGATCCCACCTGTACGGACGCGCTTTCTACTGTGAACACAATCCGGAACGGTGACCGGCATGAAACTCTCTGACTTCAAAATCGGCCTCGAATTCATCTGCGGCCCGTTCTGGTGGCGCTGCACTGACGTCGGCACCCGCACTGTCACCGCCATCCGGCTCGTCGAAGATGACCCGGTCTGGTACGAAGGGCCGCCCTACATGGTCGAGGAAGTGGTGCTCAACGAGGCCGAACTGGACGACGCGCACCTGATCGAAGAAGACCATATCCGTGCTTCGATCGCAGAGGCGCGCTCGTCCGGGCATCCTAACTTCCCCCATGAAGCGTTGATGCGCATGATGGAAGCACGGCTCGAAGGCGAGCCCTACCCTAGAAAGGGGCTATTCCGCTTCGATCGTGTGCGCGCGGACGGCGAGATCCTTCACCCGTATGCCGGCCGCCGGGCAGATGACAGCTGGATCATCTGCTTCTATCTTCCGTTCATGAAGGAGTGGGGAGAGATGCAAGAGGTTGAGTTCATCGCATTGCCGATTGCCGCCAACATCGATGTCAAGCAGCGCGCAGCGCAGTCGCCGCAGCCGCGGCGGATCTGATAACAGGCCGCATGGCCGGAGAACTCGGGCGATCAACCAAACAATGCGGTTTTTGCATCGTTTGCTGGTCGAGACTACCAACCGCAAAATGCGATTTCAAGGGCATCCACGTTTCTCACTGTTCAACCACGAAAAACGGATACCCGAAAAATCAGCATCAGTAAACGGTCAGGACGAGTCGCTTACAAAACATGGCCGATTCAAAGCAGATCAAAGCGTACATCCACGACGCGTCAGGTCAGTTGGTACCCCTTACCGCTGACTCCCTCGTTCTGGAGTTCCCATCAGGCGACTCCCTGGAGATTGCTTGGGATGCACCACATCCCGACGCCCCCCGCCCGCTGTGTGCGCAAGTATGGGGTGGGAAACGGGTTTCGAAGCCGCTGTCGGAAGAAGAAATCGCTGCGCGAACTCGCGCCACATCAGTCGCACTTCTGCCCTTGGCCGCCAATCTCGTGCTCGTTCACCCGTACTCCTACTCGATTCGCAAGCGCGACTAACGACGCATACCGGATGACGACTCTCTTCTACCTGATGAGAGGCGTCGCTGATGGATCGCATACGATCGTTCAGCATGAACCTGTAAGGCCAACGGCATCGACCCGTACCGTTACCTCGCCTGGCTGTTCCAGCATCTCCCACTTGCGCAAACCGCCGACGATTACGCGACACTTTTGCCTTGGAATAAACCGGTCGAGAACCGTTGATTAGTAACCCTATTGCCATCCGTGGCAACGCTGATTGCGTCGCATCAACGCTGGTCATCGAGCCCAACACGGGTTGTCTGAATACTGACAGTACCCATATGCCTTAGTTCAGGATGCTCATTGCACAGCATTTCATGAGTTTGCCCGTACGCATTTCGAATTGCCTGCACGTCGTCAAACGGCGCGTTCGTGTATCCGATCGCCATATTTGCTACACGGTTGTACAGATCCTCGTGCTGAATATCGGTCGTCAGCGGTTCGAAGATCGGCTGACCGATCGACACTGGCATTGCGCCCGACGACGGATTAAATTCGTCGTCTCCGTTTGCCATCGACATGCCGACCGGCACCGTCTCTGCGAACGTGTGGTACCCACCATAGTTCATGAATGCGGCAATGCCGAGCGTTGCCGGCTCGACGACGTCTGCGCGGCCATAGAGCGGTTCGTCGGAGAGCGTGTTGAGCGCAAGTAGCACGTCGCACGTGCCGCCCGATTGCGCGCCGGCTGAAGGCAGCCCGCGCAGGTTCGATTCGACTGCGAACGTTCCGTTCGGCTGCCAGCGGTTCACGCCGACGCCGTGCGGAAACGCGTGCGCGTCGAGTGCCTCAAGGAACGTTCGCTCGGTGCCATCGCTCGCGGTCGCGAATAGGTTCTGGTAAATCTCCATAACCGGATGATCCGGCGCGATCTCCTTCGCAGACATCATGAACGGCCGCTCGGGCAGCCCGCTAGCGCCCGGCTCGATAGGTGCACCCTGCCGCGCGATCCCGTTTATGTTTCCGTAGCTCGCGTCTGCGTGCAATGCTGCGCGCAAACGGGCCTCGACAACAGGATCGCTCGAGGTCACCATCACATTGCCAAAGCCGAGTCCGTGCTGCGCAGCAGATGTATAGATGCCGTTTACTGGCTCACCGTCGATGAGCGGCACACGTTCGCTGCGCATTCGGCTCACCGCGTCGTCGAAGTTCGTCGTACGCGTGCGCTGCGTGAATTGCGCATAGCGGTCAGCAAACTGTTCGGCCACGCCATTGCCAAGCGGCTTCAGCATTTTGCGAATGGCCTCGACATTTTCCGGTGCATCTTTAACCTGCATCAGTTGCCATACCGTTGTGCCGAACGAACTCAGCATCTTGATCCGCGACAGTAGATCCCTTGCGTCGCGCCCTGGCATGTAGCGGCCGTCGTCGCCGATGATCGGGCTGCGCAACTCGGTCATTATCCAGTTGCGGACCCCTTCCGATTCCTTACCAGGCGGTTGCCGGCCAATCTGATCCGACGTCGGCTCGAGCGGATTCGTCAGTGTGCGCTGGAACACCTGACTCATTGACTGCCGTTGCCCCTGAAACATCACCGGCGTGTCCGCAAGCTGACCTTGCGGTGTGAGTACGGATTCGAGCACTGTCGAGAGTGTGTTTCCGAAGCGCTGATACACTCGGCCAACGTCCCCCGGATGATCAAGCATCGCCATGCTAAGCCCAGCCTCAAACAGGCGCCCGTTCGTCAGCGCGAGTTCCTGCGCCTCGTCGAGTCGAATCCCGGCCGCAGTCGACACGAGTCGACTGGCATCGATTTCACCCGCTCCGTTAGAGGCGGACTGAGCAATCTGTTTCAGCTCGCCCCCCTTCACCTCAGCATATAGACGGATCGGTGGGAGGTTCACATTGATACTTGGCATGGTCGCTTCGAGTCTCGGATAAAACAAGTGTCGTCATGTTGCACACCTTCTGCCAAGGGCGCTTTCAAATTTCGATCGCGCATTTCGGAAACAGATTCCTTGTCTGGACTACTCTGCGCTCGAGTCCTTTCTGATAGACGTCGTTAATTGACCGCATACCATTGATGGCGGCGGAGAAAACGCTGATTGTCAGCCAACTACCGCGCGACGAATACGAGTACGGGCTGAACTACGGTCGCTCGAACTAGGCGACGACGATCCATGAGTTACGACCAGAACGACGCCGCAATCGATGAAATGTACGAGCGCATCGGCGAGGAATTGTATCCGGCGCATCGCGCCCAAGCGATCGGGGAGTTCACGGCAGAGCGTCTGAAGTCCTACTACCTCGCCCACCCGATGGTGATGCGACCCGCGGTCGATGCGTTACAGGAAGCAAAGCGCTTGAAGGGGAACGGACATCACGCTGCCGCAGTCGTGTTTTGCGCGACGACCATCGAATTGTTCATGAAAGCGACGCTGTTGCAGTCGATCGTCTATGGTCTCGTCCATAACGACGCGCTCGCCGATGTTATTGTCAAGCACGCACTGGGTCAGACCGGTTTCGAACGCTACCGTAAGCTGCTGTCGCGGCTCTTCCAAGAGCTGGCCGCGTTGGACATCACCGCTCTGCGTCGAGAGGGCGAGTCGGTTGCGCTCATCGATGAGAGCTGCCGCGTCCAGGAGTTGCGAAACGCCATCGTTCACAGCGGACGGACCTGCGACGCAGCTTCGGCTCAGCACGCGCTCGACGTCGCCGTGGCGGTATTCGACAAGATCGTGGTCGATGTGCTGTGGTCGATCGGCGTTGCGGTGGGAGAAAAAGGACACATCGCACCCCGTCAATTCGCCCAGCAGCCGTGAGCGCACCCGAACAGATAGGCCAAGAAACCGCCCCGCGTGGGGCGGGCGAAGGTTGAAGGAACTCCGGCGTAACCCGCTCAATCAAGCAGATCCGGCGCAGCGCTCGCCACGGGAGGTTAACCCAGCGCTCGGTCAGTTGCCGCAGCCATGTAGTTGCAGAAGCAGCAACAGCAGAACCAGGACGGCGACCGTCCACCCGTTTGTGTCATCTGGCATAGCGCTCCAGTAGTTGCCCGCCGGGCCGCGTCTGGGCCGGTCGTGGCGCAGGTGTCATCAGCCTGCGATACCGCTAGAGAGACGCTTTTATACTTGTCCAAAATCGTGCTCGTCGCACGCGCCGCAATGTCGGGCTGACTCGCTGGCGCGCTCAATGGACGTCGCGCAGCCGAGATTGCGTATCTCACCACGTCCAGCGTTCGCCCGCCACCTCGGCCCACGCCTC
Organism: Burkholderia humptydooensis; assembly: GCF_001513745.1. Taxonomy (NCBI): domain Bacteria; kingdom Pseudomonadati; phylum Pseudomonadota; class Betaproteobacteria; order Burkholderiales; family Burkholderiaceae; genus Burkholderia; species Burkholderia humptydooensis. The sequence continues at coordinate 162,985 of NZ_CP013381.1, read as the reverse complement.
GCTCTCCGACGTGCAGCGATGCTGCTCGGCGGTCAGCGCGATCGCGACCAGCAGGTCATCGACACGCCGATCGAACGCATCGTCGTTCTCGAACGGCACCTGCAGCACGGTGACGCCGTCGCGGGTCGGCGTGCGCACGACACCGGCCAGCACCTCGCGCTCGACGCGCTCGAGGACACGGGCGCGGCCGCGGCCGCCCGCGCGCTTCGGTTCAACGCGCAGCGTGACGTGCACGTCGACCCACTGCGCCGCGGGGCGAGCGTCCGCGCGGAAGGTCTCAGCGGCGCTCGCCGGCGTCGACGTTGCGGGTGCGCCCGCGGCCGCCGCCGGCTCCGCGCCGTCGAGCGCCGCGTTGAAAAACGCCTCGACCGACTGAAACTGGCGTGCGGCATCCGCCTTGGTGTAGCGCGTAGTGGTCGCCAGGCTCGCGTGGCCGAGCAGCTCCTGCATGTCGCGCAGGTCGGCGCCGGCGTCCAGCCCATGGTTCGCGAAGGTGTGGCGCAGCCAGTGCGTGCTCGCGCGGCGCAGGTCGGCGGCCGCGTTCGGGTAGGTGGTCGCCAGTTGGTCGGCGGCCCGCGCGAAGATCCCCTTGAACAGCCGCCCGACCACGTCCGGGTGCAGGGCCTCGCCGGTCACAAGATGCGCGATCAGCGGCGTGTCGGCCGGCGCGGTCTCGAGCGTGAGCGGCACCGGGCGCGTGCGCAGCTGCGCGCGCAGCGCGTCGATCAGGCGCCGCGGCATCGGCACGGTGCGCGCGCGCCGGCCCTTGCCCAGCACGCGCAGGCTCCATGCATCGTCGAGTGCACCGTCGAGCGCGGTACGCGTGAGCGCGCCGGTGGTCGCCGCGGCGAGCTCGGCGCGCCGCAGCCCGGTCGCGTACGCGAACAGCAGCCCGAACGCATCGCGCGCGGTCGCCGCTTGCTCGCCGGCGGCGTCGAAAGCCGACACGGGCCGGAACACGGTCTGCAGCACGTACTGCCACTGCGCGCGCGTGAGCGTGCGCCCGGTCGTGTCGAGCGCGACGGCCGGCGCGGCCGGCAGGCCGGCAAACGGATTCACGCGCAGGTACTGCTGGCCGACCAGCCATGCGCCCATCGCGTTGAGGATGCGCCGCGCGGTGTCGCGGCTGCGCTCCGATAGCGGCCCGACGAACGGCCGCCACGCTGGGTCGAACCGCTCGACCCGGCCGCGCCCGATCCAGCGCGCCGCGGGCTGCGGGTTGCGCAGGAAGGCGTCGAGGTACTCGGCGCAGTCCGGTGTGTTCAGCGACGACAGCGGCTTGCCCTTCACCACGATCGCCCACAGCAGCAGCCGTTCCGCTTCGCGCCGGTACGCGCGGCGGGTCGCCTCGCTGCGCGCGCCGCGGATCGAGATCCACGCGTGAACGGCCTGCAGGTCGGTATTCAGCTCGGCCTGATGCGCGGGCACCGGCGCGCGGTTCAGGCCGGCCGAGCCGTCGAGCGCGGCCGGCACGCGCAGCGCCTCGAGCGGCACCACGTCGGCGCCGGCGCCCGCCACCGGCTGCAGCGCCGGGTGGCTGGGTGCCAGCTGCCGGCGCGGCGTGACCGCGAGCGGCGACAGGTAGCCGAGCGTGTCCGGATGCTGCGCCACAAAGTCGGTGACGCGCTGCGCGCCGATCGCGCCGAGGCGCGGCACCGCGCGATACCAGCGCCGGCGCCGTGCGTGGATCAGCGCGAGCAGCTCGGCGAAGGTGGTGATGCCGACGGCCGCCAGCCGCGCGACGAGCTTCGCGTCGAACCAGCCGTCGAGCGTGTGCGTGGGCTGCGGTGCCTCGACGAGACTGGCCTCCATCCGCGCGAGCGCCGCGTCCTGCCGGTCGCGCAGACGCCGATTGCGCGCGACCTTGCGATCGAGCTCGGGCGACGACGCCGGCGGATAGGTGTCGACGTACAGCGCGACGAGCTCGCGTTCGCTGTAGAACGCATCAGGGTCGACCGACTCGCGGAACGCCTCGAGCGTCGGCACTTCGACCGCCCCGCCCTCGGCGCCCCCCGCATGCGCGTCGCGCGGCAGGCTGCCCGGCTTAAGGCGCAGCAAGTGCGCGGCGTCGATGTCGCGCGCGCGACGCGCGGCGATCGTCAGCGTGTCGCGGAGCATCGCCAGCGTGCGACGCGTGACGCGCACGTCGGTGCCCGGCACGCCGTAGTGCGCGTGCATCGTCGGCTCGTCAAGCCCTTCCAGATACGCGCGGTATAACGCGAAGTGGGAAGTCGTCAGGCGCAGCAGCGGCCGCGACGAATCCGTGGCCCTACGATGATCACGTCGGTGGCCAGATCCGCTCACAAGCCCTCCGACTCGACGACCAGTAGACCGGGGAACCGGTCCTTCATGCGCGGCTGGAGTTCGGGAATCAGTTCGAGACATCCCTGCCGTTTTGCGTACCGTTCCGCCAACCGCTCGAACTGAGCGTCGAAGTCGGCGAGATATTGCGCCGTCATCGAGTACGGTGAGACGCCCACCTCGGCGCGCATGGCGTCTGCGAGGCGACAGGCGACCGAACCAAAGTGGATCGCACGTTGCGTTTCGAACTCGTACTCGTCGTCCTTGCCGGTCCAATGGTGCTGGCCAGCAACCCACGCAGCACTTTGGCCCACCCCTTCCCGAAGTTCGCGCAGCTCGTCGACACGGGCGGCGCTCAATTCAGATACCACGGTCGCTGGCGGGAGGTCGAAACGCAGGTGGACGTGATCCAACCTGTCGAAGGCCGTCATGTCGTGACGACAGTATTCGGGCAACGCGTCGTCGATGGCGGCGCTGTAATCGTTCGCCTCTCTCGCGAACGCCTCCAACACATAGGCCGCGTCGCGATGCGCCAGCTCTCGTCGCTTCGCGTTCGCTTGATCTTCACGTCGCCGATCGCCACGCTTGAGCCACCACAATACCCCGCCGTTGATGAGTGACGCCACAACCGCGCTCGTGAGCACGAGTGTCCAACCGTTCACCGCCGGTACTTGCGCCGCGGCGGTCGCGACGTGGGAGGCCGCGATTGCTACTTCGGATGCCGCCATAGAGGTCCTTCGATTCTGTTATGCATGGGACCCAGCTCTCAACCTTGGGCCGGCGGGTTCGGTGCGGCTGACGCTGCACCGGTAGGTGGCAACGCACCCAACAGGCGATCGAGAAACCCCGGCAGCACACCACACAGTCCGATGCGTTGCGCCATGTGGGTCCGATAGCCGTCGAGCTTCGCCGCCTCGAAATGCCCGCCTAGGTTCCAAACGCCGGGTTGCGCAAGGGCCGCGCGATGGACGATCGCGACCTGTCCGCAATGGCTGAACGGATGAAAAAACTGCTGCGCGTCGCGCAGACGCTTGATGCCCTCGCGCTTCACGCCGAGCGCGGCCGCGTTCCAACCGAGCTGCCGAATCGCATGTTGCCCCTGGACGCGGGTGTCGCCCGCCCACACCTTCTTCCAGTACCGGGCTTGCACCGGTGGCCGGTTGTCCTTCTGTTCGATCACCACCAGGTTGTCGGTCGAACAGAGCAGCGCCATCGCGACGCCCTCGATCGCCTGCCGCATCACGTTGCCGCCCGCAGGCAACTTGCCCGCCAGCAAGAGCTTGGTGGAGACCATCAGGTCGTCAAGCACGCCGAGCGCGAACGCGCCCATCAAGTCGGTACGAATCGTGTTGTGCTGAACGAGCCGCGCGTTGAGGCCCGGCAGACGCTGGAAACATGCGGCGAGCCCTGCGGCCAGCTGCTCGAGCTCTGTGCCCAGTGCCGCGACGAACGCGTCACGCACGCGCTGATCGCTGTCGCGCAGCTCGTGCAGGACCGCTTTCGGGTCGGTCAGGTCCACAGCGGGTGACGACATAGGTGCTCCAGGTAGCGAAAGGCTGGCGGGTGGCGTATGACGCGATACGGAAACCGTAGCGGAGCGCACATCGCGCGATCGGCGCCGCGGCCGGGCCGGCGTGGCGCGACCGCATGCCCTGCCCCGTTGCGCCCCGCCGGACGGGGGTCAGGACAGAGTGTAGTGCAGAACGCGGAATCTGACAGCAAAAAGTCGCCTATCTGATAAGAACAATTATCAGATGTGGCACTTATGCAGCCGGATCGACAACTGAAAAACCGTGCTGTATAAAGATATATCTCCATACAGCACGGTTTGATGATGACGTTCTTCACGCCGGCCGATCACGACGCAGCCGTGCAGGCCATGCTCGCGCACCCCGATATCGGCAGCCGCCACCTGCGCGGCCGGATGAGCGGCATCAAGCGGCGCGCCCGGGCCCGCGCGGTGATCGCCTTCATCCACGCGATCACCCCGCCCCCGCCCGATACCACGATCACCACGACGCGGCAGCTGATGCGCGTGCTGTTCGGCCACGCGGTCTCGGTCAACGACCTGCACCGGCACTTCGCGACACCGGGGCGTCGGGCGAACGATCGGGCCGACCGTGAGGCGCTGGCCGCCTGGCTGGCGGTCCACCAGGAACGGCTGGCGGCCGACGCCGAGACCCGGATGCTCGAGCTGGAGAGCGCCTGGCAGCGGTTCACGGCGGCAGCCGCGGAGGCGGCCGGCGAGATCCGCACCGCCAGCCGGCCCGAACGGCACGGCAACGCGTAGGCGGCCATGGCTCATACTGTATAGAGATATATCTCTATACAGTATGAGAAAATCCATGAAAAACCCGGCCGGGGCCGGGTTGCGGAAGCATTTGCATGATCAAGCTGGCTATCTTGGCATGCCGATAATGGGAGTGAGCGGCATGGACGATGCGCCAGAAAAAACCGGCCAGAGCCGGATCACGCTTGGTGCCGAAGCGCTGTTCAATGGTCCACGATCACAAAGACCACCGGCGGCCAGCGGACCTCGCGCTCCAGTCCGGTCACAGCAACCTGCATCGTGGCGGGATTCCATGGACGTGATCCCGAGTCGCTCACACTCCCCTCCCCTAGGTTCACCCAGAGCTCGGCCGAGCCCCGCTTGAGCGTCACGCTGCACAGCACTGCCCCTGCAAAGCGGCGCGATTGCCGCTCGACACGCCCACGCTGCTCGGGCCGACCAGCACCTGGACAACCCGGTTGGGATGCACCGCCTCGAGGGCCTCTACCTCGGCCTTGAGCCGTTCAAATTCTGCTTCGACGTCGTACGGCACGATTTCCCCTGTTTGGTCGGTAGCCCGAGTTTGCCGACGGCGCCTTGGCCGGATCTCCCTGCGCGTTCGGGCTCGCGTTACGTCGCCGGGCGCAACCAGTTTTCGACTGGCAGCCCCGCGACCCGAGCAAATTCCGCCGTGTTGTCGGTGACCAGGACGGCGTCCACGGCCAGCGCATGCGCGGCGATTAGCATGTCGTTGGCGCCGATCAACTGGCCTTGCTTCTCGAGCTCGGCCCGCAACCGGCCGTAGCAACGGTCTGCGTCAGGCTGCAGCGGCAACACGGTCAAGCTCGCGAGCAGTTGCTCGACGCGCTGCGCGAGCGTCGACGATCCGCGCTTCCAGACGCCAAACCGGAGTTCCGCGGCCACGATGATCGAGGTGCACACTTGTTCGGGCGGTGTTTCTCCGATGCGGGCGGTGCATGCGCCGCGCGGGTCTCGGATCACGTTCGACAAAATGTTGGTGTCGAGCAGATACAGCGTCATTCGATGTCGACCGGTTCAGCCGGCAGGTTATCGATGTCGGGAAAGGTTTCGTCCAGCGGCGTCCATTGGGCGAACAGCTCACGCAGGGGCGCGGCCTCCACGGGCTCGATAATCAAGCGCCGGCCTTCCCGGTGGATAGTGACTTCCGAGACCGGTAGCTCGAACTCGCGCGGGATCCGCACGGCCTGGCTGCGCCCATTGCGAAACAGGCGCGCGTGGCGGGTGTCATGGGTTGGCATGGGAGTGGCTCCTAATCGGCTTGCATATGCCACAGCATATACACACTGAAGTGAATTCGCAAACAGCTGCCGCAATGTCGCCGCTACTGGCCCGCCTACGCTGCGCTGGTCGCCTAGTTCGCACGGCGGTCGCTGCTGGCGCCAACCAAGTCAGGGATTGTGACCCACCCGGACCACCGAGTGCGCCGTGGCGACCGCTAAGGAGTCGACGCGGTTCGCTACGGACTGGCGCGCAGCGATTGAACCACATTTAATTGGGGGCCGTTATATTCTGGCGTGGAAGACGATCCCTTCAGTCGGAGTTTTTGTGTCTGAAGCGCCCCCTAAAACAGCCAGCCTCTGTATTGGCTCCACATCCCGCTGGCCGCGCCCCGCGGCCATCTTCTTGGTCGTGCGTATGAGCACGGGCCCGAGCCTCAGCCTGAACCTGTCTCCGTACTGGGTAAGCGGGCCGTATTACATACCCGTAAGCCGTTTCCGCAGTCACACGCGGCCGTCAGCTCGTCGGTGGTTCACCAGTGGCTTCTTTTCGATCCGATGCCTTCGGCCGAAGCCGAGGCGCTGTACAAAGAGTTCAGCACGAAATTGCCGGTGTTGTCCCTACGCATGAGCGCATCGTTCAGGATCGGCCCGTGGACCGACCTGAGCGTCGCCCGCCAGGACACCTACAACGGCCCAATGCCGACGCTGATTGCAGCTGAACATGTGCCGGCCCCCTTGTGGGCGGAGACGTCGATCAGTAACAGCAAGGTCGGATGGGAGGGTTGGCTGGATAGTTGTCCGGTGGTCGAAGACCCTCGCTTGATCGCTGCCCTTGAGCTGTACGTCAGTGCAAATGATGATTCGATGGCCCGTTCCCAGTTCTTGACGTACCTCACTATCCTCGACTCGCTTGCCGAGCAGTGGCCGCGCGAAGCAGCCGCAATCCAGTGGATTGAAGACCGGCTGAAGGATGCCGTTGTCGTCGCTGATCGGGGGTTGGGCGACGCGCTGAGGAATCTCAAGAGGATTTCCCACGGCAAAGCGGTCCGCGAGTTGGTAGGCCGTGCCGCAATTGCTAAGGGTCTGGATACCGCCACCACGAAAGCTCTAATGAAGAAGGCAGGTGATCTCTACACAGTGCGGTCGCAGTTGTCGCACGCGGGGAACACCGACATTCCCGATGTACAGTCTGCGAGGAACCTAGCCGAAGTCGTCCTCAACCAGGCGGCCCTGCAGCCGTCTCTTCTCGACGTCCCGATGGATTCGGACGCCGGCACCGCGACTTAAGGCTGCGGGCTTCCGCCTGAATGTGAGGGTGATCGAGCATTTGCATAGTCGCTCACGCGCTCAAGCACTATAGCGTTCTCATTAACCCTGGTGTCCCCAATGGGGACACCAATTACCCCCTCGCCAAGCGTGTGTCCCCATTGGGGACACGGAACCGCTAGTAAAAAAGCCCGCGCGCGGCGGGCTTGTGTGAGGGACTCAGTCTGGCTCAGAAAATAGCTGTGAAATAAGCGCCCGTATCTTCTCTTCCTTTTCCGCCGTCAGCATCCTCGCTTTGATCTTCACCGTAAAGTTTCCTGCGTCCCGCGTGATTGAGCCAGCCTGGCTCTTCCCCGCAAAAATCTTTTCGATTGTTCGATCGCTCACGGCACCTGCCTTACCGTCATTCTCGATTGCGAGCTTAATTGCGTTCGCAAGCTTCGTCTGATCGAGCTCACCAGCAACCACCTGTGCCCAGAGCTCCCCGGCAATCTCGAATGCGCGCCCCTCACTATTTCGTAGTACCGCAACAACATCCTCGGCCGCATGGGCGCCAAGTAGGCGAGGCTGAAGATCGAGATCCTTGATAACGAATTCGGGCAAATCGCCGAAAGCTAAATACCGATAGAACTCCGAACGAGAAATCCCGAGCGCCTCCGCCATGCGCTTCCGGTTCGGAAATTCCTTCTCTGTGTTCCGGATAGAGCGCGCAATCTCGTAGTCGGTCAGACCGTCTCGAACGACGTTTTCAACCAATGCGAGCACCGCCATATCTCCGTCCGAGACGTCGGCGATCACCGCCTTGATCGCTTCTTTCCCGATCATCTTGTGCGCACGCCACCGTCGCTCGCCAGCCACGATTTGATAGCCTGACACCACCTTACGAACGACAATCGGTTCAATCAGACCCGACTCGCGGATTGATTCCGCGAGCTCGGTGAGCTTCGCCTCATTGAAAATCCGGCGAGGCTGCCACGGATTGGGCACGATATCCGCGACAGGCAACTCGTGCGAAGTGGTGCTCCGCTCAAGCTCCAAGATACGCGCCTGCGCGGTCGCCAGTGCCCCCGCCATTCCAGGAGCAGTTCTTGGGGTAGCGGGCTTCTCCGGTTGCTCTGTGAGCTCAATGTCCTTGGCCGCACGCAGACCCGCCGTCTTGCTCATCATCCGTTCTCGCAGATTACTCATGCCTCCGCCCTCCAACGCGCGACCGACTGATCGTCGATCCATTTACAGTGGTCCATCAACGGTTGTTTCACCCGCGCCAAGGTCTTCGCGACGCCGTCCGATCTCGATAAATCGAAGACCGTCGACAGGGCAAGCGCACCATTGCTCATCACTGAGCTAGCGGGAATTTCTGTTGCCGAAAGCCAGTCGCCGTAGGCACGCTGAGCCCACACTCGAACCGCGGGCGCAGACGACACAGCGCCGTAGTCCACTTTCGAGAGCAATACGGAAATGAAGTCATAAGTCTTGTCGAGCTCATGGTCGACAAAGCCAGCTGCAATTTCGGAAAACAGCGACCAAAACGACACCGAAGAGATGAAATCTAGACTTTCCGGAACCAGAGGCATGACCATCGCGTCGGCAGCCATGAGCCCGTTCAGCGTTAAATAAGACAGGGACGGAGCAGTGTCGAGGATGATGTAGTCGTACTCAGAACGAAGTGGCTCGATACCGCGACGAAGAACTGACCAGAATTCGTACTCGGGATTCTCCTTCTGAGCTGTCGGCAGGTGGAACTCTGCATCATGCAAATAGTTGTGTGCGGGAATGACGTCGATCCCATCCCAGTAGGTCGATTGGACCATTGAGGCGAGCCCCCCCTCAATGGAAGGATCGTAGATAAATGGAAGCACTGTGTCTTCCCACGTCACATCCTTCTCTGCGTACAACCCACAAAGCTCCGATAGGGAGGCTTGGGGATCGAGATCAATGACGAGGACCCGGCGACCACGCAAGCTAAGTGCCTGCGCCTCGCACATCGTGATTGTCGTCTTAGTCGAACCGCCCTTGAAGTTTGCCGTGATCAGGACCCGGCCGCGATGCTTACCCTTCCCAGTCACGAGCGCGGTCTGAAAGATGTTCGAAGCCTTCTGTACCCATATGCGTGCTTCAGCCAACGTGAAGATGCGAGCACGTCCCGAACCATGCGCTTCGCCAGGAGGTAATTCACCGCCTCCCTTCGTTGCCATGTAGTTGATCTTCTGGCGATCAAGGCCACACATCTCGCTCAATTCGCCGATCGTAAATACCGGCGGATTTTTGCGGGGCCGCGGCGCCAAGATGTCCTCACGAAGCTCGTCGGTCATCACGGACAATCGCTTTGCGAACTCGCCGAGTTGAGATAGCTTCACCTGCCGCTCGACAGCGGGCAACTCGCTCACTTTCATTAGATGCTTCCTCTTGAGTTCAATGGTGAGGTGTTTTTTCTACGCTCACCGCAGATTTATACGGTTCTGCATTTTTCCAACATGAACCGTAGAATACCCGCTAGACCGAAGAATGGCTATGTAATTCGCGTCTGGATCCGAATATCCGCCAGCTTGGCTCCAAATCCCGGCGCTCGTGGGCTTTTTGAGCCGTCCAACGGCACGAGGGCGGCTCACGGTGAGGTGAATTGTGGGGCGACCCGTAGACGTAACACCTTGCTTGCCGCGCCATAACGCACAGTTTTCCTCACCTTGGGCCGCCGATGTTGGAGGCAAGTTGTCCGCGCTAAGACGGCCGCACAATACACCTCACCATCGATTGCGGTATGTCGACCTCGCTAACCCTTGAAAGATCAGGTAGCGCAGGTCTTCGGGTCTGTGCCGCACTCGCTCGCCCAGCCTGGCTCTTTTCTAGTACGGGAGGAGCTCTTGTTTGCCCGGTTAGTTGTTGTTGTAGTTAAACAAAACCCACCAACCACAAACGGCGCGACTGCATTCGTTATAAATCAATGCCTTGGGCACGCAAGGTGAGAGATTATGTGCTGAAGGCGCTGTGGATTGAGAGTCAAGGTGAGAAGAAGTACACAGAATGGTGAGAGAAATTGGCGGCTATGGTGAGGTGTTTGGGCGGAATGGTGAGGGGAATGGGCTAAAAGGTGAGGTGATATGTGGGTCTTCCATGGCGAAGGTGAGGTTGTATGTGTTGACAGGTCACTTTGTCACCGGTACCTTACGCGCCAATATGACAAATGCAGCGTGATGGCGGAGGACGGCATGGCGGAAAGAGGGCAATTGGCGACGTCTCAGCAGTTGGCGCTTGCCCTGTTTGACGATGCGTCGGCCGAAGGGCTGCCGGTCGATAGCGCTCGGTCAGACATTGGTTTTTCCCGCAATAACGTCCTCATTCGTATCGTCGACCTAGGCGTGGCCGCCCGCCGCTTGATCGACGCAGCATACTTCATTGTCGCCTACGACGACCGGCCCCGTGACCTCTACGACGTGGAACTGGACTATTTCAAATGGCTCATGCGCTACTCGAGCCGCAACAACACTCACCTGGAGCAGGTAATCACCGAGGCGCAAAAAGCCCTTATTCAAGCGACGGCACCGGCGGAGCCAGACGGTGAACGGCCCTTCGGCTCAACACAACTGATCGGCCGGATCTCCTACCAGGGCGGCCGCTTTCAATTCCGTGTTCCGCCCGATCTGATTGGAATTATCCGAGGGAAGGGTAAGTCGCACTGGTTGAGCCTGCGTATCACCTCGATGTTCACCTTGTCCTATGCACGCGTGATGTACGACCACTTGCTGCCGCACGCAGACGAAGGACAGACCGACTGGATCCCGCTTGATGAACTGCGTGGATGGCAGGGAGAGATGGGCGCGAATGCGCAGGTGTTCAAGTACTTTAAACGGGACTGGCTCGAACCCGCAGTGCAGCAGATCAACGAGGTTTCTGACCTCTCGTTGGCGTACGAAACGCGGAACCTGCCGGGCTCGCGAAAAATTGGCAGTCTCCGATTCCGTATGAGCCGCAAAGATCTCGCCGAGCGGGTGCTGCATACGCACGAGCACGCCAAGGAGATTTATCAAACTCTAAAGCAAGAGTTTGGCCTTTCGACAGCGCAGTTCAATCAGATCGTTGGCGATCGAGACACCTACACCGATGAACGTCTCGAGCAAGCGATCGACCGTACTCGCTTCAGCTTGAAGTTGGGCAAGGTGACGAAGAGTCCGGCAGGCTTTTTCATGAAGGCCCTCAAGGAAGGTTGGGCGGTCTCCGATGCTGAGCGCGAGATGGTGCAAGTTCAGCAGTCCTTCATCGAGCGTGAGCAACAAGAGACTGAAGCGAAGGCGCAAGCTCAAAGCCGTATGGCACTGCAGGCCGCGGCACAGGAGGTGAGCGCGCAGGAACGGATGGGCGAGGAAGTTCGGCAGGGCTGGGACGCATATGAGGCCGCGACGCCGGAGCAAAGAGAGGATTGGCGTCGAAACTACAAACGCTCACCAGCAGCGAAGCTCACACTGCGTCGCTTGAGTATCGATCCGATGGCCGACTTGAATGAGGCCTCGCTCTCGCAACATGAGGCTCTCCGAGCAGCATTCTCCCTCTACGTTTTTATGCAAACGCGCGCGATCCGTGCAAACGCCGGCTAAGGGCGCGGTGAAGGTAAGGGATAGCCGAAGCCGTAGAGCGCAACAAATGTGTCAATCCAGAATCCCCGCGGCGTAAGGAAGTTGCCTCTCGGATTGACAGTTTTATTTCCGGTCCGAACGAAAGAAAAGTGTCACTTCGCCTGAGTTCGGATTGAACTTGTCAACTCGCATCGCCGGCCGCTTCGTAAGCACCTCACGACGGCCGTCGTAGACGGCGACGAGGAGCGACATCAAAGTAGTGCCCATCATTTTCGATTTGATGGACATCACTGTGACAGAGTCGGAAGTCAAGCCGGGTAGCCGCAAAGGGCGCCCGAACCATGATCCTGAGTTTCGACGCCGACTCGCAGCCGCGGCCTGTGAGCCCGGCGTGTCGGTCGCGAAGCTGGCGCGGGAGAATGGCATCAACGCAAACATGCTGTTCACCTGGCGGAGTCGGTATCGCGCGCAATTGCAGGCCGAAACGCCATCCCTGATTCCGGTGTCGGTGGTTCATGAGACGCCGCCGGCGTGCGTGGCGATGCCACCGGACGCACTCGGCGTCGGCCATCCGACTCAGCGAACCGGGACGATCGAGATTCGGATCGGCGGCGTAGTCGTCAAGGTCGACGGCGTCGTTGACGCCGAGACGCTGCGGGCCGTACTGGGGAGCTTGCGATCGTGATTGCTCCGCCCACGGGTACACGCGTCTGGCTGGTGGCGGGCGTCACCGACATGCGCTGCGGGTTCCAGGGGCTGGCGGCAAAGGTGCAGACGGCGCTCGAGGAGAATCCGCTGGGCGGCAATGTGTTCATCTTCCGCGGTCGTCGCGGCGATCTCGTGAAGGTCCTGTGGGCGACCGATGACGGGCTCTGGCTTCTCGCGAAGCGGCTTGAGCGTGGCCGTTTCGTCTGGCCCCAGGCTGATGGTGGCAAGGTTCATCTGACGGCGGCACAACTGTCGATGTTGCTCGAAGGCATCGATTGGCGGCAGCCGCGCCGTACCGCTGCACTGTCGATGTTGTAAACCGCGAAGAAGGCTCGTAAACGAGCAGTTGTCAAATCTGGTGTATCAGCAGTCGGCGGCATGATCAGGCGGCGAGCGGTTGCTGAGCCGGTGTGCTTTCGGTCACCGGGGTACCATCCTTGAAGGGAATGCCGTTCATGAGCTGTTCGATCTTGTCCACGCCGCGGATACGGCGCCACGACTGTTCAGCCGATTCGATCAGCTTGAATGCCAGACCAAGGAAGGTCGCGCGCGACAGACAGTTGCGCGTACGCGTTGTGCGATGACGTACCGTCGCAAACGTCGATTCGATCGGGTTGGTCGTTCGCAGATGCTGCCAGTGTTCAGCTGGAAAGTCGTAGAACGCGAGCAACTCGTCGCGGTCCTTCGTGACCTTCTCAGCGGCCTTGGGATATTTGGCCGAATACGTCGCAACGAACTGGTTGAACGCGACGATGGCCTCGGCTCGCGTTGCCGCATTCCAGATTTCAGACAGGGCAGCCTTGGCGCGGCCGTGCTGCGATTTCGGCAGAGCGTTGAGCACGTTGCCGATCTTGTGGAACCAGCAGCGTTGTTGCCTGGTCTGCGGGAACACTTCTTCAAGCGCCGCCCACAGGCCCATCGCGCCGTCGCCAGTAGCCAGCAGCGGGCCGGCCTGCAGCCCGCGTGCCTTCAGGTCCAGCAACAGGTCACGCCACGAATCCTTCGATTCGCGATAGCCGTCGGCGAGCGCCACGCGCTCCTTGCTCCCGTCCGGCTTCACGCCGATGATCACCAGCAGGCACTGGCCATCGGAGTCTTCGCTGCGCGCGCCGGTGTGAATGCCATCAGCCCACCAGTAGACCCAGCGCGAGCCCGACAGGTCGCGTTTGTTCCATCGCTCGAACTCGTCGGCCCATTGCGCCTTCAGGCGCACCACGACATTGGGCGAGAGGCCTTTGGCTTGTTCGCCGAGCAGCACGCTGAACGCTTCGCTCATGTCGCCGGTGGAAACACCGCGCAGGTAAAGCCACGGCAGCGCCGCGCTCACCCGGGGCGACTTGCGCACGTAGGGCGGCACGATGTTCGAGTTGAACTTCACGCCCGAGCCCGAACGGTCACGCACCTTGGGCACCTGAACCGGCACGGGCCCGACTGCCGTGACGACCTCGCGTTCGGGCAGATAGCCGTTGCGCACGATCGCGCGCCGTCCGTCCAGCGTTTTCACGTTCGAATACTGCTCGAGCAATGCCGCCAATTCCGCCTCGATCGCCTGCTGGATAATCTGCCGCGCGCCCTGCTGGATCAGGTCGTCCAGACCGGGCAGGCCCTTCACTTCCGTTGCTGCTTGACTGCCGTTTGTTTCCTGCGTACGTTTCGCCATGGTGGTGGAGTTCGGTTGCTGGGTGTTACCGTGGAAAGCAACATTTTCAGCTAACCGCCACCGCCTTCTCATTTCCCGCCGACCACCCGCCGTACACCAAATTCGACATTAGCTCCTCGTAAACTGCGCCGCATGTCGAACGGCGCCGAACTTCCTGACGATGTTGAAACGCTGCGGGCCTTGCTGAGCGAGGCCCGTGCCCAGCTTGCCGAACGCGATCTTGAGATTGAGCACCTCAAGGCGCAGATCGACAAGCTCAAGCGCATGCAATTCGGACGCAAGTCCGAACAGTTGGATCGGGAGGTCGCGCGACTCGAGACGCATCTCGAGGATCTGACGGGTGGGCGTGGTGTCGCTGATGTGCGGCGTGCCCGCCAATCGAGCGCAAGCACGCCGGTCGGCGACGCGTCGCCGAAAGAGGCGCTGCCGCCACATCTGCCGCGCGAAGAACGTGTGCTGGACGCTGATGCGACCTGCCCGAAGTGCGGCAGCGCCATGCAGCCACTCGGAGAAGACGTGTCCGAGCAACTCGCCCGGGTCGCGGCAGTGTTCAAGGTGATTCGCACGATCCGGCGCAAGACGGTCTGTCCGTGCGGGCACCATGTCTCGCAGTCGCCGATGCCGGGCTTGCCGATCACGCGCAGCATCGCCCATCCGAGCCTGCTGGCCGACATCCTCGTCTCGAAGTACGCGGACCACACGCCGTTGTACCGGCAGTCGCAGATTGCCGCGCGCGACGGCGTGAAGCTCGATCCGGCCAGCATGGGCCGCTGGGTCGGCCAGTGCGAGGCGCTTTGCGAGCCGCTGACTGAGGCGCTGCGCCGCTACACGATGGCACCGTCCAAGCTGCACGCGGACGACACGCCGATCCCGGTGCTCGCGCCGGGCAACAAGAAGACGAAGACCGGACGGCTCTGGGTGTACGTGCGCGACGACAGCCGTTCGGGCTCGACGGAACCGGCTGCGGTGTGGTTTGCCTACTCGCCGGACCGCAAGGGCATCCACCCGCAGACCCATCTCGCCGGATTCAAGGGCATCCTGCAGGCCGACGCCTATAGCGGCTTCAACGAACTGTACGAGAGCGGCAAGATCCGTGAAGCTGCATGTTGGGACCACGCGAGACGGTACATCTACGAGGTTCACGACCGCACGCCGACCGACGCGACCCGACAGGTACTCGAATTGATCGGCGAACTCTACGGCATCGAGGCCGATATCCGCGGCCAACCCGCCGCTGAACGACTGCGCGTGCGGCGGGAGAAAAGCGCGCCGCTGCTGGCAGCCATCAAGGCGTGGATGACGGACAAGCTCGCGACGCTGTCGAAGAAATCCGAGCTGGCCAAGGCAATCCGTTACTCGCTCAACCAGTGGGACGCGCTCATGCTGTACTGCGAAGAGGGCCGTGCCGAGATCAGCAACGCCTTGGCCGAAAACGCGCTGCGCTGTGTGAGTCTGGGTCGCAAGAACTTCCTGTTCGCCGGCTCCGATAGCGGGGGCGAGCGGGCTGCGGCGATGTACGGCCTGATCGGCACGTGCAAGCTCAACGGGATCAACCCGCGCGCCTACCTCGAATACGTCCTGACCCATATCGCTGACCATCCCATCAACCGCATCGACGAACTGCTACCCTGGAACGTCGCCAAGAAACTGCCCCGGCAGCCGGATCCAGCACCATCGCCTGCATGATTGCCAGCCAGTGAGATCCAGGTAGCCCGAATCCCGATCATGCTTCACGCGGGCGTCGCATTGTGGACGGCCGTCGTGAGGTGCTTACGGCGATTCCGGAACTGCTGGCCGCGCTCGATCTGCAGGGCGCGACGGTGACCATCGATGCGATCGGCACCCAGCTTGGGATTGCCCACACGATCGTCGAGGCCGGAGCGGACTATGTGCTAGCGGTCAAGGACAATCAGCCGCGACTGGCCGAAGGTGTCCGCCAGTGGTTTGAGGCCGCGCACGATGGCAAGCTCGAAGGCTCGTACTGGGAGCACACTGAACATGACAAGGGCCACGGGCGGCTGGAGACGCGGGTTTGCCGGGTCAGTGAGGATGTGGCGTGGCTGGCGAGTACAGGACAGCATTGGGCGGGTCTCCAGCGGCTGGTGATGCTCGAGCGCACACGCCAGATCGGCCAGAAGGTGACGACCGAGCGTTGCTATTACATCAGCTCGAAAGCCGTGAAAGCGGCCCAGATGGCCCAACTCATCCGTGCCCACTGGGGCATCGAGAATCAACTGCACTGGGTACTGGACGTGTCTTGGGGCGAGGATGCGAGCCTGATTCGTGATACCGTGGCCGCCCGGAACATGGCCAGCCTGCGTAAGATCACCCTCAATCTCGCCCGGCTGGCCCAGAACCGCCAGCCGAAAAAGGTCAGCCTGAAGAATATCCGTAACCTCGCTGCATGGGATACCGCCATGCGCGACGACATCCTTGGCCTTGCCTGACGCGGCCCTTCATGCGGAAGCCCTGTCGCGATGCCCGGGATTGACGACAACAGAGGCCGGATCTGGTATTGCGCAAGCTCGTAGAGCGCTGTCTGCGACTGGGTTTGTGAGGTCAGGCTGTACGCAATGATCGGAAACGCCGTCGGGTCCATCCGCTTGACGTCCATCGTCGTGCCGGGCGGCAGCTTCGACAGGATCGCGCCGACGGCTGCCTGTACCTGCAGCGTCGCCTGCGCCATGTCCGTACCCCAGTCGAAGTTGATGGAGACCATGCCATTGCCCCGGCTGCTGGTCGACTGGAGATCCTGCACGCCCGGCACACGGCGAACCGCTTCCTCGACGGGCGCCGTCACGACAGCTGCCATCTGTTCGGCCGGCCGGTCGCCTGCATCGAGAGAGACGACGACGCGAGGGAATGCCACGGCCGGAAAAAGCGACGTCGGCAGGCGGAATGCGGTCAGTATGCCGCCGACCGCGAACAGCGCGACGATGAAGAGCACCGAGCGCCGGTGGTGCTGCATCCACTGGCTGAATGTCATCGTGCGGCTCCCGTTACCCGCACGGCCATGCCGTCTTTCAATTCGTAGTTGCCAATCACGACGACCGGCCTGCCGGCATCAAGTGTGCCGTCAACACCGAGCGTCACGCCCTGATCGACCGCTGTCACGACGTTCACGCGTCGGGCATGGCCTCGATCGATCTGGAACACATAATCGCCTTTTGCATCGCGCAGCACCGCCGAGCGCGGCACGATCCAGTGTTGTAGCTGCGACACCGCAATATCGGCAGTCAGGCGCATGCCGGGCATCAGCATGGCGGTTGACGGGTGGGAAAACACCTATGAGTCCCTGCTTGACCTGATGATTCTCGCTACTTACGATGAACAAAATCACAGACACCGTACTAATTTTCATAGATCGTTGTCGTCAGGATCAATTTCCTCCGTTCCTTGATCGATGGATTCCGAACAAAGTCTCTCCCTTCGAGCCGCTTGGCTGGCATACGTCGGCGGCTACACGCAAGAACAAATCGCCGACCGGTTGACCATCTCGCGTGTCAAGGCGCACCGCCTGATTGCGGCTGCGACGCAGAACGGTCTGGTGAAGTTCTGGATCGAAGGCGTGCCGACCGACTGCATCGCCCTCGAGGAAGAGCTGATGAAGGCATTCGGGCTGAAGCGCTGCACCGTCGTGCCATCCATCGACGAAAACGGTGAACCGGGCAGCGAGATTGCCGCTCTCGCTGTCGCCGCCGCGCGCACGCTCGCGCGCAGGTTGGAAAGTGGCGAATTGAGTACGGTCGGTGTCGGACATGGCCGCACGCTGGCGGCAATGGTCGAGCGGTTGCCGCATCTGCAGTTGCCGAACGTGCGCTTTGTCTCGATGCTAGGCAGCCTGACGCGAAGTTCTGCTGCCAACCCCTATGACGTGATCGCACGCCTGACCGAGCGTACCGGCGGCGAGTGCTTTTTCCTGCCGGTACCTTTCATCGCCGATAGCAGCGCCGATGCTCGCGTGTTGGTAGCTCAGAGCGGGGTGCAGCACGTCTTCGAGCTAATACGTGCATGCCAGCTTTGCGTGGTTGGCATCGGCGACCTGGGCCCCGACACCCACCTGCAGCGCTTTCACTCGATCACGCCGGAGGATCGCGCGCGCTTGCTGCGCGCGGGCGCGGTGGGCGAGCTGGCCGGTCGCTTCGTCGACGCACAGGGCACGCTCGTGGATAGCGAATTGAACGAACGCGCTGTCGGAGTATCACTCGACGACCTGCGAGGCCGCGACGTGCTCGGCGTCGCGGGCGGCACATACAAGACCGACGCGATTCGTGCCGTCCTGCGTAGCGGTGTTCTCACCGCGCTGATTGTGGACGAGGCGACTGCGAAGCAAGTGCTTCGGCCGGCGGCCGATGCGTGCTAGCGATCCATACACCAAGAGGAAGAGGAGACTATGATGTCCGATGCACTGAAGGCTTTGGCCCGCGCGACGCTCGAGAACCGTCTAGGCCGCCGCGAGTTCCTGATCCGGGCGAGCGCGATGGGCTTTTCTACCGCCGTTGCCGGCATTGCGCTCAACGCTGTGTCCACCGAAGCGCTGGCCGCAGGCGGCGTGGATTTCAGAAAGCACCAAGGCAAGGCGATCAAGCTCCTGCTGAACAAGCACCCGTATGTCGACGCAATGCTGAAGAACCTGGAAAATTTCAAGGCGCTGACGGGCATTAACGTCACCTACGATATCTTCCCTGAAGACGTGTACTTCGACAAGGTCACTTCCGCGCTGGCGAGCAAGTCGAGCCAATACGACGCCTTCATGACGGGCGCCTATCAGACGTGGAAGTACGGTCCGGCTCGCCAGATTGTCGATTTGAACATTTTCCTTAGGAATCCAAATCTCACATCCGATGCCTACAGATGGGACGATGTCTATGACGGCCTGCGGACCTCGACCGCGTGGGACGGCAAGGCGGGTTCGCAGCTCGGCAGCGCAGGCTCGAAGCAGTGGGCGTTGCCGTGGGGCTTTGAGCTGAATTCGCTGAGCTATAACAAAAAGGCATTGGACGCGTTGGGCATGAAGGCGCCAAAGAGCCTGCCCGACCTGATAGAGAAAGCCAAGGCCGTCAGCAAGACAGGCAAGATGTATGGCGTCGGTGTGCGCGGTTCTCGCTCGTGGGCGACAATCCACGCCGGGTTCCTGTCGGGCTACATCAACTATGGCGGCAAGGACTTCACGAATGCGGGAGGCAAAATTGTCCCGGCAATGAACAGTCCGCAGAGCAAGGCCTTCCACAAGATGTGGATCGACATGCTCAAGAACGCCGGCCCGAAGAACTGGACCAACTACACCTGGTACGAGGTCGGCAACGACCTGGGTGCAGGCCAGTCGGCGATGATCTACGACGCCGACATCCTTGGCTACTTCATGAACGGCGGCTCCAACAAGGAGGCCGGCAATCTCGCGTACGCGGCCTTCACGCCCAATCCCGCCGCCAAGGCGCCAACGCCCAACGTCTGGATCTGGTCCTTTGCGATGAGCGAATTTTCCCGGCAAAAAGAAGCCGCCTGGTACTTCATGCAGTGGGCGACCGGCACCGAGAACACGACGTTCGGCGCGACGAAGGGCGATCTGGTCGACCCGATCCGCAAGTCGATCTGGGCTAACCCGGACTTTCAGCAACGCTTGGAGAAGAGTTATCCGGGCTACCTGAAGCAGTACCAGGATTCGATCGCCAATGCCAAGGTCTATTTCACGCCGCAGCAGCTGTTCCCTGAATTCGCGACCGAGTGGGCGGCGATGCTGCAGCAGATGTACGGAGGCCAGGTGCCGGTGGACGAAGGGCTGGACAAGCTGGTCGAGAGCCTGACCCGCCAGCTTCGGGACGTCGGCCTGGCCTGATCGTCACGAGCTGGGGGCGTTCGCCCCGTTCGAGGCCGGCAGACGTCTTCGTGCCGGCCGGTTTGTTCCCTTGACCGCAGGCGCGCTCCGGTTGCCCCGGTCGTCATATTGGAGCATTACCGTGTATACCCTCTCGCTTCGCGACGAGCGCAAGCCGCGGCGCGCCTTGCGTATCCACGCTGCGCTGCCATATTTGCTGAGCCTCCCGGCGCTACTGGCCTGTATCGGAATTCTGATCCCTTTCTTCACGGCCGTCGGCTATTCGTTCCAGCGCTATAACCTGTCGTTCCCGGACGCGCGCGCGTACATCTGGTTCGACAACTACTGGAGCCTGTTCACCGACAGCGAGTTCTGGAATACCGTGCGCGTGTCGCTTGTCTACACCGTCGCGACGGTGGGCGTCCAACTACTGCTCGGACTGGGCATTGCGCTCCTGCTGCAGAAGCGAAACGCTGTGAACAACGCGATAAGCGTGCTGCTGATCCTCCCGCTAATGGTCGCGCCGGCGATCGCCAGCCTGATGTGGAAGCTGATGACCAACCCGGGGTTCGGCGTGCTGAACTGGCTGCTCGGCCTCGTAGGCATCACCGACTTCGGCTGGGCGTCCAGGCCCGGCAGCGCGATGTTCACGGTCGTGCTGGTCGACACTTGGGTGTACACGCCCTTCATCACCGTGCTGCTGCTGGCAGGGTTGCGCGCGCTGCCGCGCCAGCCCTTCGAGGCGGCCGAGCTCGACGGAGTGCCGGCTACATTCGTGTTCTTTCGCATCACGCTGCCCATGCTGCTGCCTTACATCCTCACAGCGGGCATGTTTCGCATGCTCGACTCGATCCAGCAGTTCGACATTATCTACTCGATGACCCAGGGCGGACCCGGCAACGTGCTCACGGTTTTCCAAATCCAGGCGTACCTCGATGCATTCAGCTTTTCCAACATCGGGAAGTCGGCGGCGCTGGTGCTCGTGCTTTGGGCGATTACGTACGCGCTGTCCACGGTATTCATCAAGCACTGGCTCAAGCTCCGGCAGCGAGCCCGGGGTCAACTCTGAACGGGGCGACATCTGTCATGAATTTCGCTTTCTTGTTACGCGCGGGCCGTGTCGCCGCCCTTACGGCGGTGGGTCTGTTCTTCCTGTTTCCGTTCGTGTGGGTGCTGCTGATGAGCTTCATGACGAACCAGGATATCCTCCGCTCGACACCCTCGCTGATCTTCGAGCCGACGCTCGGCAACTACGTCTCTTTGATCAGGGGCGAGCTCAAGACCGACGTCGGCACGCTGACGAGCGACTACATCATGAACCTTGGCAACAGCATGTTGCTGTCGTCAGTTTCGGTCGCGCTTTCGCTGATCCTGGGCATTCCCGCCGCCTACGCGTTCGCGCGATTCAAGTTCAGGCTCGGCGAGGACATCGCGTTCATGCTGCTGTCGTTTCGCTTCGCTCCGCCAATCCTCGTGCTGCTGCCGCTTCAACTGTATTTTCAGGAGATCGGACTGTACGACACGTATGCGGGCCTGATCTGGGTATACCAGCTGATTACGCTGCCGCTGATCCTGTGGATCGTGCGCGGATACTTCGAGGACATCTCGCCGGATATCGAACACGCTTACCGCCTGGACGGCCACAGCTGGCTGAGGAGTTTCTTCAAGATCGCCATCCCGCTGGCGCGCCCGGGCATCGCGGCCGCCGGCTTGCTGGCTTTCATCTTTGCGTGGAACAACTTCGTCTTCGCGCTGATCCTGGGCTCGTCGTCGGTGCAACCAGTGACCGTGGGCGCAATGGCGTTCATTACCGCATCGGGCATCCAGTACGGGCAGATAGCCGCTGCGCTGATGCTCAGCGTTCTTCCCACCGCCACGATCGCACTGTTTGCCCAACGCTACCTCGTCGAGGGGTTGAGCCTCGGCGCCGTAAAAGGCTGACCCCATGGATGCCATGTCCTATCTCAAGATTGCGGGCCTGTCCAAGGCCTTTGGCAAGAAGCAGGTTCTCGACGGACTAGACCTCGAGGTGCGCCAGGGAGAGTGCCTGGTGGTGTTCGGCGGTTCGGGTTCCGGCAAGACCACGCTGCTGCGGCACATCGCCGGCGTGATGGAGGCCGATGCTGGCAGCATCGAGATCGGCGGCCGCGACGTTGCCGAGTTCGGCCCAGAGCAGCGGGGCGTGGCGATGGCGTTTCAGAACTTTGCGTTGTACCCGCACATGACCGCGTACGAGAATATCGCGAGCCCCTTGCGCGCGCGAAAAATGCCTGAGAATGAGGTGGCGGCCGGGGTGCAGGCGGTCGCGTCGCTGCTGCGCATCGACCACGTACTGATGCACCTGCCCAAACAACTGTCCAACGGCCAGAAGCAGCGCACCTCGCTCGCGCGCAGCCTCGTGCACAAGCCGCCGGTACTGCTGCTCGACGATCCGCTGCGCAACGTCGACGCAAAGATGCGTTTCGAGATGAGGCTGGAGTTCCCCCGCCTCTTCAAGGCATTCGGATCGACCGTACTTTACGTGACGCAGGACTACCGCGAAGCGCTGGCGCTGGGTGACCGGATCGGCGTGCTCGAGAGCGGAAGGTTCAAGCAGGTCGACAGCCCGTCCGCCATTTACCGTAACCCGGGCACGCGCGAAGTGGCGCGGCTGTTCGGCGACCCGCCGATCAACCTCTTCGAGGTCACGCCGCGCAACGAGGCGGGCGGCTTGGCGGTGAGTATCGCCGGCCTGACGCTGCGGCTGCCCGACATGCGGCACGACCTCATCGGCCGTACCTGTGTGCTGGGTGTGCGCCCCGAGGATGTGATCTTCGGCACCGAGCCGACACCCGGCGCCATGCCCGTCGTGCTCGAAGCGGCGATGCCGTTCAACGTGCGCACCATCACTTTGCTGAAGGCGGGGCTGGGTGGGACCAGCGTCGAAATGCTGGCCAGCCGTCCCGAGGATACGGAGCTGGCAGCCAACCGGGAGCGCATCCCCGGCTACGTGAGCATAGCGGCAGGCCGCACGATGTTTTTTGATTGCGCAACTGGTGCGCGTTTGTGACGAGCGGGAGTTTTCATGGCATCCGTGACGCTGGAGCAGGTCAGCAAGATCTACAAGGAAAAGGGCAAGGCTGGCAACAAGGCGGTCAAGTCCGTGGACCTTGCGATCCATGACGGCGAGATCATCTCGCTGCTTGGCTCGTCGGGCTGCGGCAAGACGAGCACGCTGCGCATGATCGCAGGCTTCGAGTCGGTCAGCGAAGGTACGATCCGCATCGGCTCGCGCGTGGTCAACGACCTCAAGCCCGCCGAGCGCAGCGTTGCGATGGCTTTCGAGGGATATGCGCTGTACCCGCCGCTCACCGTGGCCGATAACATCGGCTTCAGCTTGCTGCGCGGCAGAATGCCACGCGCGGATGTGCGCAGGCGCGTTCAGCACGTGGCCGAGCTGCTCGAGATCGTCGACATCCTCGACAGCTACCCGCCCACGCTGTCGGGCGGCCAGCAGCAGCGGGTGTCGCTGGCGCGGGCACTGGTGCGCCCAGCCGACCTGTACCTGCTCGACGAGCCGATGAGCCAACTCGAGCCGCAGCTGCGCGCCGTCCTGCGCGGCCGTATCAAGGAATACCTGATCGAGCATCGCATGACTTCGGTATTCGTCACGCATGATCAGACCGAGGCGGTAGCGCTGTCGGATCGGATCGCAGTGATGAGCAACGGAATGCTGCAGCAATTCGCTTCGCCGGCAGATCTCAAGGAGCGGCCGGCCAACCTGTTCGTTGCCGGCTTCATCGGTGAGCCTGCGATGAACCTCCTGCCCGCGCGGCTGACGTTGGCGGGCGGCCTACTTCAAGCTGTCGTGATGACCGACGATGGCGTCGGCGAGGCGCTGCGCGTGAGCTTCGGGCCGTTGGCGCGTGTAGCTCGCGCGGCTACACTGCACGAAGGCCAGGCGGTGCACCTGGGCGTGCGCTCTCACAAGATAGCGTTCGGCGGCACACCGGCGTGCGACAACACGGTGCGCGGCACGCTCGCATTCAACCAGTGGCAAGGCGACCAAAGCCATCTGGGCGTTGATGTCGGCGGCCACACCCTGCTTGTCGTGACCGACGGCGCACTCGACATTGACGATGGCGCGCCGGTTGATCTGTGCCTCCCCTTGGCCGCGCTGCACCTGTTCGACAGTGCCAGCGAGACGGCGCTGGTGCACGGAACCGAATTGCGCTGAGATGATCATGAGCGCACAAGACATCCTGATCGGCATTGACGCAGGCACATCGGTCATCAAGGCCGTCGCATTTGACGTCAACGGCGTGCAGATTGCGGTGGCGAGCCGGCCCAACACCGTCATGCTCGGCGACGATGGCGCTGCGGAGCAGGACATGGACGGGACCTGGGCCGATACCGCGGCGACGCTGCGGACGCTTGGGGAATCGGTGCCCGGTCTGGCTGAGCGCACACTGGCGCTGGCCGCGACCGCGCAGGGCGACGGCACTTGGCTAATCGACGCTCAAGGCCGCCCGGTTGGACCTGCCTTGTTGTGGCTGGATGGGCGGTCGGCGCCACATGCGCGCGCGCTACGTGCCAGCGCCGCCGGCGTCCAGCTGGCAGAACGCACAGGCACGGCGCTGAACCCCTCGATGCAGAGCAGCCAGTTGCTGTGGTTGCGCGAACACCAGCCTGACCGCCTGGCGCGCGCTGAGATGGCGTTGCACTGCAAGGATTGGCTCTACCTCTGCTTCACCGGCGAGCGCTGCACTTGCCCGTGCGAAGGCGTGTTCACCTTCGGAGACTGGCGTCGTCGCGCATACGACGACGAAACGCTCGCGTTGCTTGGCCTTGCCGATTGCAGGCAACTGCTTCCGCCGCTGCTCGACGGCACCAGCCGCACCGCGCCGCTCACTGCGCAGGCCGCGCAAGCGTGCGGATTGCGCGCCGGCACGCCGGTGGCGCTCTCGGTCATGGACGTTCCCGCCACCGTGCTGGGCGGCGGCGGCGTGGCCTTTGAAGGCGGCACGATGCGCCGTGTAGGCTGTTCCATTCTTGGCAGCACGGGTATGCATGGTTGGGTCAGCGACGATGCGGCCCGCATAGTGCCGAGCGCCGAAGCCGGCTACACGATGCTCATGCCGCTGCGGGGGACGCAGGCAAGGTTGATGTCGCACATGGCAGCGACGCTGAACATCGACTGGCTGCTGGCGTGGCTGAGTGAAGCCGCGGCGCTGGCCGGCGCCACGCTGCCACCCAAGGCGCAGTTGCTGCAACGCCTTAACGAGATGGTGCTCGCCGCGATTCCTGCCCAGGCGATCTACCACCCCTACATTGCCGAGAACGGCGAACGTGGCCCCTTCGTCGACAGCGATGCCCGCGCCCAGCTCAGTGGATTCAGTGCGACGCTGGGCCTAGCGGGCACGGTGCGCGCCGTGTTTGAGGGAATCTGCCTGGCGGCACGCGATTGCTACTCAGCGCTTGGCGAGCTCCCTCCCGAAATCCGCCTGACCGGAGGTGCGGCACGCAGCCCGGCGCTGCGTCAGCTCTTGGCCAGCGTCACTGGCCGGCCGGTGCGCGTGTCGCACCGTGAAGAATGCGGCGCTGCTGGCGCGGCGATCTGCGCCGCGGTCGGGGCGGGCGTACTCGGCAGCGTGCGCGAAACGTTGCCGACCTGGGTGGATCGCTGGCTCGACCCGCAGACCATCATGCCCGATGCGCAGCAGACAGCGCTATACGACACCGTCTTTTCCATCTATCGCCAGATGGCCGCACAGTTACGGCCGGCGTGGCACGCGCTGGCCGCCGGCCGCTGCTGAACCCATCATCCTGGAGGCACCCATGACCATACTGACTGTGGCCGTGATAGGCGACCGCTTCATGAAACCCCAGTACTTCGTCGATGCGTTGAGTGCCGCGCTACCTCGTGCGACGATTGACATTCGCACTCTCGAACTCGCGTGGCCCGACGTCCCGATGGCGCACGGCTACGCTGTGGGTTCCTGCGCCCCTGGTCTCAAGGGCCTGAAGGAATACCTTGGCGAACCTGCGGAGATCGCTTCATTCATCGGCGACGCAGAGGTGCTGATCAATCACCTCGCGCCGGTTACAGCCGAGATGCTGGAGTGCTTGTCGGCATTGCGATTCATCGCCGTCGCACGTGGCGGGCCGGTCAACATCGACCTGGCGTCAGCGCGTGCG
Organism: Burkholderia humptydooensis; assembly: GCF_001513745.1. Lineage (NCBI taxonomy): Bacteria > Pseudomonadati > Pseudomonadota > Betaproteobacteria > Burkholderiales > Burkholderiaceae > Burkholderia > Burkholderia humptydooensis. Next base: position 136,959 of record NZ_CP013381.1, on the reverse strand, counting down.
AAGGGGATCAAGGTGGTAAATGCGCCCGGTCGCAATGCCAGCGCGGTAGCCGAGTTCACGATCGGCATGATCCTCGCGCAGACGCGGCTGCTGACCGCTGGTCACGCGACGCTCAGTCGTGGTGAATGGCGTGGCGAACTCTACCGCGCAGACTTGACCGGCGACGAACTCTGCAACATGACCGTGGGGCTCATCGGCTACGGCCACATCGGCTCGAAGGTCACCAAACTGTTGCGGCCATTCGGCTGTCGCATCCTGGTAACCGACCCCTATGCCGCGCTCGACGCGGTCGACCGTGCCGCAGGCATCGAGCAGGTCGACATGGACACGCTGCTGCGCAAGAGCGACGTGGTGTCGCTGCATGCGCGCGTTACGCCTGAGACTACCGGCTTCATCGACGCGGCCGCCTTCGCGCGCATGAAGCGCGGCGCCTACTTCATCAACACCGCGCGCGGACCGATGGTGAACTACGGCGACCTCCATGCAGCCCTTGCCGGCGGCCACCTGCGCGGCGCCGGGCTGGAGACCTTCGCGGTCGAGCCCTGCGATCCGGCCGACCCGCTTCTGAGCCTGCCCAACGTGTCGCTGACCCCGCACATCGCCGGCGCATCGCTGCAGACGGTGCGTTGCGCGGCGGACATGGTGGCCGAGGAATTGCGCCGCTACGTGGCCGGCGAGGCAGCACTCAACCCGAGTTGACGCCGTGGACCGAACCCAACTGAACCCCGCGCAACGCATGCGCGATTTGGCCGCCGCCGTTACCGACACTGCCGATGTGCTGGTGATCGGGGCAGGCGTGACCGGTGCCGGCGCTGCACTCGATGCTTCCGCGCGTGGTCTGTCGGTGGTGCTGGTCGAGGCCGGAGACATCGCGGCTGGTACCTCGTCGCGCTCGGGCAAAACCTTCCACGGCGGCCTGCGCTACCTGGAGCAGTTGAACTTCAAACTGGTCGCGCACGCCATCGAGGAGCGCGACCTGATGCTGCGCACGGTGTGCCCGCACATCGCCTGGCCCGAGGCCTTCGTTTATCCGCTGACGCATCACTGGGAGCGAGCTTATGTCGGCGCCGGCGTCATGCTCTACGACCTGCTTGGCTTGAAGGGCGGGGCCGTTCCGCGCCAGCGGCACTTCGGCCGCCGCAGCCTGAAGGCGCATATGCCCTCGATCGAGGATACCCGGGTGGTCGGTGGCATTCAGTACTACGATGCGCTGATGGACGATGCGCGCCACACGCTCGCCGTCGTACGCACCGCCGCCGGCCTGGGCGCGCGGGTGCTGACCGGCGCGCCGGTGGTCGAATTTGTCAAAAATGCGAACGGCGCGGTGGGCGGCGCTGTAGTGCAGGACATGGCCACCGGCCAGCGCCACACGCTGCGCGCCCGGGCAGTGATCAATGCCGGGGGCGTATGGGCCGACGACCTTCAGCGGCTAGCGGGCGCCAACACCTTCCACGTGCAGCCGGCCAAAGGCGTGCACCTGCTGCTGCCCGCCTCCGCGATCGACGCGAAGGCCGGGATTCTGGCCCGCGCCACCGACTCGGTGATCATTGCCCGGCGTTGGTACGACTACTGGCTGGTCGGCACCACCGACACGCCGTGGGATCGCACCAAAGGTTGCCCGGTGGCCGAATGTGCCGACATCGAGTACCTGCTGGACAACCTGAACGGTTATCTTGCGCGCAAGGTGCGGCCGCAGGACGTGCTGGGCGTGTTCGCGGGCCTGCGACCGCTGATCAAACAGGTCGACGGCGCGGACATCACCTCTGCGCTGTCGCGCGACCACGCGGTACTGTCGGGGCCCGTCGGCCTGACCACCGTGGTCGGCGGTAAATACACGACCTACCGCCGCATGGCGCGCGATGCCGTCGATGCCGCGCTCGTGCCGCTGGGCATTACCACGCCATCCACCACCGCTACTTTGCCGTTACTGGGCGCCGGGCGCTGGGCCGAGGTGCGCGACCGGGCGGCGGAGATCGCTCAAAGCCACGGCTTGCCTGAAGCCACAGTGCGTTCCTTGCTCGCACGTCATGGCGACCGTATCGAGGACGTGCTGGCACTAGCCAGTGTCGATGCGCGTCTTGCCGAGCCGTTGCCTCACGTGCCCCGCTACTTGCGTGCGGAACTGCCATACGCGGTGCAGGCCGAAGGTGCACGTTCGTTGATGGACGTGATGGTGCGCCGCCTGCGCCTGTCCATCGAGCTTCCGGACGGCGGCGCTGCCTTTGCCGAGGAGGCGGCTGCACTAGTGAGCGCGCCGCTGGGCTGGACGCCCGAGCGCGCCGCGGCTGAAGTTGAGACCTATCGCACGCTCGTCGCCACTGAGCGGGCTGCACTGGAGGAACTGCAAACATGATGCCGACAAACGAAACGACAAGCACAACCGGAACCTGTACCGCGGACGAGGCGGCTGCGCGCCAGCTCATGGTGGCCTATGCGCAACGCTTTGCGCCAAGCGGACTCTCGCAAGGCACATCGGGCAATCTCAGTATGCGCTGGCACGATGGCGAACATGCGGGCATGCTCATCACGCCCAGCGGCGTCGACTACACACGGCTCGGTCCTGGCGATCTGGCTTTCATGCGGCTCGACGATGCAAGCTGGAGCGGCCCGCTCAAGCCTTCGTCAGAGTGGCGCTTCCACCGCGACATCTACGTGGCCCGGCCCGAGACGGGCGCGGTGGTCCACGCCCACCCGACCCATGCGACCGCCGTCGCGGTGCAGCGCCGCGACATCCCCGCCTTCCACTACATGGTGGCGGTGGCCGGTGGCCGAGACATCCGCTGCGCGCCTTACGCCACCTATGGGACGGAGGCGCTGTCGCAGCACGCGCTGCACGCACTCGCCGACCGCCGCGCCTGCCTGCTGGCCAATCACGGGCTGATTGCGGTAGGCGCAGATCTCGCCGCGGCCTTCGCGCTGGCGCAGGAGGTCGAGGAATTGTCCCGGCAATACCTGCTGGCGCTGGCCGTCGGGCAGCCGGTCGTCCTCCCCGATGACGAAATGGATCGAGTGCTTGAGGCCTTCAAGAGCTACGGGGCCAACGCGCAGAAGGGCTGCGCGCTGCCTGGCCACGCATGAGCCGCACGTGAGCGAAATATGAACCGCCTTTTCATCGGCATTGACATCGGCACCTCCGGCGTGCGCGCAGTCGCCCAGGACGAATCGGGTGCCGTGCTGGCCCAGTCTCGCAAGCCGCTGCCCGCGCCGCGCCGCGAAGGTAGTAGCGGCGCGCGGATCACGCAGGACCCGGCCCTGTGGTGGACGGCAGTGGAGACCGCACTTCACGCGCTACTCGATCAGGTTGACCGCGCATCGGTGACGGCACTTGCGGTGGACGGCACCTCGGGCACGCTTCTGCTGTGTGACGACGCGGGCCGGCCCTTGTCGGCGGGCTGGATGTACAACGAAGCAAGTTGCGAAGCCGAGGCGGCGCGCGTGAGCACGGCGGCCCCCGCCGCCAGCCCGGCGCGCGGCCTGGCGTCGCCACTGGCGCGGTTACTGCACCTGCAGGCGCAACATCCAGAGGCCGCCCATGCCTTGCATCAGGCCGAGTGGATCGCCGGTTGCCTCACTGGCTGCTGGGGTCTGTCCGACGAGAACAATGCGCTCAAGCTCGGCTACGATGTGCGCGCGCGCTGCTGGCCCGACTGGTTTGACGCGCTGGGTGTGCGTCGCGAGATGCTGCCACGCGTGCACCCGCCCGGCACGCCCCTGGCACTTGTCGACGGCGAGCTCGCGCAGCGCTTCGGGCTGCGTGCCGGCGTGCTCGTGGGCGCCGGCACGACCGATGGCGTGGCGGCCTTCCTTGCAACCGGGGCCAGCGAAATCGGCGACGCCGTCACTTCGCTGGGCAGCACGCTGGTAGTCAAGCAACTCAGCGACCGGCCCGTGTTCGCGCCGGAACAGGGCGTCTACAGTCACCGCTTGGGCGAGCGCTGGCTGCCCGGTGGCGCCTCCAATAGCGGTGGCGCTGCGTTGCTTCGCTTTTTCAGCGCGGCGCAGATGGACGCGCTCACGCCGTGCTTGCGGCCCGACGAACCCACGGGGCTCGACTACTACCCGCTGCCTGCAGACGGCGAGCGCTTTCCAGTGTGCGATCCAGCGTGGCCGGCACGAGTCGCGCCACGGCCGGACGACGACACGCACTTTTTCCAGGGGCTGCTTGAAGGTATGGCGGAGGTCGAGCGCCTGGCCTTCGGGCGACTCGCCTCACTAGGCGCGCCGCGGCTCACCCGCGTGTTCACAGCCGGCGGGGGCGCGCACAACGCAGCCTGGCGGCGGATCCGGGCCCGGGTGCTGGGCGTGCCGGTGCTGCAACCCGCGCACGTCGACGCTGCCGTGGGCGCGGCGCGGCTCGCGCGCCAAGCTTGGGAGGCATCATGACGCGCTGGATTGCCGGCCTCGGAAATCTGCATGAAGCCTACGACGGGTTTATCGTCGATCAGTTCGGTGTGCTGCATGACGGCATACGGCCGTACCCCGGCGCGGCCGAGGCGTTGCGTGAGCTCAGGGCGCGCGGCAAGCGTGTGCTTGTACTGTCGAACTCGGGCAAGCGTGCCGAGGCCAACGCGTTGCGGCTGTTGCACTTCGGCGTCACGCCCGAACACTACGACGCGCTGATCACTTCGGGCGAACTGCTGTGGCAGATGCTGCGGCGGTGCGACCGCGCGCCCTTCGACCAGCTGGGCCGGTGCCTGTGGTTGGGCCACCCGCCCGAAGATGCCCCAACTCTGGACGGCCTCGACTGGAGCCCTGCAGCTAAGCCCGCAGAGGCCGACGCGCTGTTACTGGCCAGCATGCCTGATGCACCCGATGCCGCCGCACGCATGTGGCCGCTGCTGGCCGAGGGCTTGCCGCATGCTCTGCCGCTGATCTGTGCCAACCCTGACCTGGAACGGCTCACCGAGCGTGGCGTCGAGCCCTCGGCCGGCGCGCTGGCCTCGCGCTACGAGGCTGACGGCGGCAAAGTGGTGTGGCTCGGCAAACCGCATCCCCTGATTTACGACGTCTGCCGCGAGCTGCTCGCGCGCCTGGGCGCGCAGCGCCTCGTGGCCATTGGCGATTCGCTCGCGCATGACATCGGAGGCGGCGCGGCGGCAGGCTGCGACACCTGTTTTATCGCCGGTGGCCTGCATGGACGCGCTTTTGCCGAAGCGGTGCCCGATGCCGCACGCGACGCCCTGCTGCGCCAGCTCGTGACCGCTGACGCCCATCGCGGCGCCCGTGCCCCTGACTGGGCGCTTTCCACCCTGCGCTGGGCCGAAGGCCCGGCGAGCGCAATTTTGATCAATACGCCATGAACGAACGCTCTTCACCCTGTGATTCCCTCTCGGCGCTGTGCGAGGCATCTGCCCGGCTGGGCGCTGATCCTTCGCTTATCCAGGCTGCCGGTGGGAACACCTCGCTAAAGGACGGCGACACCCTCTGGGTCAAGGCCTCGGGGCTGCGGCTGCGCGATGCGCTGCGGCGGCCGATGTTCGTGCCCGTGGCGCTCGATGCGGTCCGACGCGGCGTAGCGGCGCAAACGGCCGATCCCGTCGGGCCGGCCCTGTTGCGCGAGCGTGCAGCCGAAGGGCTGCGCCCCTCGATCGAGACAACGCTGCACGCGCTAATGCCGCACTCCGCGGTGTTGCATGTGCACGCGGTGGACGCGATCGCGTGGGCCGTTCAGCCTGACGCGCCAGTGCACCTTGCTGGCCTACTGGCTTGCGAGCGATGGGCCTGGGTGCCCTACGAGCGGCCCGGGTTGCCCCTCACTCTGGCAGTGGCGCGCATCACTGCGTCTGTGGCGGTAGACGTGCTCGTGCTTGGCAGCCACGGCCTGGTGGTCGGTGGCGACACAGTGGCCGACGCCGAGCGGCGGCTGGCACGTGTGGTCGGTCTGCTTAGGCGACCGGTCCGCGCGGCACCTCAGCCGGATCTGGCCGCGCTGGAGGCCGATGCGAGCGGTACTGGCTGGCGTCTGCCACTGCACGCGCGCGCGCACGCAGTGGCTACTGATGTGCTCAACCTCAGTCGCGCACGGTGCGGTGTGCTGTACCCCGACCACGTGGTATTCCTCGGCATCGGGCTAGAGTCCCTGTCGGAAGGCGCGGAAGGCTTGGCATTGCGCTCAGCGCTTGTACAGCGCCGTGGTGGCGCTGAGGCACCGCCGTGTCTGGCGCTGCCCGGGAGAGGCATGCTTGTGCGCGACGACGTCGGCGAGGCCGCTGAGGAATTGCTCGCCTGTTGGGCCGACGTGCTGGTTCGCCTGCCCGAATCGCCAGAGCCAGTCTACCTCGCCGATGAAGAGGCACGCAGCCTGGCGGACTGGGAGGCCGAAAAGTTCAGACTACAGCAGGCGCGCTAAGGGCTGGCCTTGCGCAAATCGGGCAGTCCGTCGAGGGACTACCGCAATCGCTGGCCTTGGCCGCCTTCAACGTAAGTCAGTATGACTTTCGTGTCGCAGTGGCTGGCCTGCCGAGCGAATCAAACGCTGGTTAGCATTACTGCCAGAGCTGCACGGGCATAGGCATGGGCCATGCCCCGGAAATTTCGACACGAATGCGGGACTGGACGTCCACAAGGATTCTATTACGGTCGCCTATTCCGTCGGCAATGGTGAGGTCGAACTGATGGGAAAAATCGCAACGACGAAAGCTGCGATCGACGGTCTGTGCAAACGGCTGCTCGCAAAATCTGCACATGTGCGCGCTGTCTATGAGGTGGGGCCGTGCGGCTATCCGAAGTGATCGGTCGCGCGGGCGCGCAATCGACACGCAAGGTGCGGCTCGTCAAGGGCAGCCATCTCGTCACGCCGAAGTTCTGGGAAGGTCCGCATTCCTACCTCGTGCAGAACCATGACAAGCGCGTGATCTTCATCAACGCATACGAAGGCGACAAGGCGCTCATCGGGACAACCGACATCGCCTGGGACGGAGCCCCGGAAACGGTGGCGATCACGAACGACGAGATCGACTATCTGCTCTGCGCGGTGAACCGCTATTTCGAGCATCCGTTGCGCAGGCAGGACATCGTGGAGACGTTCTCCGGCGTGCGCCCGCTCTACGACGACGGCAAGGGCAATCCGTCGGCCGTAACGCGCGACTACGTGTTCGATATGGACGTTTCCGGCGGTGCGCCGCTCTTGAATGTCTTCGGGGGCAAGATCACCACCTTCCGCAAGCTCGCCGAGCACGCGCTGCAAAAGCTGCAGCCGACCTTCCCGAAGATGGGCGTGGACTGGACCGCAGCCGCCACGCTGCCGGGTGGCGACATCGAAGGCGCCGACGTGCCGCGTTTCATGGCGAAGCTCCAGGCGCAGTACGAATGGCTGCCGCGTAACCTGTTGCGCCATTACGCGCAGACCCACGGCACGCTCACGCCCCGGGTGATCAACGGCGCGACTTCGCTTGCCGGTCTGGGGCAGCAGTTCGGGCCCACCTTCTATGAGGCGGAGGCACGTTATCTGATGGCTAACGAATGGGCCGAATCGGCCGACGACATGCTCACGCGGCGCACCAAACATGGCTTGCACATGAGCGCCGAGCAAAAGGCCGCCTTTGGAGTCTGGCTCGACGGCCCGGCCGCGAAATCCGCATAAGCGCGGCGAGGCGGCACCGAAACCCACACGACACGAGACGAACATGGCATTCACGCTTGCACTGAACACGAATCCGCTGGTGAACCGCTTTGCCGAGCCGGGCGACCTGATCGATGCCATTGCGCACGACATGAAGATCCGTGACGTGCAGTTGACTCACGAGTTCATCAATCCGTCGTGGCCGGCGGCGATCACGCGCAGGCTGACGCGCGAGATGCGCGCGGCGATGACGCGCACCGGCGTGCGCATCACGTCTGGCATGACGGGGCCCTACGGGCGGCTGAATTACTTCGGCCACCCGGACGCGGAGGTGCGCCGCTATTACGTCGGCTGGTTCAAGACCTTCGCGGATATCATCGCCGACCTGGGCGGCGATTCCATCGGCACGCAGTTCGCCATCTTCACGTACAAGGATTTCGACGACCCGGCGCGCCGCGACGCGCTGATTCAGACTGCGATCGATTGCTGGGCCGAAGTCGCCGGGCATGCGAAGGCAGCGGGGCTGAAATACGTGTTCTGGGAACCGATGTCGATCGGCCGCGAATTCGGCGAGACCATTGCCGCGTGCATGGCGCTGCAGGACAAGTTGAGCGCCGCAAACATGGCGATTCCCATGTGGATGATGGCCGATATCGACCACGGCGACGTCACCAGCCCCAATCCCGACGACTTCGACCCGTATGCGTGGGCGCGCGCCGTGCCGCGCGTGTCGCCGATCATTCACATCAAGCAGTCGCTGATGGACAAGGGTGGTCATCGTCCTTTCACCGCCGAGTTCAACGCGCGCGGCCGCATTCAGCCCGAGCCGCTGATCAAGGCGCTGCGCGAGGGCGGTGGACGCGACAACGAGATTTGCCTCGAGTTGTCGTTCAAGGAGCGCGAGCCGACCGACCGGCAGGTCGTCGAACAGATCGCCGAATCCGTGGCGTTCTGGGCGCCGTATTTCGATACCGGTGTTGCCGATCTGAATATCTGAGGAGATCAGACGATGCACGGCACGAGGACGCAGAAACTCATCAACGCCGGCGACGCCGCCGTCGACGAGATGCTGGAAGGCATCATGGCCGCCCACGGCGATCTGTTGACGCGCAACGACAGCGCGCCGCGCGCGATCATCGCGCGCAACGGGCCGCGCGCCGGCAAGGTGGCGCTCGTCATCGGCGGCGGATCGGGCCATGAGCCGACGTTTCTGGGCTTCGTCGGCAAGGGGCTAGCCGATGCGGCGGTGATCGGCAACGTCTTCGCGTCGCCGCCGCCGCAACCGGTCGTGGATGCCGCGCTCGCCACGCATGGCGGCGCAGGCGTGCTGTTCATGTACGGCATGCCAATGCGCGCACCTACACGATGGGGGTGGCGCTCGCGCCGTGCTCGCTGCCACAAACGCGTCGTCCAACTTCGAAATCGCGCCTGGTGAAATGGAAATCGGCATGGGCATTCACGGCGAGCCGGGAATGCGTCGCGAGGCGCTGCGCACGGCCGGCGACATCACCGACGAAATCATGGACGCAATCCTCGCCGAGATGAGCGCCGCAAAAGGCGATCGCGTAGCCGTACTCGTGAACTCGCTCGGTTCCACGCCGCTCATGGAGCTATACATCCTCAACCGCCGCGTTGCGCAGCGGCTGAAGGAAGCGGGACTCGTGGTGCATCGTACGCTGGTCGGACCGCTTTGCACGTCGCTCGAAATGGCGGGTGCGTCGATCACCGTGATGCACCTAGACGACGAACTTCGGCGCCTCATCGATCACCCGTGCGAATGCGCGATGTTTCAGCAAAGGATCGCATGACGCCCGCGCTGACGACCGCCGATATGGCACGCCTCTTCCGCGAACTCGCGGACGCCATTGCAAAGGCGCGCGACGAACTTTGCCGGCTCGATGGCGTGATCGGTGACGCGGACCACGGTATCGCGATGGAGCAGGGCTTTACCGCAGCCTCGAAAGCGATCGGGGCGCTGTCGGCGGAAGCCACGCTCGCGGATCAGTTGAACGCGGCGGCCAAGGCTTTTCTGAACGCGGTTGGCGCTTCGTCGGGACCGCTTTATGCCACGGCGTTCATGTGCGCGGCCAAGGTTGCCGGGGCGCGCCAGGCGTTGCCGCTGAACGAGGCGCCGGGCCTGATCATTGCAATGGCCGAAGGCATCCGCTCGCGTGGCCGGGCCGAAGTCGGCGAAAAGACCATGGTCGATGCCTGGGTGCCCGCTGCGGCGGCGATCGAGCACGGCGTGGCGGCGGGCTTGCCGGTGCGCGAGATCATGACACGCGCGGGCGACGCGGCAACGGCAGGCGCCGGGTCCACGATCGCGATGGTCGCGACCAGGGGGCGGTCTTCGCGTCTCGGTGAACGCAGCATCGGACACATGGATCCGGGTGCAGCATCGGCTGCGATGGTGGTCAATGTGAACGTCGAGCGCGCATTGCGGCCGAGCAATCAGTCGCCGTACTCAACGCGCAGAAGGTGGATTTGAGTGCGCGGCTTGAAGATGCGCGGATGCGCATCGAACGCGCCGAGGCTGAGGTCGAGCGCGCGAGAACGGAGGCGAGGGCGGCTGGCGAGCAGGCAGCGCAATTACGCGGTCAAACTGGGCGCCGACCAGCCAAGCGCGTCAAAGCGAAACTGCCCTGATGATTGGAATAGGGCCCCCGTGACAAGGATGGGGGCCGGGTATCGCTCGCCAAGGCGGACGAAATGGTCAAGGATAAGCAAGTCCGTTGTCGGCCGCTTGCGCGTGAGCCCGTGTCGTCGCGAAAATCAGCTCCCCCAGCGAACGTCGTCAATTGTGCGGCATGCGGCAGTCCGATCGGAGGGGGCGGCCGAACTGTCTGGAATGAGCATCGGATCGCGATTCACACTCCTTCCGATGGATCATCCCCTGGCCGAGGCCGCGAAAAGCCGCGGGTCCATCGCAAACAATGCTTTGTCGACGACCTGGACTTGCGCCATGTCCGGATGCATCGGATTCAGCAGCAGGTTGAAGTCCGTCGGACAGACCACGGAAGGCACGCGCATCGCGAGGTGGTCGCCCGCCTCGAGCCATTGGCGGCCGATCTCGGCCGTCGAATCGGGTGTGCGTGTCAGTTCGGCCCAGTCATCCGGCAGCGCCGGCGCGAGCGCTGCCTCATAGGCAGCGTCCGGGACCTCCAGCGTCACCAGAAAATAGCCGCCCTTGGGCAACAACCCGGCCATATGGACGAGCGCTTCCAGCACGGCGGTCGACGCGTGACAGCACGTGTAGAGCGCGCGCATGCCACGCGGATTCCACCGCCCACCAACGAGCGCCGCACCATTGCCGCTTAGGTCGTCGGCCCGGTAGTGCCCGGGCTTCTCTTTGGCCAGCCGGTACACCCTCTGTCACCACACCGATCGCGGGTCGCAATATTGTGCGTTGGCCTATCAAGCGCTCGTGAGCCAGTTCGACATGCGGGCGTCGATGAGCCGCCGCGGCAATTGCTACGACAACGCCCCGATCGAATCCTTCTGGGGAACGTTGAAGAACGAACTGGTCTATCATCAACGCTTCGCCACGCGCGAGCAGGCGCGGCGCTCGATCAGCGAATACAGCGCGGATGCCGGGCCCGCGCTGCCCGCCGCATAGGGCTCTGGACGATCTTGCGTTTGCCAGGCCTGAATGATCGGATCGACCCATTGCCACGCGGCATCGAGCTCATCCCCTCGCATGAAGAGCGTCAGCCTCCCTCGGATCACATCGAGCACGAGGCGCTCATAAGCGTCACGGCGCCGTGCCCCAAATGCTGAGGAAAATTCGAGATTCAAACTGACGGGCCGAATCCTCATCTCATCCCCCGGTGTTTTTGTCATCAAGTCGAGCTTGAGGCTCTCATCCGGCTGCAATCGGATCACGAGTCGATTGTTCCCAGGCGCGGCGACCGGCGAGCCGAACACGGAGTGCGGCACGTCGCGAAAATTCACCACCACTTCCGCGACACGGGACTCCAGGCGCTTTCCGGTGTACAGATAGAACGGCACGCCAGCCCAACGCCAGTTGTTCAGCTCCGCCTTCAGCGCGACGAACGTTTCGGTGCGGCTGCCCGCCTCGATGTTCGACTCGTCCAGGTAGCCGGCCACCGCCGTGCCGTACATCTCACCGGCGGTGTATTGCCCCCGCACGGTTTGTCGTGCGACGTCATCCGGCGTCAGCGGCTTGAGTGCACGCAAGACCTTGAGCTTCTCGTCGCGCACCGCGTCCGCGTCGAGACTCAGTGGCGGCTCCATCGCCAGGATGCACAGAAGCTGAAGCAGGTGATTCTGCACCATGTCCCGCATCGCGCCGTTGCGCTCGTAGAAGGCACCGCGCGTCTCGACGCCGACCTGTTCGGCGATCGCGATTCGCACGTCGCGAATGCCGTCGCGATTCCACAGCGGTTCGAATATTCCGTTGCCGAATCGCAATGCGAACAGGTTTTGAACCGCCTCCTTGCCAAGGTAGTGATCGATCCGGTAGATCTGGCATTCATTGAAAACCGCGCCAACCTCGCGATTGATTCGTTGCGCGGACTGCAAATCGTGCCCCAGCGGCTTCTCGAGCACGACCCGCGACGCGGCTGTCACCAGGCCGGCCCGCTGCAATTCTCTGCAGATCGGCACGAACAGATCGGAAGGCGTCGCCAGATAGAAGATGCTGGCCGGCTTCGCCAGTCCCCTCACGGCCTTCGCCAGACGATCGTAATCGTCGGGCGTCAATGCGTTCACCTGAATGAAATCGAGTCGCGACGAGAACGTCGTCCAATTCGGATCGTCCAAATCGGCGTCGGGGGGGGCAAAGAGGCGCAATGCCTCCTTTACTCTCGTCACGTACGCGTGACGCTCGAGCCTTTCTCGCCCGATTGCGATGATCCGCATCTCGTCCGGAAGTGCGCTTTCCCTATGATTGCGATACAAGGCGGGCAGCAGCTTGCGCATGGCAAGATCCCCGGTTCCGCCAAAGATCACCAACACCTGTGTCTTCATTGCAGTTGTCCCATCAGCGCCACGGTCAGCTCACGAGCCACTGACGGCCCCGCGCCCCGATATCTGGTTGGGTATCAGTAGCCATATTGCTTGACCAGCACTTGTAACGCAAGCGGCTTGATTCTCGAGGCCTGCCCGGCACTGCCGAACGCTTCGAAGCGGGAACGGCACAAATCGCGCGCTGCGACGAGCGCGTCGGCGAGGAATCGCCGAACGTCGAACTCGGCAGACTTCAGCGCGAGCGTGCGGCGTATCGCGCCCGTCATCGCAAGGCGAATGTCCGTGTCGATATTGATCTTCCGCACGCCGTGGCGGATGCCTTCGCCAATCTCTTCGACAGGCACGCCATACGTCTCGCGAATGTCGCCACCGAATTCCCGAATCGTCTGCAGCCATTCCTGCGGCACCGAACTCGACCCGTGCATCACCAGATGCGTGTTGGGCACCCGACGATGGATATCCTTGATCCGGTCGATCGCGAGGATGTCGCCGGTTGGCACGCGCGAAAACTTGTAAGCACCGTGCGATGTGCCGATCGCGATCGCCAATGCGTCGACGCCGGTTTGCGCCACGAAGTCGGCAGCCTGTTCCGGATCGGTCAGCAGCGCATCGCGCTCCAGAAAGCCCTCGGCGCCCGATCCGTCCTCCCCACCGGCCATACCGGACTCGAGCGAGCCGAGGCACCCCAGTTCGCCTTCGACCGAGACGCCGACCGAATGCGCCATTTCAACCACGGTGCGTGTCACCTCGATGTTGTAGGCGTAGGTGGCGACGGTTTTCATATCGGACATCAGCGAGCCGTCCATCATCACGCTGCTGAAGCCGCTGCGGATTGCCGCCTGGCAGACGGCCGGCGACGCTCCATGATCCTGGTTCATCACTACCGGAATGTCCGGATAGGCTTCTATCGCCGCTTCGACGAGATGCCGAAGGAAAGCCTCGCCGGCGTATTTGCGCGCCCCCGAAGACGCCTGCATGATGACCGGGCTAGCGCAGGCCGATGCCGCCTGCATGATGGCCTGGACTTGTTCGAGGTTGTTGACGTTGAACGCGGGCACGCCATAACCGTATTCAGCAGCATGATCGAGCAGCTGCCGAAGGGAGATTAGCGCCATCTTGATTCCATAAATGTTTGTTTGGCTCAGCGCGACGCCTTCCGCACTCACCTTGGAGAGCTGCAGGTATCGATGCAGCCTGCGGCTTACGCTGAATTTACGCTTATGCAGCTCGGAAAAGCGTTTGCGGCACCGTGCACGAGCACGGCTCAATCAACCACTTCCCCCACCGCCTCCACCACGCGGCGCGCCACTTCGACGATGGCCGGCACTGTGATGCCGAACTCCTCGTACAGCACTTCGGCAGACGCTGATTCGCCGAAATGCGAGAGCCCCACTACCGCGCCGCTCAAGCCGACGTATTTCCGCCAATAGTCGCCGGCCGCCGCCTCGACCGCGATTCGCCGAACCCGAGGTGGCAGGGTGGTATGGCGGTATGCCGCTGGTTGGGCATCGAACATGGTATTCGACGGCATCGATACGACACGCGCGTTGATTCTATTCTGCTTAAGTTCGGCCTGAGCCTTCAATGCAAGTTCGACCTCCGACCCTGTCGCAATCAGCACGACGTCCGGCGCGCCGCCCGTGGCTTCGGACAGGATGTATCCGCCTCGCCGAATATCTGAGCGTGCCTGCTCTGTACGGGCAAGCGGCGTCAGGTTCTGCCGGGAAAGCAGCAGCGCGGTGGGCGCATGAGTCGACTCGAGTGCCGCGGCCCATGCAAACGCCGTTTCGGTCGCGTCCGCTGGCCGCCAGACATTCATCCCCGGGATCATTCGTAACATCGCCGCCTGTTCGATCGGCTGATGCGTCGGCCCATCCTCGCCGAGTCCAATCGAATCGTGGGTGAAGACATAGATGCATTGCAGATTCATCAGTGCTGCCATGCGAAGTGCATTTTTTGCGTAATCGGAAAAGACGAGGAACGTCCCGCCGTACGGCACGAAACCGCCGTGGAGGGCAACGCCGTTCATGATCGCCGTCATGCCGAATTCCCGCACCCCGTAGTGAATATAGTTCGCGGTGGCATCCCGATGCGCAGGTGTTGCCGCCCGCGAAGCAGGGACCTTCGTCAAATTCGACGGCGACAGATCGGCCGATCCACCCAGCAGTTCCGGCAGTTGCGCAACCAAGTGTTCGAGACACTTCTGCGACGCCTTTCGGGTCGCCATTTTCTGCTCGAACCATTCACTCTTTGCCAAGAGATCAGCGATCGCCGTGGCCGAACGTTCTCCGCCAGGGGCGTGCATGCGCGTTTCGAATCGATCGGCCTTCTCGGGATGGTGCGTTCGGTAAGCCTCGAAAAGCCTGTGCCAGGCGAGATTGTTTTCGCGGCCCGTGGGACGTGCGTCCCACGCTTGACGGAACGCATTCGGAATCTCGAACGGCGCAAACGGCCAGTTGAGATTTTCCCGCGTCGCCTGGATTTCCGCCGTACCCAATGGGGTGCCGTGCACCTCGTGGGTGCCCTCCCGATTCGGCGACCCACGCCCGATCGCCGTTTTGCAACAGATGAGGGTCGGCCGCTCCCGCTCGGCGCGTGCGGCATCGATCGCGCGTTCGATCTCGATCGGATCGTGGCCGTCGACGTTCTCCACCACATGCCAGCCGTAGGCGCGAAAGCGCGCTGGCGTTTCGTCGGTGAACCAGTCGTCGACGCGCCCGTCGATCGATATTCCGTTGTCGTCGTAGAACGCGATTAGCTTCCCGAGCCCCCAGGCCCCAGCGAGCGAACACGCCTCATGGGACACGCCTTCCATTAGGCATCCATCGCCGAGGAACGCGTAAGTATAGTGATCGACGATATCGAAGCCCGGCTCGTTGAACTCGTTCGCCAGCAACCGTTCCGCCAGCGCCATGCCGACGGCATTCGCGATCCCCTGGCCAAGAGGCCCCGTGGTCGTTTCGACGCCCGGCGTCAGGCCTCGCTCCGGATGTCCGGGCGTCATCGATTTCCATTGGCGGAAATGCTTCAGTTCTTCGATCGGCAGCGTGTACCCCGTCAGATGAAGCAGAGCGTAAAGCAGCATCGAGCCGTGACCATTCGACAGCACGAACCGATCCCGATTCACCCATCCTGGGGCAGCCGGATCATGCTTCAGATACTTTCGCCACAGGACCTCGGCAATGTCAGCCATCCCCATCGGCATTCCAGGATGCCCGGAATTCGCGGCCTGTACCGCGTCAATGGCAAGAAAGCGAATCGCGTTCGCAAGTTCCGCTCGAGTCGGTTCGGCGTAAGACATGATGGATAGTTTCGATATCTGAATGATGAGCCCGGATCTTCAACGACGACCTCGGCCTAGGTGAAGATCGGGAAATGAGTTCTGCTGCGTACTCGCCGGATCAGCGGCCGTCAGCGCGGACTACCCCAGCAGCCGGGTGATCGATTCGCCCATGCTGCGCAGAATGAGAAAACACGAGCAGGCGCCGGCATCGAGCACCCCGATCGAACGATCGCCAAGCCGGCTGGCGCGGCCGATGCGGGCCCGCAATTCACGGGTCGAGTTCATGCCGGCCTCTGCGGCTGCGGTCATCGCGGCCAGGCATGCCCGGAAGGTCTTCCCCTGGTCCAGCGCGGCCTGATAGGCACTGCGTGCCGGTACGAGCGTATCGATCAGCGTCTTGTCGCCGACTTTCGCGTCGCCGATCTCATGCACGGCCGCGATGCCGGCATCGAGCGCGCGATAGAACGCCTCCTTGTCGAGATCGGTGCGCTTCGCCAGCGTGTCGCTGATACCGAGGAAGAATGTGCCGTACAGCGGTCCCATCGAGCCGCCTATCCCTTCCATCAGCGAATCGGACAGGTCGCTCAACGCTACCGGCAGCGACGGCACCGCGCCACGGGCGGCGATGCGTTCGCCGCACTGCGTGAACCCTTTGCTCATGTTGATGCCGTGATCGCCATCACCGATGGCGCCGTCGACCTCGCTCAGGTATTGACGGTTGGCGTTGATGGTCTCGATGAGATCGACCACGATCCCGCCAGCGTCCGCCAACTCGACGGAATCAGTCATCATGCGTCTCCTACTTTCAATCCGATGCTGTTACAGGGGTAAGCGAGGCATGCTCGCAGTTCGTCGTCGAGCTTCGTCAGCGTCAACGTCACACCCATCATCTCGAGCGACGTGAACAGATTGCCGACAAACGAGAATTCGATTCCGATACCGGCTTCGCGCAGGTAGTCGGCAACCTCACCGTAAAGGATGTACTGCTCCATGAGCGGCGTCGCGCCCAGGCCGGACAGCAGCACTGACACCTTGTCTCCACGCGAGAAGGGCAGGTCAGGCAGCAGCTTGTCCAGCATCAGCTTCGCCATATCTTTTGCCGGGACCGTCTTCTGCACGAGAATCCCCGGCTCGCCGTGATGGCCGATGCCGACCTCCATCTCACCGTCGTTGATCGTGAAATTCGCCTTGCCGACCGCCGGAATCGTGCAGGCCGACAGACCGATACCGATTGAACGCGTCGCATCGACCGCCTTGCGGGCACTGGAGATCACGTCGTCGAGCGACGCGCCCTGTGCGGCGCGTGCACCGCCGACTTTCCACATCACGATCTCGCCGGCGACGCCGCGCCGCTTGTCGAGTTCGTCCGGCGGTGCGGAAGCGGCGTCGTCGTTCGCCACGACGGTCCGCACGCGAATGCCTTCACGCTCCGCCATCTTGATCGCCATTTTCACGTTCATGTTGTCGCCGGCGTAGTTGCCATAGAGACACGCGACGCCGGCGCCGCTGTTGGCAGCCTTGAACGCATCGAAGAACGACTTGGCGGTCGGCGAAGAAAAAATCTCGCCGATGGCGACCGCATCCACGAGGTTGGGCCCGACATATCCGAGGAATGCCGGTTCGTGCCCAGACCCGCCCCCGGTGACGATGCCCACGCGCCTATCCTGGTGCGCACCGACGTGCGACACGACACGCGGATTGCCGGGTGCCGCGTGCAGTTCCGGATGTGCCGCAAGAATGCCGCGCAGCATGTCTTCGACTACGAGATCCGGGTTATTGATGACGCGATTCATTCCATTCCTTTATGTACGATACGCGTTTGCCTCGCCGCGTTGACTCAGGGGATCAGCAGTACCTTGATGGAATCGAGGGAGTTGGCAAGCTGCAGCGCTTCGTCCCAATCAGACAATTTGAATGTGTGGGTAACAATGCCTGTCGACGTAATGAGTCCTCGTGCGAGCAGATCGATCGCGACGGGGTAACAGTCGCCGCTCAGGTGCGCGCCTCGCAGGTCGAGTTCCTTTTCCTCGCCAATGATCGACCAGTCGACCGTCGTGTCGCGACCAAAGACGCTGAATTCGACGAAGCGGCCCATCTTGCGAATGATCTGCAGGCCCTGCGTCACGCCGGCTGGCACGCCCGTCGTCTCTATATAGACGTCGCAGCCATAGCCGCCCGTGTGCTGGCGAACGATCGCGTCGACATTGTCCTTCTTCGGATTGAGGACGATGTCCGCGCCGTACTGCTTCGCAAGTGCGAGACGCTCGTCCACCATATCGATGGCAATGAGCTTCTTCGGCGTCCTCAGTTGCGCGGCTTGAATCATCAACAGGCCTAACGTGCCGGCGCCCGCGATCACGACAACATCCTCGAAGCCGATATCCGCACGGTTGACGGCATGAATGGAGCACGACAGCGGTTCGATGACCGCGGCGTCCTCCAGTGATACGCGATCGTCGATCTTGTGAATGACTGCGCGGGCCGACAGGCGCATGTATTCGGCCATGCCGCCGTCAGCCACCTCGCGCTGGAAGCCGTAGACATCGTGAACCTCGCACATCCAGCGGTGGCCGCCCTTGCAATAGCGGCATTTTCCGCACGGGACGATCTGCTCGGCGATCACCCGGTCGCCAATGGCGACGTTGTGATGCTCGGCCGCGCCTTCGCCCAGTTCCACGACATATCCCCAGAATTCGTGACCCGCGACAACGGGGGCCTTGATATACGGGGCTTTCGCCTTGCTTTCGTCGCCCCAGAATCGCGCGGCGCCGTCCCAACCTTTGCAATCGCCCGCGCAGATGCCGCACGACGCGATCTTTATGATCACCTCGTTCGGCCCGGCGGTAGGCCTTTTCACCTTTTCGAGCCGATAGTCTTGCGGCGCGTGGCAGACGACCGCCAGCATGGATTCACTTGTGCTGTTCATGACAATTCCACCAATAATAATAAGTAGAGCCGTTCAGTTCGGACCAGCTAACAATTCACCGCGCTTTGTGGATCACTGCGTCAGTCACGCTCTCACGTCGTGATGCGTGAAATGGACACCTGCCGCATTGCCATCATCCGGCTCCTCAATTGAGCCTTTGATGCAGTGATCCCTACGCTTCCTCGAGCGCTGTTCCGCCTGCGCTGCACGGGCGGGCATTTCGAAGAACGCCGTCTACCGTGCATGACATTTGCTCAAGCGTGTTCATCCGTTCATGTGAAATGCATGTTAGGTAGGTGTGGCCTGGGTGTCAATCGGCGCTGATTTATGGTTAACCCGCATCGGCGCAAACGCAGAGAGCCCTGAACCTAGGCATGAAGTTGGTCCAGAACGTGTCTGAGGGCAATCCCGTATGCCGCAGCCGATGCCTTGACACCTCAAATCTTTGGGCGGAGAATTTGTTCAATAGTGAGCGCTTGTGCAAACTCGCGATCGAACTTATGTGACTAGTTGATGAGGCAAGCTATGAAGCTGGCAATCGGCTGCGATGAAGCCGCGTTCGAACTGAAGGAAATCATCAAGCAGCATCTCTTGAAGCTGGGAGTCGACGTTACGGACTTCGGCACTTACGAAGCTGAACCTGTCCACTACCCGAATATTGCGTTCGCGGTTGCAGAGAAGGTTGCCGCAGGCGAATACGAGCGGGCGGTTCTGCTATGCGGCACGGGGATCGGTATGGCGATTGCCGCCAATAAAGTCCGCAGTATTCGGGCGGCGCAGTGCCACGACACTTATTCTGCGGACCGCGCAAGCAAGAGCAATGATGCGCAAATCATTACGATCGGTGCTCGCGTTGTCGGTCCGGAACTCGCCAAGGCAATCGTCGACAAGTGGCTCGGGGCTCACTTCGACGGTGGGCGCTCCATTCCGAAGGTGAATCTCATCAGGGAATATGAGGATAACCACCAGGAGAACCGCAACAATCCGAACGCTTGCGTTTGAGCGCCTAGTGGATGGAGGGTAAAACCGTGACTACCGACGAACTGACTCGTCTTGCGACGCTTTACTATGTAGACGGACTTACCCAGGAGGATTTGTCGAAGCAGTTTTCGCTGTCCCGCGCCAAGATTGGACGCCTTTTGAAACGCGCTCAGGACGAGGGTATTGTCGAAATTCGCGTTCGTCACCACCCTCGCGACACGCGCGACCTGGAACGCGATCTGATCCAGCGCTTCAACATCAAAAAGGCGATCATTTCCGTCAACCACAAGGATCAGGACAAGCAGCGCGAGTTGCTCGCCGGTCTCGTCGCGAGCCATCTCGACCGGATCCTGGCCAACAACACGATCGTCGCCGTGGGGATGGGCCGAAACATCAATGCCATTGCGGAACATGCGATCTCGTCGACGCAGCGTTCGGCCACCTTCGTCTGTGCGATCGGGGGGTTCTACCGAGGCGGCGAGACGATGAATCCTGACCATATCAGCCGGCAACTCGCGATTCGCTTCGGCGGCGCCAGCGAAACGCTCTATGCCCCGGCGTTGGTGCGCGGCTTGCAGGTCAGGGAGGAGCTGCTCAACAACGATGCGGTCAAGTCGACGCTCGACAAGGCTCGCCGGGCTCATGTTGCATTGGTCGGGATCGGCAACATCAATGAAGACAGCAATATGGTCCGCGCCGGCTGGTTCGCGTCGGATGAGATCGCCGAACTGCGGCACCTCGGTGCAGTCGGCGACGTGATGGGTTACCACTTCATCGGCATTGGCGGTCGCCCGGTTGTCACGCCAGTGCAGGATCGCGTCATTGGCCTGAGTCTCGATGAACTGAGGCAAATTCCGAACGTCATTGCGGTAGCCAGCGAGAATACGAAAACCACCGCAGTCTTGGGCGCGTTGCGGACCGGCGCTATCAATACGCTCGCCACGACGGAAGCGATCGCGCAATCCATTGTGAGCCTCGAAGACGCCACGCGCGGCCAGTCGAACGCGACGTCGACCGAGGACATCGCAGCGCAGTTCGGCACAGCCACTTAGCATTTCTGTGGCTCATAAATAAAGTACAGGAGACATTCCCATGAGCACAATCGTCCCAGCGAGGAATCATCGCTCCCGTCACGGTATGCGCGCGGGCATCGCCGCGGCGCTGTTGCTGTGTTTGACCGCGGGGATGGCCTTGAGCACCAAGGTCGTGAAGATTGGGTCAGCAGCCGATAAGCAAACTGCGGCTTTCGATTCCGACGCGTTCGGCGCGGCGCAGTTTCCAAAAACACAGGCGGCAATCGAGGCCCGCGCTATTAGCGCCGACATCCTGGCCGCGGCAATTGCAAAGGACCAGGACGCCGCCGGCAAGCAGTACGGCGTGGCCGGTGGCGGCATCGGCCCCGAAATGTCGGTCAAGTTCACCGGCGTTGCGGGTAACGAGGATTCCGGTATCTATTTCGTCAAGGTGCCGGGCGTGCCCGACTCGGTCAGCATCCGCGTGCAGACCGGCCCGGCAATCAACGGCACTGATCTGCGCGATGCCACGGGCACAATCAGTTTTGGGCAATTCACCAACCAGATCGATTATCAGAATGCTGGATACGCGATCAACGGGGAGATGAAAAAAGCGGTCTTGTCGAAAATCGATACCAGCAAGCTGGCGGGCAAGACCATCTCGGTCGTCGGCGCCTTCCAACTGATCAATCCGAACGGCTGGCTCGTGACCCCGGTCAAGCTGGAAGTGAAATGACGACCGCGCCCCGAACCCAAGCCGCGGCCGGCAATGTACTGCTTTCGGCGCGCGACATCGTCAAATCGTATGGCGGCGTGCATGCCCTGAATGGCGTCAACTTTGACATCCATCGCGGCAAGGTCACGACCTTGTTCGGCGAAAACGGTGCCGGCAAATCGACATTGATGAAGATTCTGGCGGGGGTGGAGGCGCCGACGTCGGGAACTATCGAAGTCGATGGGGAGCGTGTGACGTTTTCATCCTCGAACGAGGCACGCGAACACGGCATCTCGATCATTCATCAGGAGTTGAGCCTCGCGCCCAATCTCAATGTGCGCGACAACATCTTCATGGGCCGCGAACTGCACACGTCGACCGGCGTCGACTTTGCTGAAGAGGCGAGGCAGGCGCGGGCGCTGATGGCCGAACTCGAGGAGGATATCGACCCGATGACGCTGGTCCATGACTTGCGCCTCGGCCAGCAGCAGGTCGTCGAAATCGCCCGCGCGCTCTCCGTTCGATCGCGCATCCTCATCATGGATGAGCCGACTTCGGCGTTGAGCGCCTCCGAGGTCGAGGTGCTGTTCAAGGTGATCCGCGATCTGACGAGTCGTGGCGTATCGATTGTCTATATCTCGCATCATCTTGAAGAGGCACTGCAAATCACTGACTACGCCGTGGTTTTGCGCGACGGCAGAATCACCGCCACGGCCGAAGCCAATGACATCGACCTCGCATGGATCGTGCGCAACATGGTCGGAGCGAACTTCGACCTCGGCGCACCGCCGACAGGCTACGCGTTCGGCGACGTAGCGCTGGCTATCAAGGAGGTCAGCGTCGCCGACGACTCTGAATCCGACGTTCCCGTGGTCGATGAATTGTCGCTCGACGTGCGCGCAGGCGAGATCGTATGCATCTACGGGCTGATGGGCGCAGGGCGCACGGAACTGCTTGAGGCCATCGCCGGGCGCGTTCCGACGATCGGTGGAAAGGTCCTTCTGGAAGGCGACGATATTGCGTCCCTGAGCATCGCCGAGCGTATCGCGAAGGGCCTCGTGCTGGTGCCGGAGGATCGCCAGCGTGATGGGCTGGTGCAGACCATGAGCGTTGGCGCCAACTTGTCGCTGGCGAGCATCGGCACCTTCGTCAAGGGATTCCTGCTGTCCTTCACAGGGGAGCGCGCACTCGTCGATCAGTCGATCCGAAATGTTCGCGTCAAGACGGCAGGCCCTGACGCACCGATCGGATCTTTGTCCGGCGGCAACCAGCAAAAAGTCGTAATCGGCAAAATGCTCGCCACGCGCCCGAAAGTCATTCTGCTCGACGAACCCAGCCGAGGCATCGACATTGGTGCCAAGGCCGAGGTCTTTCGCTTGCTCAGCGAGAGCGCCACGCAAGGATTGGTTGTGGTGTTTTCCACCTCGGAAGTCAGTGAATGTCTGAGCATCGCGCACCGGATTGTCGTGATGCGCAGGGGCAAGATATCCGCAGAGTTCGGCCCCGATGTCACCAAAGACCAGATCATGGCCGCCTCAGGCGAAGCCGTGGCGATCTGATCGTCGAAATGAATGGAGACTGAAACGTGAACACCGCCGCCAAAACTTCCACGCCAAACCGCGCCGGCCACTTCGGTGGAGGTTTCGGCATCGGCAAGATGATGCTCGAAGGACGTGCATTTTTTGCCCTGATCGCAATCATCGCGATCTTCTCGTATTTGTCGCCGAATTATTTCACAGTCGATAATTTCCTGACGATGGCCTCGCACGTGGCCATCTACGGCATCCTCGCAATCGGCATGCTGCTGGTGGTCATCGATGGCGGAATTGATCTGTCGGTCGGGTCCACGCTCGGCTTCTCAGGTGTGGTCGCTGGGTTCTTGATGCAGGGCGTGACGCTGAAAATGTTCGGCGTCGTGCTCTACCCGGCGGTCTGGGTCGTGGTGGTACTGTGCTGTTCGCTTGGCGCCATCATCGGCCTGATCAACGGTGTGCTCATCGCGCGGTTCAAAGTGCCGGCCTTCGTCGCCACACTCGGGGTGATGTACGTGGTGCGCGGATTCGCTCTCTTGATGACCAACGGGCTGACCTACAACAATCTTGGTGGCCAGGCGGATCTGGGCAACACCGGGTTCAACTGGCTCGGCTTCGATCGCCTTTTCGGTATCCCCATCGGCGTCCTGGTCCTGGCAGTCATCGGGCTGATAGGCAGCCTCATGCTCGCCCGCACGGCTTTCGGTCGCTGGCTTTACGCCTCCGGCGGTAACGCGCGCGCCGCCGAGCTCTCCGGCGTCCCGGTGAAAAAAGTGCAGATCAGCGTTTACATGCTCTCGGGCGCCTGTGCTGCCATTGCCGGATTGATCCTGTCCTCGCAGCTCACTTCGGCTGGTCCGACTGCCGGCACGACCTATGAGTTGACGGCGATCGCCGCCGTGGTCATTGGAGGCGCGTCACTGATGGGCGGAACCGGCAACATCCGCGGAACCCTGCTCGGGGCCTTCGTGATCGGCTTCCTGTCCGACGGTCTGGTGATCCTCGGAATCTCGTCCTACTGGCAAACGGTGTTCACCGGCGCAGTCATCGTGCTCGCCGTGTTGCTCAATGCCATTCAATATCGCCGCCGTGTCAAGCGCCCGGCGCCGACCGCCGGCCAACCCACTTTGCCGCAAGGCGGCGGCTCGGCTTGAACTGAGCCGCTGGCCCGCGAGAAGCATGCCGGATACAGATACCGGCGCCATCCATAACTGAGGAGAGAGACTTACCATGGCAACCAAGAAAAGAACGTTGATGCTCGCCGCCGTCGCCATCGCTGCGCCCTTGTTTGCTGGGCAAGCTCATGCGGCCAACGGTGGGCTCATGACCATCATCGTCAATGATCCCTCGAACCCTTACTGGCTCACGGAAGGCAACGTTGCCGCCGCCGAAGCGAAGAAGTTGGGATATAGGGCCCACGTCGCGGCTTCGAAAGGGGATACCAATACCGAGAGTCAGCTGATCGACACTGCGATCACCAATAAGTCTGTCGCAATCATTCTTGATCCCGCGAATGCGAGCGGGTCCATTGGCGCAGTAAAAAAAGCGGTTGCCGCGAATATTCCGGTTTTCCTCGTTAATGCCGAGATCAATCGGGAGGGCCTGGCCAAGGCTCAGCTCGTTTCCAACAACGCGCAGGGCGCGGCGCTTGGCGCACAGCAATGGGTGAAGGACGTCGGATCGAAAGGCAACTATGTCGAACTGCTCGGATCGCCGTCCGACAACAACGCCGCCACGCGTTCCAACGGCTACAGATCGGTGCTCAGCCAGTATCCGGCTCTGAACAAGGTCGGATCTCAAGTGGCCAACTGGGATCGCACGCAGGGGTTCAATGCAATGCAGAGCCTCCTGCAAGCGCACCCCGACGTCACGGGCGTGATCAGCGGCAATGACGAAATGGCGCTTGGCGCGATTGCTGCCCTCAAGCAGGCGGGCAAACTCGCGAACGTAAAGGTGGGGGGGTTTGACGGCTCGCCAGCGGCGGTGGCAGCTATCAATGCCGGCGATCTGCAATACACCGTGCTGCAGCCTGTTGCCACATTTGCCGTCAAGGCGGTACAGGAGGCCGATGAGTTCCTGAAGACCGGCAAAACAGGGGCCAATTCTGAAAAGCAGCTCTTCGACTGCGTCCTGATCACAAAGGCCAACGTGGCGAAGTATACGTCGCCGTTCACGCTGTCGAAGTGATGCTACGGCCCGGACCCGCATGGTGCAAAAAGACATCGGTGGGTCCCCGCCCGTGCGCCGGGGGAGCCGCACCCCCGGCACCAACCACAGCAGCGTAAGTCCGTGTATCCGATTGACGACACATGCTTAATTCTCCTTTTTGGATCGGAACGAGCTGGAAAATGAACAAGACCTTGGCAGAGGCGCGCGCTTTTGCCAAAGGCCTGCTCACCGGCGGTGACGACCCACGGATGCAGCGCTTCGTGATTCCGCCCTTCACCGCGATCCGTGAGGTCAAGGCCATCCTCGCGCATACCACGGTGAAGGTCGGCGCACAGAACATGCACTGGGCCGACCGCGGCGCCTGGACCGGTGAAATCTCGCCGCCGATGCTGGTCGATTGCGCAATGGATCTGGTTGAACTGGGCCACTCCGAGCGACGCGAGCACTTTGGCGAAACCGATGCCACGGTAGGACTGAAGGTCGAGGCAGCGATGCGCCACGGGTTGATGCCGCTGATCTGCATTGGGGAGACACTCGCCGATCGGGAAGGCGGGCGTGCCGCCGAAGTTCTGGCTACGCAGGTACGCGGCGCGTTGGCACGATTGAGCCCGGCACAGCACGCGAACCCGATGCTGCTGGCGTACGAGCCGGTCTGGGCCATCGGCGAGCACGGTATACCGGCCAGCGCCGCCTATGCCGATGCTCGCCAGGCCGAGATCATCGCGGTCGCGCAAGACATTCTGGGCCGCCGTGTACCGTGCCTTTACGGCGGGTCGGTCAACCGCGGCAACTGCACCGAATTCGCCGCCTGCACACATATCGACGGGCTGTTCATCGGGCGCTCTGCCTGGGACGTGACTGGATATCTGGATATCGTGGAGCGCGTCAGGACGGTGCTTTGATCCGCCCGCATTCGTGGAACCCGGACCTGAAGGCGAACATGGTGAAACCGAAGACGCGGCACCGCCCATTCTTGTTCTCGCTGGATGACGTCGGTGCAAAAAGGCGGCTCTGCTGAAAATTGATTGGCGATCACTCCAGGATGCCGGAGTGCCTGCAAGCATATGGGGGACGTGATGGAAAAATATCTGCTGGGCCTCGACAGCGGCTCGACCGCGACCAAGGCCGTTATCTTTGACACCAGTGGCCGCACCGCGGGCGTTGGATGCCGGCGTGTCGAACGGCGGCAGCCCCGTCCCCGTCACGTCGAACGGGACATGGAAGAAACTTGGGCGGCAGCAAGCGGAGCCATTCGCGATGCACTCGAGATCAGCACGGTGCCCCCCGGCGCAATCGCAGCTATAGGCGTAACAGGCCACGGCGACGGCCTATATCTGGTCGACCACGACGGTGCCGCGCTGGGCCCCGGGATTCTCTCACTCGACAGCCGGGCCTCCGTCGTTCGCGACCAATGGGGCGAAGCCGGCCTGCTGCAACAGGCGCAGGAGTTGACCGGGCAGCGTCCGTATCCGTACGCCGCGTGCAGTCTGCTCAAATGGATCCAGCTCAACGAACCCGAGCGGTACGCGAAGATTGGCCATGTGCTCTTCTGCAAGGACTGGCTTCGTCTTTGTCTGACCGGCGTCCCGGCGACCGATCCAACGGAGGCCAGTTCATCCTTTACGGATGTGCGTACACAACAGTACAGCCGCGATGTCCTGAATCTATACGGCCTTGAGTCTATTGGCCGCGCGTTACCGGAGATCGTATCGCCCACAGCGATTGCGGGGCGTGTCACTGCGCAGGCTGCCGCGCAAACCGGCCTGAAGGAGGGCACGCCGGTAGCCTGCGGGTTGCATGATGTCACGTCCAGCGCCGTGGGCATGGGCAACACGGCACCGGGTACCTTGTCGATTACGGCGGGGACGTTCAGCATCAACGAAATCCTGTCTGATCATCCGCAAACCGATCCGCGCTGGTCGTGCCGTAATGGCACATCTCCCGGCCAGTGGATGAACATGTCGATTTCGCCGGCCTCGTCGAGCAACGTCGACTGGTTCCTGCGCGAATTTTTCACGTACGAAGTCGAACAGGCCGCACAACGCGGATGCTCGCTGTTCGACCTGATCGGAGACGAATTGCAGGCTGCATTCGCCGAGCCGAGCTCCGTCATGTTCCATCCATTCCTGTTCGGATCGCCCTTTGAACAGCCCGCGAGCGCTTCATTCTTCGGCATCCGCGGCTGGCACCGTCGTGTCCATCTGGCGCGGGCGGTGCTCGAAGGCATGGTCTTCAATCATAGATACCATGTCGAAGCATTGACCAATGCTTTTCCCGCGGGGCGGGCCGGCCTGACCGGTGGAGGATCGTCGAGCCCCATGCTCGCCCAGTTGTTCGCCGACACCCTTGGGATTCAGATCGATATCCCGGAACGTCAGGAGGCGAGTGCGCTCGGCGCTGCGCTGTGTGCCGGGGTCAGCACCGGAGCGTTCGCCTCCCTGCCGGAGGCATGTGCGCACGCATGCCGCATCCAGCGGACGCACCGGCCGGACCCGGAACGTCACGGCCAGCTCACCGAGGCATACGGGCTGTACATGCAGCTCGTTACAGGCATGAACCCGGCTTGGCCGGCGCTCGACCGCGCAGCCTTTGCGCATTGACAGCAAGACAAGCGATGACTCAACGATCCCGCGCATTCTTTCTCGAACGGCTTGCCCAACGGTGCAATGTCAGCGTCCTGATCATTGGTGGCGGCATCAATGGGGCAGGGCTGTTTCGTGACCTGGCGATGCAACAGGTGGACTGCCTGCTGATCGACAAGGCGGACTTCGCCTCGGGTGCGAGTTCTGCGCCTTCGAGGCTTATTCACGGCGGCCTGAAGTATCTTGAAACCGGTGAATTCCGCTTGGTTGCCGAATCCACCCTGGAACGCAACCTGTTGCTGAAAAACGCCCCGCATTTTGTACGGCCACTGGAGACCGTACTGCCGATTCAATCGTACTTTGGCGGCATCGTCGCGTCTGCGCTGCGATTTTTTGGTATCAAGTCGAAACTCGCCGACCGCGGCATGATCATTTCGAAACTCGGGTTGACGATCTACGATTTTCTCGGCCGCCATCACCGGACGATGCCGCGGCACCATGTCGCATTCAAAACTCGTTCTCTTCGAAACCTGCCGGTGCTCGATCCCGCCATCAAGGCAACCGCGACGTATTTTGACGCACAGGTGACACAGGCGGAACGGCTGAACTACGAACTGGTCGCAGATGGGCTGGCCGCATGCGAGGAAGCCGCTGCGGCGAACTATGTGACCGTTGACCACGTGGAAGACGAGAAGGTCTGGTTGCGGGATCTGATGTCAGACAGGCTCTTTCCTGTTACACCAACGATCATCATCAATGCCAGTGGTGCCTGGATCGATAGCGTGAACCACTCGCTCGGTATCAAACGAAAGTACATCGGTGGGACAAAAGGGTCCCATTTGATCGTGGACCATCCGGAACTCTATGCGCAATTGTGTGGCCGCATGGTTTACTTTGGCTCGAAGGACGGTCGCATCTGCCTCGTTTATCCTTTTATGGACCGCCTCCTCGTCGGTTCGACAGATATCCGTGTCGACGATCCCGACGAGATCCGCTGTGAGGACAGCGAAGTCGAGTATATGTTTGGCGCCCTGCGGGAAATCTTTCCCCGCTTGAGAGTGGATGCGTCGAACATCTCGTTTCGCTACAGCGGCGTGCGGCCGCTGCCCTATTCGGATGCCGCGAATCCGGGCGAGGTGAGCCGCGATCACGTGGTGCACATCGATCATCTGCCCGATACCCGGATTCCTGTGCTTTCGCTGGTGGGCGGCAAGTGGACAACGTTCCGGGGATTTGCCGAATCCGTCGCCGACGACACGCTCGAGCGCCTCGGCCGCTCACGCAGGGTGAGCACTCGTGACGCAGCCATCGGGGGCGGCCATGATTTTCCACGCACCTCCGGGGATCGGGCTGCATGGATCAACGAGCTGGCGACGCGTTGCGGTGTTCCGGTCGAACGAGCTGAAACCTTGCTCTCGCGTTACGGTACGAGTGCATCCGCGATTGCAGCGTTTTGCTCGCCGGCGCACGGCGGGCCACCTGACACGCCGCTCGCAAGCGAGCCGAGTTACACAGTGCGGGAGATTCAGTACATATGTGAGCACGAAGCCGTGACGCATCTTGCTGATCTGCTGTTGCGCCGGACAACGATCGCGCTCTCCGGCAAGTTGACCCATGCCGTGCTGGCTGAAACAGCGACGGTCGCGGCGCGTGCGTTGGGATGGGACTCGAACCGCATGCGGGGGGAAATCGATGCGGCCCGCGACATCGCCACGCAACGCCATGGAGTGGTGCTTCGGGAGACTGAGGGGGATGACGTACGAGTAAGCCCATGATCTCGGCGGCCTGCTCGCTGTGCAGGCAGGAGAGCACCTCGCCCATATTTCGATGTAGCGCAGCGTGAGATGCTGCGCCCCACGAGCTGGTCAGCCTCCCGTGGGGCCGTGGCAAACGGCGAGGCGCTGTTCACCGGAGACGCGTGGTCATTCGTAAGCGCGGCGTCTTTTTTCCGCCGTACCTGGAAGGCGGCTCCAGCAAGGAGCGAGGTCCGTGCAGTTGCGTCTCTCACGAGACTTCGGCGATCAGATCAATCTCGATGCAAGCCCCCGCGGGATCTGCGCTACGCCAAAAGCACTGAGAGCATGCGTACCTTTGTCGCCGAAAATTTCACCGAGGAACTCGCTTGCACCATTTGTCACCACGTGCTGCGGGTGCGGAGCTAATGTCGAATTTGGTGTACGGCGGGTGGTCGGCGGGAAATGAGAAGGCGGTGGCGGTTAGCTGAAAATGTTGCTTTCCACGGTAACACCCAGCAACCGAACTCCACCACCATGGCGAAACGTACGCAGGAAACAAACGGCAGTCAAGCAGCAACGGAAGTGAAGGGCCTGCCCGGTCTGGACGACCTGATCCAGCAGGGCGCGCGGCAGATTATCCAGCAGGCGATCGAGGCGGAATTGGCGGCATTGCTCGAGCAGTATTCGAACGTGAAAACGCTGGACGGACGGCGCGCGATCGTGCGCAACGGCTATCTGCCCGAACGCGAGGTCGTCACGGCAGTCGGGCCCGTGCCGGTTCAGGTGCCCAAGGTGCGTGACCGTTCGGGCTCGGGCGTGAAGTTCAACTCGAACATCGTGCCGCCCTACGTGCGCAAGTCGCCCCGGGTGAGCGCGGCGCTGCCGTGGCTTTACCTGCGCGGTGTTTCCACCGGCGACATGAGCGAAGCGTTCAGCGTGCTGCTCGGCGAACAAGCCAAAGGCCTCTCGCCCAATGTCGTGGTGCGCCTGAAGGCGCAATGGGCCGACGAGTTCGAGCGATGGAACAAACGCGACCTGTCGGGCTCGCGCTGGGTCTACTGGTGGGCTGATGGCATTCACACCGGCGCGCGCAGCGAAGACTCCGATGGCCAGTGCCTGCTGGTGATCATCGGCGTGAAGCCGGACGGGAGCAAGGAGCGCGTGGCGCTCGCCGACGGCTATCGCGAATCGAAGGATTCGTGGCGTGACCTGTTGCTGGACCTGAAGGCACGCGGGCTGCAGGCCGGCCCGCTGCTGGCTACTGGCGACGGCGCGATGGGCCTGTGGGCGGCGCTTGAAGAAGTGTTCCCGCAGACCAGGCAACAACGCTGCTGGTTCCACAAGATCGGCAACGTGCTCAACGCTCTGCCGAAATCGCAGCACGGCCGCGCCAAGGCTGCCCTGTCTGAAATCTGGAATGCGGCAACGCGAGCCGAGGCCATCGTCGCGTTCAACCAGTTCGTTGCGACGTATTCGGCCAAATATCCCAAGGCCGCTGAGAAGGTCACGAAGGACCGCGACGAGTTGCTCGCGTTCTACGACTTTCCAGCTGAACACTGGCAGCATCTGCGAACGACCAACCCGATCGAATCGACGTTTGCGACGGTACGTCATCGCACAACGCGTACGCGCAACTGTCTGTCGCGCGCGACCTTCCTTGGTCTGGCATTCAAGCTGATCGAATCGGCTGAACAGTCGTGGCGCCGTATCCGCGGCGTGGACAAGATCGAACAGCTCATGAAGGGCATTCCCTTCAAGGATGGTACCCCGGTGATCGAAAGCACACCGGCTCAGCAACCGCTCGCCGCCTGATCATGCCGCCGACTGCTGATACACCAGATTTGACAACTGCTCGTGGAGGCGACCACTGTGCGTTGTTTGAGTCGCGGGTCGGCACGATCGCCGGCCGATGTCGAACGGGCCTGCCACCACATGCCGCGACGTCTCGTCCTGGGCGCGGAAGGGTCGAGGCTCTGCACCCGCCGGTTGCCGCCAAAACAGCCCGGGTGACGTCTTAAAGTACGAAAAAAGTCCATTTCTTGAGGGCACCCCCAGGTGGGCGATTGATGGTGAGATGCCGCTTACCCGCTGCATCGTGTACGCAGGCCGCGTCTGTCGCGTGCTCGGCGGCGATGGGGACCAATTGAGGGGAATTTGGCAGGTGCGCCGGCAATTTTCCGTACGGATTGACGCGCCCGGCAATTTTCCGTACAATTGCG
The DNA here is from genome assembly GCF_001513745.1 of Burkholderia humptydooensis. Lineage (NCBI taxonomy): Bacteria > Pseudomonadati > Pseudomonadota > Betaproteobacteria > Burkholderiales > Burkholderiaceae > Burkholderia > Burkholderia humptydooensis. Next base: position 105,253 of record NZ_CP013381.1, on the reverse strand, counting down.
CCAGGAGGTAATAACCCATGGCCACGACCCGTTTTGAGGCGCGCGTCGAAACCGACGTGCTTGCCGTGATCCGCCGAGCTGCGGAGATCCAAGGGCGCACGATGTCGGACTTCGTCGTTTCCGCCGCCCGCGAAGCCGCGCAACGTGCCATTTCCGACGCTGAGGTGATTCGCCTGTCGGTGGCGGATTCGGCGCGCTTTGCCGATGCGATTCTGTCGCCCTCCAAGCCTGCGGATGCATTGCAGCGCGCACTCGATCACCACGACCAACTGCTGCGTAACGCATGACGGGTACGCAGCTGATGGTTGCCGCTCTTGGAGCGGACCATGATCGAGCCGCTTTTGATTGTGGCACGCTGGCGCTTGACCGCTACTTGCGGGAAATGGTGACACAGGACGTCCGGCGCAGAGTGGCAGCGTGCTTTGTCATGCTCGACGGCAACGTCGTCGTTGGCTACTACACGCTGTCGGCCGCCAGCGTCGCGTTGGTCGAGTTGCCGCACGATGTGGCGCGCAAGCTGCCTCGCTATCCCGCGATCCCGGCGGTTCGCATGGGCCGGTTGGCCATCGATCACCGGTACCGGGGGAGGGGACTTGGCGCGGCATTGCTGGTCAATGCCCTGCGGCGGGCCGCTCGCTCGGAGATCCCGGCCGTCGCCTTGATCGTCGATGCGAAGGATGAGGGCGCGGCGGCATTCTACGAGCACTTCGGCTTCCAGTCTCTCAGGCACGACCCGTTGGCGTTGTTTTTGCCGTTGGCAACGGTGAAGTAGGACGATTGAAACCGAATCAATGAGACCCCCATGCTGAATAACCCAAGACAGACCTTCGATGACATCGTTGCCAAGGTCCGCGCGCTCGAGTCCGAACACCCCGATCGGGTGGTAATGCTGCATCAGGCGCCGCCCAACATTGCAGTGTCGAGCGGCAATCGCGGCCCACTGCTGATCAAGGCCGTGTCGCAGAGGGTGAGCCTTCATCCAGATGACACGATCCGATTCAACGTGTAGCCGAACCGGTACCGCGAAAGCTTTGGCTTCTGGAATCCCGCATACATGGACGTTGACGTATCCGAACTGCCGCGCGCCGAGCTGCTTGGCGGTTCTTACGAGTCGGTGAGCTTCGACGATCAGACCGGCTCTGCTGAGCCGGGCTAAGCGGGGTGCAACACTACCTCGTCGCGTATGCGCCCCACTCACAGCCCAAGCTGGGGGCGCGCATAGGCACCATAGTTCGGCCCGACCCCGGACGACTGCACGGGGATCTTGTAGCCGCCAACCAGATAGCCGTCAATGTACTTGCCGCTGCCGCCGACCGACTCCTTGACATAGAACGCCGCAAACGCGACGATCGGCACATAGGTCTTGCTGCTGACCTGCGTGGCGACCGGCATTACGATAGTGACACCGGTTGGCACACTGGAATAGAGTGTCGTTTTCGCTCCTGGCTGGACCCAGATATTGTCGCCGATGTTCAGCGGCGACGGATTGCCGTTGGTGATCAGGCCACGCACGGTCGGCGCATCGTTCGCGTTGGTCAGGAATGAGGTCCACTGGCCACCCGTGCACGAACCGCCATAGGTCTGGCCGTTGCCGATCTGGATATCGTACGGCTGCCCAGTCGACGGGTCGATCTTCGGCTGGTTCGTTTGCGCGTTCCAGTACTGGCTCAGCACGCATTGGTCGATGACCATCGGAAAGACGCCGCCCGCGCCGACCGTGGACGGCGACGCAATAATCGCGACCGCCGTGGCGCTGCCATTTGCCGTCGACACGCCAAGAAAGTTGCCCATCAGCAATGGGATTGCGCCACCGTTCTGGTTCGCCGCGCGTGTTACCGTCACCTGCACCGCCGGCATGTCGTACGGGCCAGGCGTGATCGTGGTCGGCTGAAGCGTCGACGGCTGACCGGTCAGATTCCAGTAGCCAGTCTGCACGATGCCGCTTGTCAACGTTTGGTCGTCCGATGCATTGAGCAATATCGCCGCGCTGGTCGCGCTCGCGGCTTGCGTCCACGCGGGGCCGGACACGCCCGGTGTAGTCAGCGCGCCCGCGCCCGCCAGTGCGGCCGCATCAGCGTCGTTCTGCAACTCGTTGCGCACTGTGATCACGCGCGGCAGGTCGATTGCGAACGCACCAAATATCAGCAGCACCGTCACGAAGAGCACGAACCACAGTGCGATCGAGCCGCGCTGTCTGTGCGGCGCACGATCGAGCCGCGCAATGCGTGGGCGCCCGTTACTCATAGTTCATCACTGTGATGGCCGTCAGCGTGACCGGACCGGTCAGCGAGCTCAGTGCCGAACCGAGCACGAGTCCCTGATACGTGTAGGTGACGGTGACCTTGAGCGGGCTGCCGGACGTCGTGCCCGCGGACTGGTCGACCGCCACAACAGGCGTGGTCGCGGTGCCGCCGGTGACGAGATTGTTCTGCGCGTAGTTGAGCGCGACCTGGCTGATCGCGCTCGCCGTCATCGGCGGCACGCACGCGACGACGCCTGCGCGCGCCGCCTCTCGGCTCGCATTGGTGATGATGGCCTTGTCGCACAGGAGCAGGCTCACGTCAACAATACCGAACAGCACCAGCATGAAGAACGGGAACACGAGCACGAACTCCAGCGCGACCACGCCCCGCTGGCCGAAACGTCTCACTTGGAATCTCCGGTGAAGCGCGCGCTCGCGGGGGGTACCGCGTGCGCGCGCGCTGCGTCGCGCCCTGTCCCCGCACCGCGCTGTACGGCGCCGGCATCGCCACGCGCGCTGCTGTCAGGGCTTGGCGCCACGAGTTTCTCGCGAATGCTGCGATAAAACCGTATGTTGTCGTCAGCCAACGCAGCCGGCATGTCAGCCAGCAGGATGCGCCGGGCAGCCTCGTCATTGCCGAGCAGTCCATATGCGAGCGCCAGGTTCTGGCGCGCCTCGCGCGGCGCATTCGCCACCCCCGTCACTTCGAGCAGCACGTTCGCGCCCTCGCGAGCCCGGTGATCGAGGATCAGGGACAGGCCGAGGTTGGACCTCAGGCCATAGGCCTGCGGGTGCAATCGCAGCGCAGCGCGGTACACCGCCTGAGCCTCGCCGTGCCTGCCCTGAAGATCCAGCACCGTGCCAAGACCCTCGGCGGCGAGCGGATTGTCGGGATGGGCGGCGAGCAGTTGGCGGTACAGCGTCTGCGCAACATCCAGCTGGCGCTCGCGCAGTGCAACGCGCGCGAGCCCCAGTTGCGGGCGTGGGTCGGCTGGCGCCGCTGCCGCCGCCTGCGCATACAACACGCCGGCGCGCGCCAGGTCCCCGTTCTGGTACATCGCGTCACCCAGTCCGAGCTGGGCCGGCAGTGAATTGGGATCTGCGGCGAGCACCTTGTCAAACAGGGTCGCAGCCAGAGTCGCGTCGCCGGCCGACAGCGCGCTTTCGGCAACGCGCAGGTCAGCGGCGGGCTGCGGACCGGTCTGAGCGGCAATCGACCGCGTGTGGAAGCTGCCGGTTGTGCAGCCCACCATCGGGCCGACGAGGATCGGCAGGACGAGCGCCAGAACGCGACCGGATGCAGGGAACGGATTCATTTCGGGAACAATGCAATGAGTCGGATGATCGCTGGCCCGGCGGCAATCAGCGCCACCGTCGGCATGATGAACAGGAGCATCGGCAGCGACATCTTCGGTGCGAGCTTGGCCGCCTTTTCCTCGAGCGCGACGATCTGCATCGAGCGCTCGGTGCGCGAGAGCTGGCGCAGCGACTGCGTAATCGGCGTGCCGTATTGTTGCGACTGGACGAGCGTGGTCACCAAGGCGCGCGTGGACGGCACGGCGATGCGTTTAGCGAGCGCGTTGAGCGCGGACGAGATGTCACCGCCGATCTGCAGCTCGTCGGCGGTCACGGCAAACTCGTCGGCGAGCGGCGGGCAGATCATTTTCAATTCGCTCGCGACGCGCTTGATCGCGACCACCAGGCTGTTGCCCGCGTTGGTGCAGATCACCAACAGGTCAAGTGCGTCCGGCAGATACGCGGCAATCCTCTTCTGGCGTTGCCGGATCATCAAGTCGAGCACAAACTCGGGCAACATCATGCCAATCATGAATGCGCCGGCCATCATGAGGGCGCGGAACACGAAGTACTCGCCGATGCGCGGCACGTGCGACGCCCCGACGATCATGCCGAGCGCGAAGCCGACGCCGACAAGGAGCTTGAGCCCGGCCAATACCGACACCGCGCGCCGATCCCGAAAACCTGCGCTGATCAGCCGCTGAGCGACCTTGGTGCGTTGCTCGGCGTCAAGGATCGGCACGAGTTCGCCGAGCAACGCGATGCGTCGCTTGACACGCTGCGAAACGGGCTGCACTGACGCACTCGCGCCGACCTGCACTTCTGCAGCGGTGCGCGCCGCAACCTGCCGTACGCGCTGGGCAATGCGCTTCTGCGGGCTCTCCGCGCGGTGTACGAGCCACAGCACGCCGACCACGAGCAGCAGCATGAGCGCAAGGTTCATTTCCATGTAGCGACGGCTCCGTTAGCGAGAGGTGTCCAGGTTGGCGATTTTGCGGATCAGCAGCAGCCCCACCGTGAGCAGCACCGCCGCAAGCATCAGCATCGTGTGGCCCATGCCGGTGTCAAACAACAGTTCGATATAGGGCCGATTGACCAGATACAGGAAACCCATGATCGCGAATGGCACCGCCGCGATGATCTTGGCCGAGATCTTGCCTTCGGCGGTCAGTGCCTTGGTCTTCAACCGCACGTCGCGTCGCGCGCGAATGATTCCCGACAGGTTCTCGAGCGTCTCGGTGAGGCTCCCACCGGTTTCACGCTGAAGCATCAGGCACACGGCGAAGAACGAGAAATCGGCGATTTGAAGGCGCTCGCACGCCTGCTCCAGCACCTCTTTCAAGTCGGCGCCGACACGCAGACCGTCGCCGATCGTGTGAAACGTCGAGCGGACCGGCTCCTGGGACTCGACGCCGGCCGTGACAATGGCGTGCACCACCGGTATGCCGGCGCGCACCGCGCGCACCATCAGGTCGATCGCGTCCGGAAAGACGGCGAGAAAACGCAACCGAAAGCGCACGATGAGCATCCGGTAGACTGCTCGTGCCGTTGCGAGCGGCACACCGATGTCGATGAGTACGCGCAGCCACGCAGGCAGTCCAGCGACCGACGTCGCGACGATAGACAGCGCGAGCGAGACGAGCGTGGCGACAGCGATCAATCGCAGCCCACCCGGGCCGCTGACCGCCCGCACGCGCTGCAGGTGTTGCGACAACCACGTGAGAAACGCGTTGTCACCACCGTAGCCCTGTTCGCCGCTGAACAATTGATGCCGCTTGTCCGCGTCGACCGGGCGCCGCGGCAGCGGCTCGGACCCGCTTGCCGCTTTGACGCGCTGCAGGATACGTCGCGCCGGCCGGTGCCGCACCAGGTTGAATAATTGCGCGGCGATGAGCCCGCCGACGACGATGGCGAGAAAGGCACTTGCGGCGGCGACGTCGGCCGGGCTCATGCTTGTATCGCCTCGAGCAGCGCATTCTCGAAACCGTAGTACGCGGCCCGCGCAGTGAACGCCGGGCGCAGCGACGACGACTCGAACATGCCGCGCACCTGGTCCTGATACGCGGACGTGTCGTAACGGAAGGTAAACAGGTCCTGTGTGATCACCACGTCGCCCTCCATGCCAGCGATCTCGGTCACGTGCGTGACGCGCCGGGTGCCATCACGCATGCGCTCGATATGCACGATCATGTGCACTGCGCTGGCGATCTGCCGGCGGATCGCCACGAGCGGCAGGTTCGCGTTGGCCATCATCACCATGCTTTCAAGCCGCGTGATCGCATCGCGCGGCGTGTTTGCGTGGACCGTCGTCATCGAGCCGTCGTGGCCGGTATTCATCGCCTGCAGCACGTCGAACGCTTCCGGCCCCCGCGTTTCGCCAAGGATGATGCGGTCCGGGCGCATGCGCAGCGCATTGCGCACGAGATCGCGCTGCGTCACCCCGCCCAGTCCCTCGCTGTTCTCCGGGCGTGTCTCGAGGCTCACGACGTGCGGTTGCTGCAGTTGCAGTTCGGCCGCATCCTCGATCGTGACGACACGCTCATGCTCGTCGATGTAGTGCGACAGCGCATTGAGCAGCGTCGTCTTGCCCGAGCCGGTGCCGCCCGAAATCACGATGTTCAGCCGGCACGCACTCGCAATCTTTAGAACGTTGACCATGGCTGGCGAGATGTTGCCCTGTTGCGCCATCCGCGCAAGCGTGATATTGCGCTTGGCGAATTTGCGGATTGAGATCGACGCGCCGCGGATCGCGATCGGCGGCAGCACCACGTTCACGCGGCTGCCATCGGCCAGGCGCGCGTCGACCATCGGACTGCTCTCATCGACGCGGCGCCCAACCGCCGCGGCGATGCGTTGCGCGACGTTGACCACGTGCGTGTTGTCACGAAACTTGAGCGGGGTCAGCTCGAGCCGCCCGCCACGCTCGACGTATACCTGATCCGGGCCATTGACGAGAATGTCGGTCACCGATTCGTCTGCGAGCAATGGCTCGATCGGCCCGACGCCAAACATGTCGTTGAGGATCTCGTCGACAATCCGCACCTGCTCGGCCAGGGTGACCGCCAGCCGATCGCGCATGATCACCTCACGAGCGACCCGCTCAACGCCTTCGCGCACCTGTGCGCGCGGCATCATCAGTGCGGCCGACAAGTTCATTGACGAAAGCACCGCGGTGCGGATCGTGCGGAACGTGTCCGAGCGAATCAGCGCCTCATCACCGTCCGCCGGCTGCGGTTGCGGCGCGGCCCGGGGGACGTTGGACGGAGACGGTGCAATCTTGAGCGGCGCATCAGCAGGCCGCTCGTCTGCACCCGCGCTCGGCGTCTCAGCGAGCGGGGATGCTGTCGGCAACTTGATGCGGCGGCCGAACATCATGCGGTCCTCCGCTTGCCGGTGAGGCGCGCATACCATGGCAACCGGGTGACCGTCTCGCTGCCCGTGAGGCTGTTCGCCAGCGCGACGATCGCCTTCGCGAAACCGGCACGCTTGTTGTCGGGCACCGGCTCGCCGAGGTTCTCGGCCAGCGCCAGCGCGTCCGGTTCGTACGGAAATTGATGAACCGAGGCGCGCGCAAGCGCGCGTGTGAAGTCCTCGCCCTTCACGCGTGCGCGCACCGGCGCTTGCGCATCGTTGACCAACAGCGTGACGAGCGGCTCGCTCGCGCGCTGATCGGCGAACCGGCATAGCCGCGTCGCCTCGTGCACGGCCTGAACAGAGCGGTCAGCGACCACGTGGATCACCGCCGACGCATCCAGTGCCTCGAGCGCCGGACGTCCCGAGTGCGCGGGTACGTCGAGCAGCACGTAATGGTAGTGGCGTTTGAGCAGCCCGACCAATTCGGCGATGGCGCCCGCGCGCAGCGTGAAGTCACTGTCGTACGGCAATTCGCATGACAGCACATGCAACCGGTCGCTTTGCGCGAGCACCGCCTGACTGATCAGCTGGTCGTCAAGGCGCTGCGGGTTCTGCAACAGTTCGCTCAGGCCGTTGTTGGTAACCATGCCGAGCATCGACGTGGCGCCGCCGCCGTACAGGTCGAGATCAACATAGACGATGCGTCGCCGCGTGCCGTCGGCCAGATGGCGGGCCAGTGCGGTCGTGATGGTCGTCACACCGACCCCGCCACGCGCGCCAGTAAAGCTGATCGCCTTGCCCGTGCGCATCGCCGCATGCGGGTCGCTCGCGTGCAACGCCCGCCTGACCAGTTCGGCCGTCAACGGCTTGACCAGATAATCGCGCACGCCAATTTCCAGCAGGCTGCGGAACAGCCCGACATCGTTTCGGTCGCCGATGACGATCACCGTCACCGACGGTTCGCACGCTTCGGCCAGGCGAGCCAGGTCGGACACCGGCATCGACGAGCCGGACACGTCGACGATCAGGTGCTGCGGCGACTGCTCGGTGTGCTTCATCATCTCGATCGCATCGTCGATGCTCCCGCGCACGACGCGCGCGTGGGTAATCACATGATCGAGGATCAGGCTGCGGATCGTCTCCTCGCTGGTGGTGTCGGACACGACGGCAATCAGGCGGTCCGCCGGTCGCGGTTCATTGCGTCGGCTCGCGGCGAATTCGAACGCACTCATCGCTGGCTTCCTGTGGGGGGTCAGTGCGTGATCGGCGCGGTGGTCGACGTCGGGTGCAGCGGCGTCGCGCGTCCTTCGTCATACCGTCGCACCGCGCTGGCAGCCAGGGCCGCATCCGCGCCCGCGTACGGTTGTGGTGCAATCAGGTCCGCTGGCCTCGCCAGCATTACCGCGAGATTCGAGTACGTCGCGCAGCCGAACTGCACGCCCGGCCGCCCGAAGCCCGCGTCGACCATGTGCGACGGCTGCTCGAGCGTCGTGCAGTCAGGCGGCACCGCACGGCCGTCGCGCGGGTCATAGCCGATGACCGACGCATCGGGCATCCCGAGAGGCGGATGGCCTGACATGCAGGCGGCCAGTGTGGCGAGCAGAATCGCACACAGCACGCGGGTGACGATGAAGTGCGCAGTCATCGGACTCTCCCCAGTCTCAATAGATGAAGCCAGCGGCGCCCACCAGGCGCGGCAGGTCGCCGGACAACGGATCAATGCCAATTGCGCGTTGCAACACGTATTCGATATCGCTGCTTGGCTGCGTCACTGAGTCAAGCGCATCGCGCAGCTCGCCAGGGCCGACCGGCTGCACGACGTAGGGCGTGACAATCACGACCACCTCGGTCTTGTCGTTCAGATAGTTCTTCGACGAGAACAGCTTGCCGAGCACGGGCAACCGTGCCAGCCCGGGCAACTCGGCGAGCACGTCGCTGGTCTTGCTCTGAAGGAGCCCGCCAATGGCAAAGCTCTGGCCGCTCGACAGTTCAACGGTGGTCTCCACGCGTCGAACCGTCAGCGCGGGCACCCTGATGCCGTTGGACGTCACGCTGTTGACCGGGTCGATCTCGCTGACCTCCGGACGCACTTTGAGGCTGATGCGGTTATCGGCGAGGACAGTGGGTGTGAAGTCGAGCGAGACGCCAAATGGTTTGAACTCGATGGTGATCGCGCCGGTCGTGTCCTGCGAGACGGGAATGGGAAACTCGCCGCCTGCCAGGAAGCTGGCGGTTTCGCCCGACATCGTCGTGAGGTTCGGCTCGGCGAGCATCGTGATCAGCCCTTCCTGGTCGAGTGCGTCCAGCACGCCGTCGACCGAATAGCGCGACGTGTGAAAGCCCCCGAGCACGGAGAACGCGCCGGTTGGCGACAGATTGAAGAGCCGCGATGTCGGATCGAACAGCGTGCGTCCGTTGAATAGGCCTCCAACGAAATTGCCGCTTGCACCGATCGCGCTCCAGTTGATGCCAAGCTGCTGCGTGATGTTGCGATCGATCTCGGTGACGCGAACGCGCAGATGGACCTGAATCGGGCGCGCGAGCGTCATCCGGTTGACCAGCGTTTCCTTTTCGTGCAGGTACGGTTTGAGCGTTTGCACGACCGCGTCGGCATCGCTCGGACTGGGCACGTGCCCTGCCACCATCAGCGAGCCGGGCGCGCTGGTGAGTGTCAGATGCAGATTCGGAAAGCGCGCATCGAGAATGCGCTGCAGCGTAGGTGTGTCGGCGTTGACCACAATCGTTTCGCGCAGGATGGTCCGGTTGTTGGACCCAAGCGCGAACAGCGTCGTGGTGCCGGCTTTCTTGCCGAGAACGAACACCGACTGCGGCGTCGGCACGTGGACGTCTGCGACGTCGGGGTCGGCAATGAACACCGCGCCTGCTGGCTCCGGCAGCTTCAGCATTTCGCCGCCCCCCGCTGCGACGGTCAGCACTGGGCCGACTGGATCCGCGTGCACGTGCGCGCCAGGGACGAAGCCGACGAGCGCCGCGCAGGCGATCGTCATGCAGGTATGCAGGTCGGCCCGCAACGGGCCGCGCATGCAAAGGACTGAACCAGCGATACGCAGCATGCTCTTTCCCTGTCTCTACTTGTCGGGCCGCATCAGGCCGGGTGACCGCGTCGGCGACCCACGCGGCTATCTGGCCGCCATTGCCGCGGCCGAGTCCGTTGTCACTGTCGCCTGAGGTGACGGCACCGCTGACGAGCCCGCGGAGGGCGGTGCTCGCGTCGCGCTACCCGTCGCACCCGATGGCATCATGGACGGGAGCGGTGGTACGCCGCTCGCTCCACCGCCTGCCGCGTCTTCCGCCTTCGAGCCGTGATACACGATCACGCCGCGCGCAGCCGGGTTGACGGTAGCCGCGCCACGCGCCGCGGGCCGTGGCGCAACTTCTCGAAATGCGCGCGACACCTCGCCGGCCCAGACCGGCGCCGGCGCTTCAGGGGCGAGACTCGCGGGATTTCGCTCGCTGACCGCGAAGCTGCGCAGCGCGAGCGAGAGCGAGCCCAGATGCGAGGCGAGCGTGATCGCCTGCGCGTAGAACGGCGTCACCTCCAGCGTGACGGTTCGCGCGCGCGCACTCGAGTTGGAGTTGGAATTGGAGTTGGTCTGCGCGGCATCGTCCTTCGGACGCTGGAACACTGACCCGACCGCGAGTACGCGTACGCGGCTCGCGACCGTTTCCGACACAATCGCATGATCTGGTGGAACCGGTGGGCCACCACTGGTGCCGAGTTGCTGCGTAAGCAGCACGTCAACATAGTCGCCCGGCTCGATGAGCCCTGCATTGCCGGACACGTCGTCGATGGCCACCGAGATCGCGCGCATGCCGAGTTTCAGTGCGGCAGCCAGGAAGCCCGGCGCATTCGGCGAAATCACGTCGCCGGCGCCGATCGGTGTGCCTTCGCGTACCATGTGACGCAGCAGATTCCCTTTCAGGTCGCTACCACCGGGCTCGCCTTCGGCCCACGCACCGGGTGGCACTTGGTCGCGCGGCACACTCTTCCAGACCAGATCACTGTCACGCAGCAACAGGCCTTCCGGCAAGTCTGCCGCCGCGGCGCGCACCCGTGCCATGACCGGCGCCGGAGGCGGAACAGGACGCGATGCGGCGATGAACAGTCCGCGCATGACGAACGCGCCGATGGCTGCAATCACGGTCAGGGCGGCGAGTTTGAAGATGTTGGACATGGTGGCGCTAACCTTCACGCGACGGGCCAGTGCGGCATGGACGTGACGGGCGCCCACACCGCTTGCAGGCCACCCAACGCAAGCGCAATACCGTATGGCACGCCGCGCGACGGAGCCAGGGAGGTCAGCCAGAGCGGAGCATGGGCGACGCGGCGCAGCATCGCGCCGGCAGTCAGCACCGCAAGCCCGATGACAAGTCCGCACACCGATACGGTGAAAAAGACACCCGCCGCATGCGCGAGTCCCGCCCACCAAAACACCACCGCGGCGAGTTTGGCATCGCCACCGGCGATCCAGCCGAAACGCCACATCACCGCTGCCACGGCAAAAGCAATGCCGCCCGCCACTGCATGGGCCGCAAGCTCGGGGGCGTGCGACCCCGCAAGGAAGGCGTGCACACAATACAGCGCGGCCAGCGCCGCCACGGACAGATTGGGCAAGCGCCTGAATCGCAAATCGGAGACGGCCAGCGCAATGACAACCCAGCAGGCCGCGACCTTCACCAAGTACGCCATGTAGTTTTCGGTATAACCAGCTGCGCCACAGGCGCGGGCCGACCGGTGCGCCGGCGCGTGTGCCGGCAGCCTCAGCGTGCAATCAGTGGCCGTTCGTCTGAACGCTCGTCACTTTGGCGATCATGTTCGAGAACAGCGCGGGCAGCCCCGAGTTGCCACCGAAAATCAGACCGGCGGCGGCGACCGCGACCACCACGATGCCAGCCAGCACCGAGTACTCCAATGCACTGACGCCTCGCTCGTCTTGTGACAGTTTTTGAATAGAATGTCGCATGAGAACCTCCATTGACAGACCCTGTTTGAGCGCACGACTACGTCGCGACGGCGACGAAAGGGGGGTGGGAACCCCCGATTCGTACAGACTGCAAATATCCTCTCAGCCTCGATATGTAAGACTGCACACGATCGGACACATCCAGTGACGCTGGAGCCTTACCGAACCGTCGGTGCGGGAAAGCGATTCGGCGCTGTTTCAATGAACGCGAATGCTTTGGTTCTTGCTGCGCGGACGGATAATCCTCACAGCCAAACGGGACCATCATTAATTATCATAAGACAGCTTCACGCCAAACGTTTGCTTTTTCTTGCGTACGACGATAATGCCCGGCGACCGGCTTACGCATCGGGCACCCGCGGTTGCCCCTCTGAGCAGGCTTTTGACTCCGTGTCCGTACCCCTGTTTCGGCCGCGCCCGAGCCCAACACGCGGTGTGCAACCCGACGATTGGGAGGAGTGGCTCACCACGTCGAACGTCGATGCCGCGCGCGCGATGTTGCAGTTGTTTCCGGCAGACGAGAGGGCGGCAGAGCCCGCGCCGAACGCCTCCGACCGCAACGCCGCCACCGGGACCGACGTCCAGTCCAACTCATCGCTGTTCTGAGTCGCAGGGTGCGGCGTTGCCCTGGTGGGTCGATCGCAGCCGCGGCCCCTGCGCGTCCTACGCTTCTTCGCCGGGCCACCACGGCTTCGCGGCACGCTCGACGAGGAAGTGGTCAAGATTCTTCCCCTCGAGCCATTTGGGGCGCGGGCCATGGCCGGACCAGGACTTGCCCGACGACGGGTCGTAGTACTTCGCCGGCGCCCGCCGTTTGCGCGATTTCCGGAAGCCCGCTGCGCGCAGCAGTTCGTCTTCCGTGATGCCGTAGAGCGCAACGTGCTCCTGAACGGCGGCCAAATACGCCGCCCGCTCGTCTTTCTTGACGTCCGCGAGACGGATATTCAATTCGCGCAGTTGTGCCTGAAGGTCTTGTAGTTCAACGATCACGATCGTTACCGAGTTATCTCAATACGGCGGAATGGTACCGGATGATCGGTGCGGTTTTGAAAGTTCGGCGTAGGCCGATCCGGACAGTCGATGATGGCACCCGTAATGTCGGTGCTGGTGAGTGCCGCGAACAACGCGGCGCAGAGCGCTTTCTGGATCCGGATGTTGGTGGCTGCAGCGCGCACGAAATACAGGCGTAGAAACGTCTCGAGGTCAGTGTCGGTGCCATCGCGCCGCACGTACTCGCGGTAGGTAGCCGAGATCTTTGGTCGAGTCGACGATCATGGCGGTCGGCGATGGCCTCCTTCTGCAGACTCGGGCGGGGAAAGGGGCAGGGCGCATGGTCGAAGGGCTGGCAGCGATTGACGGTTAGTTGCGTTGTTGAAATACCCCCCTTTCTGCTGACTTCTCTGCGATGGATAACCGACGTCGTCACGGGCAGCTAGGCGCGCGCACGCGCGCGTTGAGCCGGTGGCCGGCTTGCCGGCCACCGGTGATTTACGCGCCGTTGCGCCGCGGCGGCCGCCGGCCGTCGTGGCGCTTACGGCCTGCCGGAGGCGAGTGCTCAAGGGCCGCTGGTTTGTCCAGGCAAGCGGGCGAACGCCCGCGTGATCCCTCGCCGGCACACCGGCGAGGGTGGATTTGCCTAGGTAGTTAGAGATAGCTTCTGATTAAGAGCCGACAATTGACTGCGATCAGACCCGACATTTAATCGCCTTTATCCACAGCTTCGCCGCATGACGGCCCGCGCGCGCGGGACGAATGCTGTCCCTGTCATCGCTCAGCACGTCGTCTCGGCCGGCAACCCGTCGAAAGCGTGCCCTCAGGCCGAGCGCCGCCCTCGCGGCGGCGATCGAAAGGTGGTGATTTATGGGGAAAGCGAAGATCAGGTGGGCGGTGCTAACTGCCGACGCGCTTCGGCGTAGCAGGTGTCCCGGTCCCACTCGGGATGGATCGATTTCAACTGAGCGGCGCACAGCATGACGCTGCGCTCGTAATCTGCGAGCCGACGGGCATGGTCGCGCTCAACGAACCGTTTTGAGGACTTCTCGGGGAGCGACGCCACGAGCGCGGCCGCGGCCGCACGGCGTTCGCGCTTGTATTGTTGTGCGGCACGCCGCTGCACGCGCAGGTGCGCGCGGCTGCGCTCATGTTGGAGCCATGCGCCCATGCCGAATGCGGCGAACAGTGCGGAGGGAAGGTATTTGATCGCCGCGAGTCCCTTGTAGCGATCGCCCGCGGACGACTCCTGCAGCGCACACTGGCGACGGATCTTGGCCAGGCCGGCGGTCTGCAGATCCCGAAGCGCACGTTCGGCACGCCGCACACCGAGCCCAGCCTGATCGGCAAAGAACGGCAGGGTGAGATCGACCCAGCCGGTGGCGGCCGGGATGCCGACACGGAGGGTGGCCAGATCGCAGTATTTGATCATGGCCCGCAGCAGCTGCGCGCACGCGATCCGGCGTTCACTTCGCTGCTGGCGCCGTGAGCCGTTAGCGGCGTTCAGCGCGGGAAGCCAACGCGCCGGCCGATCGAGGTAGCGCTCGAGGCGGAGCGACAAGGTGCGCAGGATCCGTGGCGAATTCGACGGCGCAGGCGCGGGAATGTCCTCTGGCCAAATCCGATCCGGCAACGCGACGCCGCGTGCACGGCCGCGCGGCCGCAGCTGCACGTCGCGCGTCGACGTCGGCGCGCTTGTGGCACGCTCGCCGTCGATTGCCGGATGGGAGAGGGAGATCGTCACGGGCGCAGGATTATCGCGTCGTGCCGCTCGACTGATTGCTTAGGAGAATGAAACCGCACGCAGCGCGGGAATACGCGGATAGGCTGATCGTCATGGCAATCGCGATCCATTGAGTGCGTTGTTGATCGCGCTTGACACCAGTTCGTGGCGAACTAGAATGAGGCAGTCCCCTCAGGACCGATGCGTGCCACGAGCCGTGTGTCAAGCGTCAGCGGAACCCCCTGTTTGCCGACCTCAGGATTACCCACATCCTTCGGGATACGACGCGAAAATTGCTTGTAAACGAGTCACGTCGCTGTTAACGTTCACGCAATCTGTTGTTAGCGGAATGCGAGATTGGTGTTCGTGAACGATGTTGACGATTGGGCAAACACGGAGTTCGGTGCGGCGAACTTGGGCGATGCCCGTCTGGGGCGGCGTCTCGTTGCCTTGGCGCGGCGCCTCGCCTGCAGTCCGCAGTGCTCGTTTCCACAATCCCTCAAAGCAGCCGAACTTAAGGCCGCATATCGCTTTTTCGACAATGCGCAAGTCGACACCGACGGCATCCTCGCGCCGCACATAACACAAACGCTGAACCGGATGGCCGAGGTTCCAGTCGTGCTGGCCGTACAGGACACAACGGAATTCAACCTGTCGCATCTTCCAGCAACGGAAGGGTTGGGCTATGGTTCGAGAAATAGCATCCATCAACGCGGTTTCATGATGCACAGCTTGCTGGCTGTCACTCCAGAAGGCTTGCCGCTGGGGTTGCTGGGAATGAAGACGTGGGTACGGCCCGATGAAGGCTTCGGTAAGAAGCATCAACGCAAAACCCGTCCGATCCATGAGAAGGAAAGCGCCAAATGGATCGAGGGAATTGCGCATCTCGCCGCGCTCAAAAAGCGTTGTGCCGAACCGCGCTTCGTCTGCGTCGGTGACCGTGAGAGCGATCTGTACGAGCTGTTTACGATAGAGCGTCCCGCAGGCGTGGACTGGCTGATTCGCGCGGCCGTCAATCGCCGGGCATGCCATCCCGAGGGGTATCTGTGGGAGGCCGTTCAGGCTACCGTGCCCCTGGGTAGAACCGAATTGCTGGTGCCCGGCGGCCACAATTTCCCGCAGCGTACGGCAGGCCTGACGTTGCGTTGCGCGACGGTACGATTGCAGCCTCCAAGAGGACGCGCAAGAGGGTTGCCGAAAGTCGATGTGTTTGCGATTCACGCAATCGAAGATGCTCCTCCTGACGGCGTTGAGCCGATCGAGTGGATGCTGCTGAGTTCGGTAGAAACGACCACATTTGATGACGCTCTTGAGCGGTTGGCCTGGTATGCACGTCGTTGGACCATTGAATCGTGGCATCGCGTACTGAAAAGCGGATGCCAAGTCGAGGCGCGACAGTTTGGGAGTCTTGATCGGTTCGTCCGAGCAACCGCCTTGTTTGCCGTCATTAGTTGGCGCATTCTGTATGCGACCATGCTGTCGCGAATCGACACAGAACTGCCTTGCGAGGTGTTGCTGCAACCCGTTGAATGGCAGGCACTGTATTGCCAAACACAGCACACCACGGAGTTGCCAAAGCAGGTCCCATCCCTGAAGCAGGCCGTGTTGTGGATAGCCATGCTGGGCGGCTATTTGAATCGCAAGCATGACCGGCCACCCGGCCCTACCGTTCTGTGGCGAGGCTTCCTCGTGCTGCACGAAGTCACAAAAATGTATCGGCTCTTTCGACAAAACGAATAGCATTCTCGGTCTCTTTGTGGGTAATCCTCAGGTTTGCCGACAGGGGGTTTCATTTTTTAGAGCGCACGCCTTTGCCGCTCGAGTGCGCCGACGCGTTTGCCGACCACGACGACATTGCGTGGATAGCGCTTGGCGAAGTAGCCTTCCGGGGCGTCGCGATCGCGCAAGTGCAAGCTGAAATCACCGCGAGGGGCGACGCGTGCGGCGAGCCGCACTGCCTCAAACCAGGCGTTCGCGTAGTGGTCGGGACGCGGAGGTGAAGGCAGAAACACCCAATGCACGATCACAGCCAGGCACGTCATGTAGAGGAACGTCGTCGCCAGCGTGTTGACGATTGAGCGGAAGTCATGCGCGTTGGCTGTCAGGATCTGATGCAGTCCGTCCGCAAACTCGACGGGGTTCGTGAACCACATCAGTACGCCGAGCCCGAACGCCACCGCTGGCATGAACATGAGCACATTGGTGAGCGCTCGGAAGACGCCTGCGGCGACGTCGGTCCAGATCCGGAGCTTGAAGCGCCACTCCTGAGCGAGCTCGGCCTCGATATTCCGGATCGCGCCGTCCGGAATCTCGCCAACGGGCACGTCGTTCAGGCGGATTTCCCACACCGTGCCCGCGGTGATATTGACCGTGGCCGGGGGCGTCGACGGTGACTGGCCGCGCCGGGAAATCAGCCGATTGATTGCTTCGGAAAGGGGAATCGCCAGAATCGCGGCGAGCAGGACAGCCACGCCATTCTTGAAGTGCGATGCGGCGGCGATTGCGAGAACGATGGCCGCTGCCATCACAAGGGTTGAGTTACGGACGGGACGCATGGTGTTTTCCTCTACGTTAGATGGACGCGTGACCGCCGTCCGTTAGGATTGCTTGGTCAACAAACGGAATCCCGATGAGGTGGCACAAGACGACGTAGCTCTCGGGTGAAAGCGGGCCGATTTGGACCTGCTCATTGGCGACGAAATACGTGCAACCGTCCGGGCCCAGCGAAACGCGACAGGCCGATCGCTCAAACGTACAGGTTGAGTCGCTCGAGACGACGACCACCAGGCCGTTCGGCGCAGGAGCGAAGCGCGTACTCTCGAGCGTGACCGGCGATGCGGGAGCTGGAGTGCCGGACTGCATGAACTCGGCCTGGCCCGCAGCCATTCGATCATCGACTGGCGATCGGCCGTGATGGTTGGCATGGTTGTCATTTCGTTGCTTCGGTGCGTCCATAGTGGTTCCCAGGTTTCCTCATCGACATGGGTGGTCCGGGCGGCTACCACGCATAACCTGCACCCACGCCAGCGGCGACCGTGCCGCGCGTGTTCGTGGAGCCGCTCGCCTTGAAGATCCATCGGCCGGCATACGTGGACAAGCCGACCGCCATCGCCGACTGCCCGGCGTGGCTGCCGCCGCCGATTGCGACCACGCTCGTTCCGGGACTCGGCGCTTGCGGCAGACTCGCGATCGCGACGGCCGACGCGGTACCGCCATTGGCGTCACGGTGGTCATGCTCGATCTGGTTGCGCACGCTGCCCAACGAGTCGTTGAGCTGTTGAACGTTGACCGCATCGGTCGGCGCGACGCCCGCGGAAACGTTGGTGAGCGTCCGCGTAAGCCACGTTGCGGCGTTGCCGAACGACACGGTGTGTCGCGCTCAGCGACGGTTCCCGGGCCGAGGGCAACGGCATTGTTCGCCGGGGTGGTGGCGTTGCCGCCGGTGGATGCGCCGATCGTGATCGTGCCGGCCCCCGGTGCACCGCCGGTTTGCTGAACGAGCCCGAGCGCGCCGGCCGCGAGGCTGGTCGATAAGGCGGTCAATGCGGCACCGTTCGCCGCAACACCCGTCGACAGCGACGCGACCGACTGCCTGGTCGATGTCGACAGCGACGTGGCGTATGTGGACGTGGCCTGGATCGCCTGATACGCCGCGTAGAGCACCGATCCATTCACCGCATCGGTGCTGACGGCCGAGATCGTACCGGCCGCGACGTTCGTGAGCTGCCGCTCGGCGCCGATGGTCCCGAAGCTCACGACGCTTGCAGGGGTGCTGCCCGCAAGGTCGTAGGTCCGCCCGGCGACCGTGACGGGAAGTACCACGCGCACCGCGGCTGTGACGAACCCTGCGCCGATGGCCACGTCCCCGGCGCTGACGGCGCCCGCGCCCTGACCAAGCGCGATCGCTGCAAGCGCAGTTGCCGATGAGTTTGCGCCCAGCGCGACCGCCGTGGCCGCCGCCGTGGCGCTGGTTCCGACCGCGACCGCACTGGCCTGCGCGACGGCCGCCGTGCCGAGGGCGATCGCATTCACGTCGGCAGCGGTACCGCCCGCGCCGATCGCGAGCGCGTTTTGTCCGAGCGCTTGCTCACCCGAGCCGATCGCGACGGAGTAGTCGCCTACCGCACGCGAGCCGTTTCCGGTGGCGATCGCGCCATCGCCCAGATTGGGGGCGCCGTTCGTCGTGCCGGCGCACGACCCAGTCCACCCCGAGGTGATCGCGGTGGCAATCGCGATCGATATCCCCGTCCGCTTTGGCCGACAGATCTTATTCATTACAATCCTCTATACAAAATCGAGAGCCCGGGTCACGGGACACGTGCGCCTGCGCTTGCGCAGGGCTTGGATCCCCCTTGCTCCTGTCCTCCGCCAAGATTCCGGGAGCAGGGGGAGGCCTTTCCAAACAGGCGTCGCGTTTCAGGGTGAGACCATCACCTCCTCGTTGCGGGACAAGGTCTTCTTCGCCGTTACAACGACATCGTCTTCGCGCGGCCGATTCGGCAGCAGGTGCGCCGCGTCTGTCGCCCCGCGCGCGCATGCGAGACTCGTCGAGTTCGCTGCGACCGCGCAGAGGCGTTCGCGAGCTCGCTCGGTCTCCGCCCAGAATTCCGGCGTGCTCGTGATCGATGCGATTTCCGAATCGGCATAACGCGCGCCGCGGCGGGCCTCGATGGTCTGCAACGCGTCGTAGACGAACGGGGCGAGCGACTTCAGGACGCCCCGGACAGACGAGCGCGATTCCGCCGACTCAGCGGGCGAGTGAAGACAGGGTAATCCGGTCATGACTGGTACGCCCATCAGCGGTGCCGGGCGAGCGTCAAGCTCCAGCGCAGCGGCTCCGACAGATGTCAGCGCCAACGTCGCGAGGAGCAGGGCGGAAGCGGCGAGGCGTTTCATGTAGTTCTCCACGTAGATGCGACTGTCGCCGCATGAGTCAGCGCAAGCGATGCTGCTGCGTACCCGTAATCCCGGCCGGCAGGTTGCTTTCCTTAATGAAGCCCGTTCCCTTTCCCCCGACAATCTTCAGGTGCTCGACCTCGACCTTCGCGCTATTGATCACCACCTGCGCGACCTGAGCAATCGCCTGCGCACGCTCGATCTCCATCGGCTGTTCCTTGCTCCGCAATTGCGCAAGCGTTTCGAACAGGTGCTTTCGCAGGTCCTCGATCGTGTTCATCACTTTCTCCGGTTGATGGTTCGGACGACAGCTGCCTTCAGGCGAATCACGCCCTTCAGTTCTTCGGGAAGGTTGTGAATCGAATTGCGCTGCATCAGCTCGACGCGCGGTATGCACTCGAGGTTGGGAAGCGCGATATGAGACTTGTCGCCGTCACGGAAACACACGGCGTGGCCGGGCGGCACCGGACCGTGCACCCGCTCCCAGAGCAGGATGTGTACGGCAACCCAATCGCGTGGCGGATAACCGGTATCGGTAACCTTGCGCTGCAGGTAGCCTTCTTTCGAATAGCGTTCGCTGCCAATGGGCATCCAGTTGCGCGGCTTGCTGCCCTTCTTGAACCGGGTCGCCTCACCGCCCGTGGTAACGCCCTTCTTGCCCTTGTTCCACGGCACGTGACCCTTTGGGAAGCGACAGCTCGTGCCGCGCGAGCCGTCGAAGCGGCCGGACCCGGCACTCCCGTAGAAGTCCGGTGATTTTCGGATTCCCAGTGCGGCCGCCTTGGCATGGACGGTGTAAACCGCACAATCGAGCACGCGCGCGATCAGCTCGGCTGTCTCGTACGGATAACGCTCGCGCAGGTATTCGATTTCGGCCGGCCACCATTTCTTGCGCGGCCCGCGCGGCGAATCGAACTGCGTGGCTCGCTTCATGTCGCTCTATATGAACGCGTCCCGTTTGCAACAGTTCTCGTGTGTTCCGACAGACAGGATGGGCTGCAGCTCTATATTCGGCCTTGATGCAGTCGATATTGCCGCTGCGGGCCCCTATGAAATCCGCTGGCCCGCGCCTCACTCTCCTAACGAGCTCAAAGCTCTTGGTGACATTCAGGCTTGGCGGGCCCAGGTCCTACCTGGCTCGTCATCACACTCGATTGCTGCGCAACCTTTCGACGTTCACCCTGTGTAAATGTTGATCTTCTACCTCGCAGGAACCGATTAGACTGGTTTCACGCTGATGTAGTCCTTTCGATACGCTCGCTCATGAGCGAGTACCGCCCAGATCGTTCGCGCCGTCTTGTTGGCCAGTGCGACGATCACGACATTCGTCGGCCGTCGCTTCTTGATCTGCTCAACCCACGGCCCAGGCTCCTTCGCGTGCGTCAGTACGCTTCGTGCGCCGTGAATCAGCAACGTCCGCAGATACGTGTCGCCTCTCTTGCTGATTCCATGCAGATTCACCTTGCCGCCAGAACCTGTCTGCTTGGGCACCAAACCCGCCCACGCCGCAAATTCCCGCCCCGATCTGAACGCTTTCGGATCGCCCATCATGGCCACTGCAGCGGTCGCCGTCAGCAACCCCACGCCAGGAATCTCGCTGATCGCCTGCACCGCCCGGTCTTCCTTCTTCCATTCGCGCATCCGACGCTCGATCTCGGCAACCTGCTCGTCCAGTCTCGCCAACCCGCTCCACTGCTCGCGCAGCGTTTCGATCAGTGCCGCTGGCAGACGCTCCGCGATCCGGCTAAGCGCCGCCGGTATCTCCTTGTCCAGTGCCGCCCGGCCCTTGCTCATCACTTCGCCGTATTCCGTCAGCAATCCACGCAGCCCGTTGATCTGCATCGTGCGGAACTTCACCAACTGCTCGCGCATCCGATGCAGCGCCAACATCGCCTGCTGCATTTCCGTCTTCACCGCTATCGGCTTGCCCGGCTGCTGCACTGCCAGCCATATCGCTCTCGCGTCTGCCGCATCGTTCTTGTTACGGATGTTGAACGCCTTCACGAACTCCGCCGGCATCAGCCTGACCTCATGACCCATCTGCTTTAGCGCTCGGGCCCAGTGGTGCGCACCGCCACACGCCTCCATCCCAATTACGCACCGATCACGATTCACGAAGTGCTCCAGGAACTTCGCTCGCTTGATCGCCTTGTTCACAATCTCGCCGCTTGCCTGATCAACGTAATGCACCTGGAATACGTTCTTGGCGATATCGACGCCCACTGCCATACTGTTCATCGTGGATCCTCCGGTTGCCGGGAAATGCGTGCATTTTCCACCTGGGCACATCGATGCCGTTGGCCCGTGAGGATCCACCCCTCTCTTGCTCTCACGTGCGCGGATGGGACGCGTTCATTTCATTCTCCTCGGGTCTCGACGTTCGCCGGCGTTGGCGCTATCGTCCGGCACGTCGTACGGAAGCCGACCGGCGTGCGATGCCATCAACTTCTTCCAGTTCTCGAGCGGCTCGGGCAGGGCGGGCATAGCAGCCTTGAGCGGCTCCCAAACCCACGAATCGAGCTGGCTTCCCGCCAGGAGGTCGTCGAGCGCGGCCTGATACGCCTCGGTCACCGCCGGCGGCACCAGATACAGCGCGGTCGCGCGCTCCGTGTCCGAGAGCACGGCGGTCGCGAGGGGGCGCGTCGACGGCAGGTTGTAACGCAGGCATTTCATGTAACGGCGCGCCGCGATCGCCTTCAGCAGCGTGGATTCGATTTCCGATTCGAACGGGATCCACTGCTCGGTCGTCAACATCAGCGCGACCTCGACGACGGAAGCGATGCCGGCGCGCGAGACGCTCGCGGTCGCGATGGCCACCATGTGGGCTTCCTCGTGGACGTTCCACAGCTCCAGTTCGGCCTCGAACCGTTTTTTCAGGCGCTTGTGGACGTCGTCGTCCAGCATCAGCCCGTAGTCGGGCAAGTGCTTCAACACCAGCTTGTGCCCGTAGCGCGACGGGACGATCTCTTTCAGTTCACCGATCGCGAGCATGTAGCGCTGCGCACCATTCGGGGACGTCACAATGCGCGCGATCCGCTCGGTGCGCCGCTGCTGGATCGCATCCTTCTGGTCCGCCACGAACGACTCCGGGATGTACAGCAGCTCCGACAGGTCAACGCCCTTGGTGACCTTGTCGGTGGCGGCCTGCAGCAGGTACTTGCGAATCACATACCAGCTGCGCTTGCCTTTCATGGCGGGCGACCATCGATTCAGGCCTGCCTGCTCCCAGAGGTAGTGGAGCGTCGCGCGCAACGTCAGCTTCTTCCCGTCGGCCTTGACGCTGTCGGGTTCTTTCTCCGATGGCGCCGGCGCCTGCTTCTGGCCCCCCTTGGACATCGCGAAGCCGAACTGCAGCGCGACCTGCCCCGTCTCGAGGTCTTCCTGGATCGCGCTGCCCTCGACGTCGCCCAGGCCCGACAGCTCGGGCGGAGGATCGTACGATTCGCAGCCGATCGCGTGCTGGCCACCGGTATCGGGCATGCGCTTGACCAGGAAGCGGTCTTCGAACCGAGCGATATACATCTCGATGCCGGGGTTCTGACAGCGGCACAGCGGCCGGATCTTCTTGTCATGCGCGCCCGGCAGGACCGCGAACAGCTCGGGTGTCGCCGCTTCGAAGACCCGCCCGTCAATGTCGTAACTGGCCATCACCGACTCCTTTCCAGGTCCATGCCCTGGCGGTTCTGCTGCAGCTCGCGGGCTTCGTCGTGGGTCAACACCCTGGTCGTGCCTTGGTCCGAATGCAGCAGCGCCGTCTTCTCGCCCTGGTGGATCTCGCGATCCAGCTTGCCGCGCTCGACCATCACGACCATGTTCTCGGAGATCTGGACGAGGGCGTGCTGTGACGTCTTGGCGACGACATCACCCTGCATCACACGATCGGGTTCTGGCGTGCGGATCATCAGGTTGCGCTCGCGTGCGACGACGTCCATCACGCGTTGAGACTCGGCGAGCGTCGTGTTGCCGCCCGGGATCTGCCCACGATGAAGCTGCTCGGACAGGCGGCCGAGGGTATCGAAATACTGCTGCTGGCGATCGGCCAAGGGGGTGTCCGGTTGCCAGCTTTTGCGCACGTCGGCGAGCTGCCGGTAGGCACCATCAAATTCCGGATAACGAGCCAGCGCGGCCACATTAGGACCGTCATCAAACACCTTCGCGCGCTTGTAGATCTCGCTGTGCTCGAACGTGGCGCGATCCTCGCGAGCCGCCTGGAGCTGCTTGGACACGTCGGCGAGATCCTGAGGGCCCACGCCCGGCGTGCGCTCGTTGCGGGCGCGGGTACGCTCGACGATCTCCTCGAGAATCTCGATGTGCGCGCCTCGTTCGCCGTGGGTCAGCAAGCGATCCCGAACGGATTCGAGTGTCCTCGCGGCTTCAGCCGGCGCTTCCGGGCGATCGCCGCCCCGTCCCTTGGCGGGCGACTGCTGCTGGCGATCTCGGTCGCGCTCGCCGTTGTAGACCTCGCGGCCGTGACTGTCGTAGATCCGGATGCGATCGGCCAGCCCATCGCGCTCCAGACGATCAACCGTTGCGGGCAGGCCGCGGTAGGCTGCGTTGTGCTGCTCGCGATTGACCACGCGGCCGGTCTGCCCCTCGGCCGCGAGCTGCTCATAGCGTAGCCGCGCGCGGTCGAACGACGGGTCGGAGGGCACCGCCATCACGCGCGCCTCGACGGTATAGCCGGCGCGCTGCAGACGCTCCGCGAGGGTCGCGATGTTGTCCGGGTTGCGCATCGTGCCGTCGACGATCAGGTTGCGGCGCTCGTCCTCGGCCCGCTTGGTCAGGCGTGATGCCCACTTGCCGGCCAGCGCCTGCGTCTGGTCCGCTGCTCGCTCGGGATCGGCTTTCGCGAGCGCCCGATACGCGGGGTTGAACTCGCGCATCTGGTCGGCGTCGATCACGACGGCGCCGCCGCGATCGCGTAGCTCACGTTGTGCCACCCCGGCGAGACCGGCCTTCCCGGAGCCCGGCTGCCCGCCGAGCAGGATCGCCACGGGCTGCTCTTGCCGCTCGGTGGTCTCGATCGCGCGTTGCTCCACGCGACGGTAAATTGCGTCGAGATCCGCATCGTTCAGTTCGCGTGCCATCGTCGCCGCTCCTTAAACGATCGACTCGTCGCGAGCGATGGGGCCGTACTGGCGAATCACCTCCTCGATGCGCTGGTCATCGAACGGAGCGAGGGCGTTGCGCAGATCGACAAGCTCGTCCTGCCGCGCGTGGAGCGCCTCGATGCGCGCCGCGTCCGGCGGATCCTGGCGCATGGCCTCGCCGATGTCTTCCGCGCACTTCGCGATCACGGCGCCGACGATGCCGAGCGCGACGTCGTAGCGGATGAGGCTGTGGTTGAACAAACCGTTTTTCATCATGGTCTCCGGGGTTAGTGCATCTCGCAGCCGCGGCAGAGCAGGGCCGGGGTGGTGGACACGTAGGGGGTTCGTTGGGTGCCGGCGTCGGTCGACGTGAACCCGGCGCCGTTGGGGGTAGCGGGTGCGCAGCCCGACAGCAGCGTGGCGAGCGCGACGCCGGCCAGGGCGATCGGTCCGCGACGCGCGGCTTGAAGAAAAGGGTTCCGCATGCTTCACCTCATCAAAACAAGATGCCGTAGCCGGTTGCCCGGAATTTCTCGATGACGTCCTGGTTCTGGTCGTCACGGAACGACGAGCGGGGCCGTTTGCGCTGCGGGGCGTTTGCTGTATTCGCGGCGCTGGCGCCGCTGGCGGGCTGAGCGGCGACCGCGGAGGCGCCGGACGCAGCGGCGGCAGACACCGATGTATTTCGGGGAGCGATCAATTCGGACAGCCGCTGCCGCGCGATCGGGATGTCCTGACACGCGGCCAGCGTGAACACGGTGGCGGAGATCGCGGTTGCGGCAACGAGACGGTTCGCCAAACGGCGAAAAGTCACACGATTGGAGGTAAAATGGTTGATAGGCATGCGTTCGTCTCCTGAAGCGATGAGGGGATGACGCCGGACCAACATACCCAGACGCCCGAGACACATCCAGCACAACAGATGAATGGCGTCCGACAGCGGGGGTGGCCATGAAGAACCTGTTCCATGCGCTGTGGCATCCGTTTCTGCATTTCCGCGCGCTGCGCTGGTTTGCGCGGCGCGGACGTTGGTTGCTCGTGATGGTGCCGCTCGCGTTCACGCTCCAGGCCGGGCTGGATTCGCTCGGCCACCCGGTGGCAGCGAACGTCGTGTTCGACCTGCTGGTCGTGCGACTGATGATCGTCGTGATTGAGAGCATCTTCAGTATTCCTCGATATCTCGTCGATAAAGGGGTGCCGCTCGTGCCGTCGGATCCGTTTGACCGTCCGATTTGGGATCAACCAGAGTCCGAGTTCAACCCACCGATGTGGTACAACCCGGAAACTGGAGCAAATACGCGCATGTGGTCTCCCGGCTGCATTCAAGTCAATTGATCCTCGGCGGCACGTCCTTCTTGTCGTAGTCCTCGCCCGGCTTGAGGCCGACCGCTTCCTTCACCGTGTTGGCGGCCCGCCGGGCGGTGTCGTGCAGGTCACGGCCCTCGTTGGCCGCATTCACTTCCGTCTGCGTGACGCGCCCCTCGCCGAGCGCCCGATCCGGGCTCACGTATCGCTGAACCTCCTTGTCAAAGTCCTGCGCACGCGCGCCCAGGCTCTGCGGTGAGTTGGGCGCGAGCGGCGCGCTGGCATCGGCGCGTGCACCGGCAATCTCCGAGGGCGGCGCCATGTTGGGTTGAACCGGCGTGACCGAGCCAAACCCTGTATCGCGCACCATCGAGTCGAACGTGCGCGCGCGTTCGCCCTCTGGGCGACGACGGGAGCCGTCCGACGCACGGGACGCGGCCCGCCCCGTGTCGTGAGAGCCGTAGCCGGGCACGTCGGGCGCGTACGGACTGCCCCATGTCGGCGTGGAAACGTGCTGGGCCATCGCCTGGTTGTCGAGGTATTGGCCGACCATGCTGACGATCTTGTCCTCGTTCTGCAGCACGAAGCGGGTCGCGGACATGTGATTGGCTTGCGCGACCTTCCAGAAGAGCTCGGGGTCGGCCATCATGTTTTCCATCACTTCATGGCGCCGCGAGCTATTGGATGCGGACGAGGTCCGCGATCCCGACTCGCGCCGGAAGCCGCTCTCGCTCTGGCTGGCCGACTCGGACGTCGTGATCCTCGACGCGGTGCGATCGTGGCGATCGCTTTGCGCCGATTGCTCGCCGGTCATGTTCTGAGCCGTTGCCGAGCCTGTGTGGGAATACTCAGTTGCTCGAGACGCGGAATCGCTATTTCGATGGCTGTCACCGTCAGAGTACGATCTAGCCTGGTCCGCTGCGTAAGTGCGGACGCCGGTGAGATCCGCACCGACATGGCCGTCGAAACCTACACTGCCTCGGCTGTGCCGTTGTGTCCCGGGGGGAGACGCTTGCGCTGGCGTCTGCGACGAACCAACCCGGTCCATCGCGTCCGCGATTTGTTGCGGTGACGCGCCTCCTTGCTCCATCGCGCGTCGCACACGCGCTTGATCACGCGCGACGTTGTTGCCGCGTGGTTGCCCAGTTGGCCGCCCCGGATTTCCGCTCTCGACGCTCGCGTCAGCGCCGAGACGCGCACCCGCCCCGGCCCGCAACATGATGCTGTCTTGAGCCTGAACGTTTTGCCCAAAGCGTGAGTCAATTGAACGATCACGCCCAACTGACTCGTCATGCGCACTCCGTCCGCTCATGCCGCCACTGTCCGTCACCGCATTCAGCCGACTGGTCCCTTGGCTCGTGCCGCGGTCGGCGGAATGTCCGAAGGTCTCGGCGCCCGAGAGGGAAGTGCCGGTCCGCGATATGCTCGAGCTGCCCGAGAAGTTCGACGTGCCGCTGAACCGCTCATTGCTGCGGCCGATCGAGCGTTCGTCAGCCGAGACCATGCTCTGCAGCATGTGTTCCTGGAAGCGATCGAGCGCGGCACGCCCGTTGCTCGACACCCGCAGCGTGCTGCCGTCGGCGAGCTGCATGGCGGTACTGCCGCTGCTCGACGCGAAGCCGCTATCGAACTTCTGCATCGTGGTGGTGTTCACCGACGACGTGTCGATGCCGGACTGCCCCATACTGTAATTGCCGCCCGCGATCGCCGCGCCCGAACGCGCGCCTGCCGAACTGAAACCCGAAATCATCCGGTCGGCCAGCCCGTAGATCTGCCCGTCGGCCATTCTCACGACCGCGCCAGCAATGAACGGCACGAGCACCACCATGTAGCCGATCATCGCCTGCTCGTCGACGATCGTGGCGTCGAATACGTTGCTCAGCTGGAATGGCACGCCGTTCGCGAGCTTGAGCGCGGCGAGCTTGCTGTGGAGGTGGATCAGCGACAGGTGGTTGATGATCGCGAACAGCACCGGCCAGAGGCCGATCCAGACCAGCCCCATGAAGTAGCCGGCGAGCACCCGCTTGGCGGCCTCTGCCGGCACCAGGACCATCAGCGCGACCACCACCGGGAAGAGCGCGTACAAAATGGCCTCGATCCAGTTGCGCATGTGCGGGATCGTCTCCTGGCCGAGCAGGCTCAGCGTGCTGTTCGAGCCGTTCGCCTGGCGCGCCGCTTCCGCCTCGGCGATCAGCGCGTTGGTGTCCGCGATCGCGGCCGGGTCGTTGTGTGCGCGCGCCATCGCGGTGCCGGCGTCGCGCCACACGTTGTTGAACATCGCCTGCTTCATCGCGTCCGACGCGGACGCCGATGCGTCGAGCAACCACGAATAGGACGTCGACACCGTCGACAGGAACATCTGCTGCGCGAGTCCGTCCGAACTGGCCTGGGGGAACGCCTGGCGACCGTAGAACTGCTGCGCGCTGGTCACCGCGCTATCAACGCGCGCCTTCAGCACCTGCGCGACCGCGACGCACGTGTCCGTCTTGGGCGTGTTGGTCAGCACGTTGTACGTGACGAAGCGCGCCGGGCTCGTGTTGCTGAAGATCGTGTTCCAGGTGTCGGTCCCAGCGACGATCTGATCGGGCGTGATCACCCCGTCGAGGATGTCGTACTTCGTGCACTCCTTGAAAAACTGCATCAGGTCGGCACGCAAGCCCGGATCGCGCACGACGGCGGAATTGACCTGCCGCAGGATCCGGTGACCGAAGCCGACGTCGCCTTTCTCGAGCCCCAGATCATCCGGCACCCCGAACACGGTCTCGTAAGTGCGGGTCAGGTAGTTGAAGACGAGCGAACTCGCCTGCGCGACGCTGGCCAACGCGACGGGGACATGATCGATGGTCCGTGGCGGCTCAAGGCCGGTGCGATCGACGAGCGCGACGCGCGCGATCGGCAGGTTCAGGATCGTCACGAACATCAGCGCCTGAATGAACCACATCATCAGCTCAAACTGGCGCCCGACGTACCCGAAGAGCCCGATCATCAGCGCGATGATGAACACGAACTTCAGGAGCCCACTGTAGCCGTTGCTCATCATCGTCGCCGCGACCGCGTTCAACACGTAGTACAGCGTGTCGACGTTCCACCAGGTCTGGATCTCGATGCCCATGTGAACCCCGCTAGTTGAGGCTCTTGCCGAACGCGAGCGAATTGCGCAGCGTCTCGGAAAGGTTGGCGTCGACGGCCCGCTCCATCGCCTGCAGCTCGAGTGCGATGTTGTGGGTGCTCACCGTCTGCGAATACGCTTTCATCAGGGCCTGGTGCGCGAGATTCGTGACCCGGTCCATCTGGGGCTGAATCTCCTTGAGCGAATCCGCCTGGGTGGCGTCGGCGAGCGCCATGTACTTGCCGATCGCTTCCTGCAGATCCTTGACGCATCGGCGGATGTACACCTCCGCGTACTTCGCCGCGACCAGATCGACGTAGGTCGCGATCGCACCGTCGCTCAATGATGTGTTGCCGTAACGCGTGCCGGTCGCGATCATGCTGTAGACCGGCAGGTCGGTCGTGTTCAGGAACGCGATGACCTGGTCGACGTTGTCGTGGGGCGAGCGATTGGCGATGTGATCCGCGATGCTCGTCATGCGGTTCTCGACCATCGTGTAGAAGCTGTCCGTGCTCAGGTTGTCCGGGTACGGATGCAGACACCCGTCGTCGGTCGTCGTGTCGCACCGCCAGATCGGCACGTTCACCTTGCTTCCCTTGTCGATGGCGCTGCCGATCAGCGTGGCGACGTCGATATCGGTGGGCATCAGCGGACGGGGGGTCTGTGGCGTGCCCGAATCGGTCGGGAAGATCATCGAGCCGACCAGCGACATCAGGACCATCCGGTCCTCGTCCGTCATCCCGTCGACGTGCTTGAGCGCCTTCCACACCACATTGCCGGTGGGGAGCACATCCTTGGCCTGGGGGTTGCTGTTCTTGACGCTGTCGATCACGTCGTTCGCCTTGGACTCGTCATCCATCACGTTGGTCCAGGCGTCGGTGATGTTTTCGAAGATGTTGCTGTCGACCCCGAAGTTCTTGGCGGCGTCCTGCTTGCCACGGGTCCAGGTGTCGGGCAGGGCGGCATTGACGAGCCCCTTGGCCGCCGTGCACGAATCCATGTTCAGCCGGTTCACCTGCTGCGCGGTCGCGGCGAGCGCCTGCATCACGTTGTCGCACGTCGGACACAGGTTCTGGATTGCCAGCTTGAAGCCATAGCCGAGCGCGTTGGAGCCGATGTTGCGCAGCATCGCGACGAACTGCTCCTTGTTGATGAACGAGAAGCCGCCCATGAACAGGTCGATGCCGCCGCAGCCGGCGTTCCACGATGGCGGCGTCATCGACGCGACCTGATAGGTGCGCCGGGGCATACGCATGAAGAGCGAGCCACCGGAGAACATGTCCATCGTCTGGCCCTGGAGCGCCCCGGGGCCCGTGACGTTACCCATCGCATTGACGCTGTTGAACAGGTCCTGCATCGACATCGCGGCCGACGGCTGCGTATAGACGAGGCAGGCGAGGGAGAGCGCGGCGATGACGGCCTGCAGACAGCGCTGCGCGCCACGGGAGAGGCGATACGCCATGACCGGGAGCCCCTTAGACATGGCGGTCTCCAACGATAGGAATGACGCGTCGCGCCGGGAGATCCCGGGGAGCCGCAACGCTGTCGACGGTGCTGAAGCGCGGCGCCGAGTCCGGGAACGCGTAGTGGACGACGCCGTCGAGCATGCGCCCGGCGAGCCTCTTGCCGACACTCAGCATGTGGGCGTCGCCGTTGGCAAACGCTGCGGGGTCGTTCCCGTCATGGACATGACCGGACAGTTGAATCCACTTGCCGGACCGAGCGACCTCGATCTGCTCGTTGCTGGCGTCGGTCCCCGGCATCCACTGTCCCCATTGCTTGAAGAGGAACGGCACATCGGCCCCATGACATTGATCGCGAAGGCGACGCACCCATACGGGGTGCGTGATGCGGGCACTGCGCCCGCTTTCACCGCCGGCGATCACCCAGTCGATCGTGCTCGGGAAGTCCGAATGATTCGTGAACCCGCCTTTCGGGGCATCGAGCGCGGCCGATCGCGCGCCGATGACGTACGGCGCCTCGTTCCAGTAGCCGCCGCGCAGCACGTCGACGCGATGCCCGTCGAGGCCGGGCCACCGCACGGATTCGAGGTCGATCGGACCGAGCATCGGTTCGATCGACAGGAACCGGATACGAGCCGGCGTGGTGAGCAGCTTCGGGATATCGCGGTCCGCCTCGTCCTGGTTGACCACCGTCGCGCCAAGCCACACGTTGCCGGGCGTGCCGCCCGGGAACATTTCCGCCAGCATCGTGCCGGCGTTGCCGATGCGCTTGGTGAGCAGCAGCCACGTTAGTGCGGGCGTGGCGAGGATCAACTGGCCGAACGCCGGGCGCGCGCCAGCGGGCGCCGCGTTGTCGAACGGATCGCACACGCTCGGGAAAATCTTGACGGGTCGGCCGGAAACGCGCGCTCGCTCGTTCCACCACAGCGGCTTGTCCCAATGCCGACGGCCGTACGGGCGTCGCGGCGCACCGGGTCCCCAGTTCTCGCCCCGGCGCAACCACCGGTTCATCGACTCGGCGTAGCAGTGGTCACACCCTGGGCTGACCCTCTGGCATCCCTCCCATGGCGACCAGGTATGGTCGGTCCATTCGATCTCGCTGTTCTCGCTCATCGCCGCACCATCATGCAGAGGTCCGCGCGACGCCTGAGCTCGGCGGCGTACGCGTTCAGGTCGCCGGTCATCACGAAATACCGGCGCGGCGCGGCCGGCACACCGACATACTTCTCGTCGGAAGCGGCGGGGCGCGGCTCGGTACCGGCGATACACACGTTGCACGATCTCGAGTTCGACACGTGAATCGGTGAAAGCTGACCGGCCGCGAGCATCTCGTCGAGCAGCGGTCGAATGCGCTCCGCCTTCAGGTTGAACTGGCTGGCAAGCACATACGGCGCATAGGCAACGCCCGGGTGCATCACCGCGAGCAGTTCGTTGGCCGTGGGGACGGGTCTGAAGCGCGCCATGATCAGATCTCCTTGAACGTGAAGGGCTCCATGTAGACATGGAGTGCCGCTGGCAAAACGCCGTTGTCCGCGCCGCGCTGGTGAAGCATCATTGCGAAGTTGGCGACGTCGATCGGGTCCCCCTTGCCAATGTGCTCGACGAGGTATCGCGCGAGCGTGCTGATGTGGCAGCTCGCCGGGTCATTCCATCCGGCTCGGCCCTCGCCCCGCTTCTTGGCGAGCTTCCGTTTCATCCGGGCGGCAAAGATATCGACGGCGACATCGTCCGGATGCAGCGACCCGGCGCGTCGGTTCCAGGCGGCCGCCGCAGTGGTGAGATCGTTGAAGGTGAGTGCCATCTGATAGCCGGGGCACGCGAGATCGACGCAGCTTCCGCCGAATTTCCCCTCGGACACCCGCATCACGGCATCACGGTCGCAAAACGGGCAGGGGATCAGTTGATATTGGTTAGGCGAGTTCATTGGACAGCTCCTGAAAGGACCGCGTCTGCAGCGACG
Organism: Burkholderia humptydooensis; assembly: GCF_001513745.1. Classification (NCBI taxonomy): domain Bacteria; kingdom Pseudomonadati; phylum Pseudomonadota; class Betaproteobacteria; order Burkholderiales; family Burkholderiaceae; genus Burkholderia; species Burkholderia humptydooensis. The sequence continues at coordinate 72,840 of NZ_CP013381.1, read as the reverse complement.
CGCTCGAAATGGAAGACGACCGGTGCACCGGTTTCTCGAACGAGTCCGCTCATGAGCCCTCCTCGTTACGTGAGCGCAGTGCCTGCTCAATGAGCCGATGGGCGACCGCTTGCAAGGTCTCACCGGTGCGATCACATTCATTGGCAAGCTGATCCGCCACGGCGCGAGCCAGGTGCAGATCAATCCTTGCGCCCCCTGCGTTCGACAGCCGGTCGCGAAAGCGACGAGTGCGTTCGGTGGGAGTCAGTGCCGGCGCCCGTTTCCGGGAACGGGATTCAGGGATGCTTTTCTCGTCGAGAGTCGTCTTTTTCATTAGCTTTGTCTCCTGGAGCCACCAATGAGCAGCCGGTATCTTTGCCAAATCCGAATTGCCGCCGCCCACTTGACCCGAGCATCAAGAACCCATGCCCAGGCTGCGGACGCGAAGATCCGCTGGGTAATAAAAGACGTGCTGGTCGAAAGAAATTCGTGATGACGTTTATCGTCTTCTTGGCAATGATCTGGTTCATCACGCACGGGGGCATCGCTACCATGGCCGATTTGACTCGCGACATGCTGAGTCAGCCACGCTAGGTCACGTGCGAGCCTTCCGCGCAGATAGAAACGGCTATCGAGCGACAGGTAAATGCACTGGCCCAGTTCCGGATGCGTTTGCCCCCCGACTCGCCAACGGTAAATGAGCCTTTCTCGCGAGTAGGCACAGTCGATGTGTTCTGAAAGGGCAAGCGCAAATGTGGCCGGTCCCTCGAAATACACGTAGGGGTTGCCGTTGTAAGTCAATACACCGGGTCCACGGTGACCGTGACACGACGCAATCGTGCGGACGCCATCGACTTGATTGAGTGCCTGTACCAGCGGCCAGATACCGCGCTCCACAACGTCAAGCGAGAGCGCGCTGGGCGACACGCAGCCGGTCTCGCGGCGCGGTCCCCATGGCCGAAGAAGGCGATCAAAGATATGTCGACTCACGTGACGGCTCCCACTTGAATGGACGGAGTGCCAGTGAACGGATAGCGCCGTTCGGCAGTACGCGCACTGCCCACCGAACATCTGATGGACCTGTTCGCGCTGCGCTTTGGTCAGGCGGCTCATCGACTCGCTCCTGCGCCGCCGGCATCGGCCGCGACGCGCTCGAAGTAGAAGATGATCGGCGCCGGCGTCTCAGTAAGAAGGCCGAATCGACGCGCATGGCGGTAGGTGGGATAGTTGCGATTCAAGACGTCAAGCGTGCGACTCAGCTTTGCGCGCCATCCCTCAAGCGGCATGGCGTGCTTGTCGATGTTGCAGGGCGCGCAGGCCGGCATGAAGTTCTCGAGCACGTCGTGTTCGGGTCGCGTTGGCGGTCCAGACTTGAACCGGTAGACCCACGCCCCGCCAGATAGACACCAGACGATGTCCTGCCTGAGATACCAGCCGGCGTCCTGCAGCGCGAAGGCGAGGCGCCACGGCTGGCCGACGAGATCCTTCGGCTTCAGCCCTTCGACACGGACGTCGAAGCGCGAGACGGGCGCGTCGTCGCGACGGCGTCCCGCTGTGATCCCCCGCAGCTTCGGGCCGCCTCCAACGTGCCCGTTGCCGGCGAGCGTGGAGGTCACCGACGGCGCACCACCGCCGCGCGAGCCTGCGTAGCTGTCGCCCATGTTCACCCATGCCGTGCCGTCGTCCGCGAGCAGTTGGCGGGCGAGGTCGAACACCTCGACGAGCGTGTCAATGAACTCGCGCAGTGTCGATTCCCGTCCGATTTGCCCGTCGACGCCGTAGTCGCGCAGCCCCCAGTAAGGTGGACTCGTCACGATCGTCTGCACCTTCACGCCGTCGGCGATCATGACGCGCATCAGTTCGCGACAGTCGCCGAAATGGCAGTGATCGATCCAGTCTCTCATCGCGTCCTCTCGTCAGAAGTTGTCGCCGGCCTTCGTGCCGGTCAGCACGAAGATCCGGTTTACGATCTCGGACAGCGACATCGCGCCGAAACCGATCGGCGCGTGATCGCCCGTCTGCTTCGAGCCGATGAAGAGCGCCGGCACCCGCTCGACACCCCAGGCGGCGGCTTTCGATCGGCCGTCAGCGGGATGTGGAAACTCGTCGATGCCGCGCCCGTCGACGGTGACGCCCAGCACGTCGATGCCGTACTTGTCCGCAAGCATGCGCATCACCGGCGCCATCGCGTGGCAATACGGGCAGTCCGACCGGAAGAAGAAGATCAGGCCGTGGTCCTTGGCCAGCGCCCGCAGCTGCGATTCCTCGTCGGCGTCGCGCTTCGCGTCGTAGACCTTGATCGCGGCGTTGTTGGCCGGCCGCGTCAGCGTGTAGTCGAGCGCGGGATCCTGCCAAACCACCCGTCGCCAGTTGTCCGCGAACACGGCGCCTTTCTCCTGCGTCATCTGCCAGAGCTGCAGGTAATCGCGAATGTGATCGGGCGTCGGCTCCATCGTCGCGACGTCGAGCCGGCGCGAGAGCTCCCTGCGCATCTGCTCGGCCGTCTTGATGTCGGGGATCTCGATGCGCTCGCTCGGCGCGGACTGCGGTTCCGAGGCAGGCGGCGGCGCCTCGGCCTGCTCGGGCGCCGGCTTCCTGAGGTCGCAATACCAATTGAAGCGCGGAGCGTACGCGTTGTTGTCCGCACCGTCGCCGGCGTCGCACTGCCAGATCGACGGGTAGTCGAGCGGATTGGTTTGCGCCGGCGCCGCCAGCGCGATGAGCGGCGCAACAAGAAGCGGAGCGACAGCGACGTGAGGTTGGATGCGCATCGCTCACTCCGAGTCGCCGGGCGGGCTGCCGTCGGCGCAAATGTTCATCTCGGTGGTCAACACCGCCGTATCCAGCCCGTTCGGCGTGCGCGCCCCCGCCTGAGACCAGACGAGCTTGAGCCGCTTGCACTCGGGATTGCGGAGCGCGCGCACGGTGCTGACATCGACGGTCAGCAATCCCGACGCATTGAACTGGCGCCGGAACTGCTCGGCGATCGGTCCTGCTACGATGCCGTGCGCATGGCCGATGTGGATCGCATCCGCGATGAGCAGCAGCGGCGTGTCGACGACCTGGCCGTCGACCTGCGCGCGCGTCGGCGTGGCGGCCATGCAAGCAAGCAGGGCAAGCACGGGGAACACCTGAGCAGCAGGGCAGTGGCGGAGCATGCTCATGCAGGTTCTCCAGCCGCCACCGCTGACGGTTCGGCATCGCACCACGCCGGGTTCAGGCGTGCTGCCTCCCGATCCGTGACCGCCGCAATCGCATCGGCGATATCGTCGGCGCCGAAGTAGTGCGCGGTGACCGCCAGCGACGTGCCGTGCCGGATCACCGCAGCACACGCCTGCGCTGCCGTTGCGTCCCCGGACGCAACGCGAGCGGCTTGCGAGGCAGCAACCCGGTGCACATGCCGGATCAACATCATCAGCGCGAGTTGAACGTCAGGGTGCGGGGCGAATGAAGCAGAGAAGTGGTTCACGATGAACTCCCGTTATGGAAACGTCCGGCACGGTCGTCAGTGGCGGCCGCATCGGACACGGATGCCGCGTTGCGCCGAGCGGCGTCCAGGCCTCCCGTTTGTCGCGTCGTCGAAGACGCGCTCGTCCCGGGAACGAAATCCAGATGGCTGTCGGGATCAGACTGGTCGAGGCCCCCGGCGGGCACGCGCTCTGTGCGATCACTGGCGTCCCAGGCGCTGGCGCGCTCCGGGCAGGCGCTGCATACCCCAAGACCTGCGCCGTAGTCGACCCGCTCCCAGAAACACGGGCTTTCGTGCGCGTCGTCCCAACACGCATGGAAATCGTCACAACCGCAGCTGATGCAGACGGCGATGTCGCGTGGGAGGGTGATCCGAGTTTTAGTGGTCATCGCGCACCTCCGTGGCAGGGCCGGGCGTCGCCGAGACCGCCCGTTCCAGGCGGGCCTTGAGATGGGTCAGCGTACGCACGACAGGCGCCTTGTCGACGCGTTTGCCCGGCGCGCGCGCCGCGATCAAGTCCAGTTGCAGGTCGATCGTCCGGATCGCGGCCCGCACCGTATCCGGCAGGGTGTCGCGCTCAGGCGGCGACTCGAGTTGTTGCGCCGCCACGCAGCGCGCCTGCTCGGCGGCGCACGCTTCGAGCGCCACCGTCAGCGGATCGAGCGTCGCGCGCGCGACCGCGGCGAGCGCGAACCGCGCGCCGTTGGTCCACGCCTCGATATCCCCGCCGGGGGCCGCGGGGGCGGCCGGCGCGGTGAACTCGTGGAGCTGCTCGAATGCGAGTGCCTGGGTGCGGTCGCTCATCTTCAGTCTCCGTTTCCGTAGTAACCGCTCACCTTGTCGTTCACGGTCTTCTGAACGTTTCCGGTGATGGCGCCTTGATCGGGGTTTTTCGGCGCGATGGAAGCAATGAATTCCGAGAAATCGATCGTGGAGAAATCCAGCTGCGAGATCTGGCTCTGGTTGAATCCGCCGCACTGGTCCATCGGCATGCCGAGTTGCGCCCGGCCCTGACGGTTGATCAGCTTCGCAAGGATCGAGTTGAAGCAGCAGTGGTCCTGTTTTCGCTCGAGGCACACGCCGAGCACTTTCTTGCTGCAGTAAGTGGCGACGTGCACGCACAGGTTCTGGCCGCGCTTGAGCGACAGGGTCTGCTCGGCCGTGTCGCAACGCAGCCACATCTGCACGAGCTGGATGGCGATCGACAGCGCAAATGACGAGGGATCGAACCCGACGAACGTGAACCCGGACGAAAACGAGAAACTGAAGGTGAAGCCGTACGCACCGAACGTGGGCGTGAAGCCGCTGCCGGTAAAGATCGACGTGACGCTGTTCGCCGCGCCGACGCCCTTGCTCATCAGCGTGCTGTCGACGGTCTGGTAGAGGCCGTCGTACAGGTACTTGGAGCCGGTTGCGATCGCCTTGCCGGCGCCGACCGCCAGCATTGCGTAGTTGATGAAGGCCTGGCCGCCGTCATTCGACTGACAGCAGTTCGACAGCGTGGCGCCGCCGACGCCCTTGAGACTGCAGGATTCCTTGTAGCCCTTGAAGATCTCGACGGAGTTCGGGTTGACACCGTAGACGCCGGCTTCGCGGACCGCTTCGAGGTACGCCACGGATTTGCCGAAATCCTTGTCCTGCGGCGAGCTCGTATCGAAGCAGCCCACCCCGTTCTGGCAGAACGTGCCTTTGTCGCAGACCGTCTGGTTGACGACCTGGTCCGGCGACGTCTTGCATAGGAATGTGTTCTCCTGCGTCAGGCACGTTCCATCATCGGCGCGGGCGATGCACTGGGTGCCGATCTGGCCGCAGCCCCGATCCCGCAGCGGCTGGCAGTCGCTTGCGGCGCTAACCGAGCGGCATTGGTACGTCGCGGTGTAGCGCCAGCACGCGCGCGTGACGTCGACGCCCGAGACGTTCTTCGTCGACGGGCCGTCGACGCAAATCTCGCTGAGCTTCTGGCACGACGGATCGGCTATTGCGGCCGGCGTGTGCATGAACAGCCCCAGCACCGCTGTGACGGCCCACGCGGCGCGTGCGAGGCCATGTCGGGCGCGGAGAAGGAGAGGGTTCGGTGTGGTCATGACGGGCCTAGTGCGCACGGGACTCGAGATACAGGCACTGGTTATCCCAGTGGTCCGTGATTGACGTAACGCCGATCACGCCAGTCGCGATTCCTTCGTTTGACGACAAAACGTCGTTACGGAACGCGCAGTTGCCATCCGTGTCGCAGTCGTACTGGCGCTCGGCCCATTCCCAGTAGATGTGATACGAGCAGGACGTGGATCCCGGCTGACATCCGAGAGAATCCCTGAGGATGTACACGGGCACGTCACGGATGCGGTACTCCCAGTCCGGGTGCGTCATCACGAGCAGGTAGCCGGTCCGGTTCCCTGCGGTCGTCACCCACTGGTCCGCCGGGATCGTGGCGACGTCCTTCGGGATCTTCACCAAGGCATTTCGGACCTGGCCGCCGCGGATACCGAATGCGTCGGCTGTCATCTCGATATACGATCTGGATTGGGCCGCCATATCGCATTTCGCGAAGATCTTCACGTGGTCCACCGCGTTGCGCGGAAGGTCCAGCGCCTGCATCAGCTCGTTCTGCTGGCAGCTCATCTGGACGTCGACGGACAGCACCTTCGAGCACGACTGGTTGTCGACGGTCATGCTGTCGGTGCACGTCTCGGTGACGGTCTTGCCGGGAATCGTGGTCTGCTCGACGTGGCATTGCTGCGCGGAACTCCCGGCCGCCGCGCCCGGATTCTTGATCAGGTCGCGCGAGCCGGTCATGATCGGGTCCTTGTTCTTGTCGATCTTGAATTTCGTCCGCTCCGTGGGATTGCGCGTCATGAAGTTGACCGCGTCGCAATCCTGCTGGTCGAACGCTGAGCCGGCGCGATACCCCTGACAGCTGATCTGCTTTTGCGACCCGGCGGCGCCGACCGCACCCCGACCGTTACCGAACTGGCTGGATTCAGGCGCGTTGGTGTTGTAGTACGGCAGGTTCTGCTGACCGGTCGTCGTGCTCACGGCGCCGGCGGCGGCGTCCTTGCCCCCACGGGCAAAGTCCTTGCCTGCCTGGAACGCCGCGTCCGGCGTCGACTGCGCGAACGCCGCCGACAACGCGAGACCCACGAGGAAAGCTGCAGCGCGCGACAACCGTGTTCGATATCCGACGAATGGCGAGCGGCGCATGATCAGTGCTCCCCCAGGCTCGCGAGCATCCGGGTCGCGAGCGATTGATAGGCCGGCGATCGCCGGGCAATCTCGCGAAGGGAGTACGGCAACGTCACATCCCCCGAGATGCCGGCGAAGTTCTCCGGCAGCGCACAACCTTCGGCGTCAAGATCGAGCACGTGGTCGGCCTTGACGAGCACGACCGTCGGCACCGCGCTGATGCGGTACTGCTTGAACGCGTTCGGATTGATCTGCACGGCCGATGTGTCGACGCCCAACGCCTGGATGGCGGCGGCCGTCGCCTTGAACGAGCGATCCTTGAACCCGCGCAGCACCACGACCCCGCCAACGCGTGCCGTGTCGCGGACCAACCGCTTGAGCGACTCGGCCGGCATCGACAGACTGGCGAACGCGAGCAGCTCTCCCTGCTTGCGTTGCCCGGCGCGCGCCTCGTAACGCCGAGCAATGGACAGCGGATCGACGTGCGAAGGCGCCGGGGTCGCGATATTCGGGAATGCGTTCGGCGCCGGTTGCACGTCGCCGAACATCTGCTTGCGTTCGCGCTCGATGCGCGCTTGCTCGGCGCGGATACGCTCGTCCGCCGGCATCCGATCTTTCGCGCTTACGGTCGGGAACGGTGAATCGGCGACGATGCCGCGCTGCGTACCTGGTTCCGCCGGCGCCGACGACGACATCGCCGTCAATACGATGCACACTGCGATCGAATTCCTGATCATGGGAGTACCCCCAGGCAGCAGTTCTTCTTGCGGAAGACCATGTACGAGAAGTCCTCGCCCTTGTACGGGTAGCTCTTGCCGGCGCCCCAGATCGCCGTGGTGCGGCCGTAGGGCTGGCAGCAGCGGCCGTTGATCTTGGTCGTCTCCGGGATCGGATAGAGCATCTGGTACTTGTATTGGGACTTGTCCATGACCGGCTGGATCGTCGGCCCGCACAACGCGTCGCCACCGCTGGTGCCCCACATCAGCCCTTCGCGATGCAACTTGGCGGTCATACGCTGAACCAGCAGCGAGCTCGCCTGAACGTGAGAGATGTGGGCCTGCACGTGGCCGTTGAACGGGTAGATGGACCCATTGCAACCGGCGCACCAGAACAGCGCGTTGCTGCCGAACCCGGCGCTCGAGAGCACGCAGTCGCCCGCGCACGCGGCCTGCGCGATCGGGTTGCCGAACAGGAAGGTCTCCGGGTTCAGCAGCATCGTGAGCTCGTCGTCGTTCCAGGTCGGATCGATCTCAGTGAGGTAGGCGACGTCGAAGCTGCCGGTTTCGAGGCACGAGAAATCGAGCAGTACCTCGAGCCAGAAGAGGATCGGGTCGAGATACCAGTGGACCTGGTAGCGGGATTGCTTCGTCAGATCCTGCTGCTGCCGGATCTCGCCTTCGGGCGCGCGAATGCCGGGGTCGATCTTCACGCCACCGAGCGACACGAAGCAGTACGGCACACGCGTGACGTCGACGCGCCGCACGGGCTCCCAGAACCCGATCTTGAGTCCTACCACCGGGCCGCAGGTGCACAGCAATCCGCTCGGGTTCGACGTGTCCTCCTGGCCCGCCGTGATGATCGGCGTGCCGCCGAGCGAGATCGGAAACACGCAGCTCCAGCAGATGTCGGTGATCGGGTTCGCAAACTTGCCGTTGCAGTTCAGGCTCTGCGCGTGCGTGGCGAGCGAGCAAGACCCGAGCATCAGGAGCAGCGCGACGCGGCGCAGCACGGCGAGCAGGGTGGCGCACGATGGCGTGGCGTGTCGCATCAGTTCAGCTCCCGCGCCGGCACAACGGAAAGCGACAGCACCTTGCCTTGCTGCCGGATCAGCGCCGGCACCTCGGAGATGCCGAAGCGATGCGACAACGTGCCGTTCTGATCGAAGTAGACCTGTGTCTTGAATTGCTTGGTCAGGTCGAGCCAGGACCCCGCAATCAGCACCGGTTTGACCCGCGCGTTCGAGCGCGCGAGCAGCCGGGCCACCGCCGCCGCTTGCTCCGGATCACGACCGTCGAAGAACACGAGCGTCTCGGTGAAGGGCATGATGTCAAGCGGATTCACCCTGGTCCCCGCCGGGATCACGATGCGGCCGTCGTCCGTGCGCACCGGTTCGGCATACGTGACGGTTGGATCGATCAGTTGCTCGCTGCGAGCGGTCGCCGTCCGGATGCCGTCGACGGGCGCGGGATTGCGCGCGCTGTTCAGCGATCGGCGCACGGCTTCCTGTTGGAGCCGGGCGAACTCGCCCGTCTGGGCCTTCTTGCGCAGGTGCGCAAGGATCTGGTCGACCGCGCTCTGCTCAGCGATCGGGTAGGTCGGACCGACCGTCCCGAGCATGCCGGCGCATGCGCTGTCGGCCGTAGCGGCGGCCAGCACGAGCGCGAGCGCGCATTGCCATGCGGGGAACCGTTCAGAAGACTTCATAGGCCCTCCCCTGAATGGCCGAGCGCGGGACATTACCGGTCAGCGCGTAGCGGGAATCGAGGCTGTCCGGGTGCGGGGTTGAGACAAAGTACGAATCAGGCTGGATCACGCCGGGCCGAGCGGGCGCGAGCGGGACGCCCGCGCGCGTGTGCGGCTTGGCGACGCCGATCCGGGTGTCGTTCACGTAATAGACGCCGTTACGCACGGTCACGACGTCGCCGGCGACGCCCATCACGCGCTTGATGAACACAACGCCCTGCGGGTAGGTCGCGCCCCCATGCCAATAGAACGCCACCAGGTCGCCCCGATTGACCGGTGCGCCGATGTGCGTCACGTAGAGCGTGCCCGGCAAGCTCTGCGTGAGGTTGATCGAGAAATCGAACCACGGCGTCAGCGCCCAGCAGGCGAACGCACCGAGCGCGAGCCATTGGCACGAGCCGATGAGGACGAAGCGCACGATCCGGTATCGCAGCGTCCGGCGTGCGATGCGTGCGTCGAGAGAGGGGGCGGATAGCGACATGATCACTCCCAGCGCCGGGATCTGTGACCGGCCCAGATAGCGCCCGCACCGAAGACCAGGCACCCGAGCGCGCCGGTCAGCCCGATCTTCACGAGCGCGCACGCGGCGATGCCGATGGCGAGCACGCCGACGATCGTCCAGCCGATCGACAGGAGATTTCGTCCGCGGACCGGCGGTGCCTTTGGGGTATCGAGTCCGTCAGGCATGCCGATTCGCTCCGTTGCAATAGTCGACGGCCACCAGCTCGCGCATGGCGTCGTGCGCGGCCGACGCGTCGCGATCGCGCCACGCGGCTTCCAGAACGGCCAGGCGCGTCAGTTCGATGGTGGACACATCGAACGCCAGATCCGGGTCAGTTCCGCCGTGCGCCCACCATTCGACCGCGAGGGCGCCCAACTGACAGAACAGGGAGTTTTTGCAGGCCGAGAAGACCGCGAGGTACAGGTTCGAGCACGCCGCGCGAAACGTCCGGCCGTCGCGCGCAGCGCACCGGGTGGCGCACGTGGCGAGGATGCGCTCCATCGCGGCATCGTCCGCGTGGACCGCGACGTCGGCCGCGGCCGACGGGCCGATCAGGGTGGCGATCGCCGCGAGTTCGTCGAGGAGCGCGGCGCGATCCGGCTTCGATTGGGCGCGCCAGTGCAGAACGTTCGGGTTCACGACGCGCCATTTGCGACGTTCGGTGATGTACGTGCCACGTCGCGGCGAGGCGGTGAGCATGCCATGGGCGATCAGCTGTACGACCGCCTCGCGGACCACGACCCGGCTGACGTCGAGGCGCTGCGCCAACACATCCTGGGGCGGCAGCGGCGCGGCATGTTCTCCGGACGTGATGATGAAGTCGAGCAGCTGATTCAAGGCCGCCTCGGACGGTGTGACCGCACCCGCACCTGCCGGATGCAATCCGTCCGCATGACGATCGTTGTGCATTGGCAAAGCGTCGATGGCCGTTTCCATGGATAGACCTCAATAGGGGAGGACGTAGTCGCTACCCTGTGACCAGCGCGATTGCCAGTGCTGAAGGTAGCTGCGCGCGACGGCGGGGCACTGCGAGATCAGGACCGCGTTCTCGCTATTGCGCCGCGCCGCGCTGCTGTAGTTGAATGAGCCGGTCTCGATCTGCGCACCGTCGATCACGATGTATTTGTCGTGGTGGATGGGGTAGATGGAAACCGTGCGCGATGGAATGCCCGCCTGCGTCAGGAGATTCAACGCAGCGATGCTCGCTTTGCCGCGGTTCGCTTTCTCGTCGACGACGACCGCGACGTCGACGCCGCGCTGTTTAGCGGCCATCAGCGCGCGAACGACCGACGGCGACGTGAACGAATACGCGGCAAGGCGAATCGACTGGCGTGCGCCGCTGATTGCGGAAACGACCAGTTCCTCCGCGGATCCGTCCGGCGAGTACGCGACCTGGACCGGGCAGGTTTCTGCTGCCTTGATGGGGTGTGCGAGCAGCGCGGCGCTCGACAACACAGCGCAGGCGAACAGGCGGGCGGGCGAGCCCACTGTTGCGCGCATTGCGCGAGCTCGAGCGAACATCAGTCGGAGCGCAAGTCTCATCATTGCGGGTCCTTTTTCGGTTCTTGGTGTTCGTCGCGACCGGCATGGACAGGCGACTCGTTCCGGCTGGCTGCGGCCGGCGCAGCGACGACCGGCGTGACCGTGAGGTCGATCGTGTACATCCCGTCATCGGTCGGCATGAGCGCACGCAACGCCCCGAGATCTCGCTTCGGTCGACTCGACTCGAACGAGAATTTGAGCATCGGGATATCACCGACCGATTCGTCGCTGGTCGAATCGATCAAGGGCTGCGCGATCGGGTTGGCATGCGCAGCGCTCTCCGGTGCGACCGCGCTACGTGTTCCGGCATTGAGTGGGGGATGGGTTGGTGTGAGCGCGGCCGCAAAGCCAAAGCCGACCGCGAACATGACGATTCCGACGGAAATCGACAGGCTCCACGCGTGTGTCGGTTCGCCGCGCTCAGCGAGCTCAGCGTGATCCGCTGTTTCCTGCGTGTAATCGGCGCGGCGAATCCGGACGTTCAGGTAGCTCCCCAGGCGCTCGAGCAGCGTGTCGCGCACTTCGTCAGATACGTTCTCGTGAACCATCGAGAGCAACGTGGCGAGCTCCTCGCGCTGATAGCTGTGAAACGCTGCTTCCAATCCGACGCGCGCTCGCATCGCGTCCAGGTCGTGCATGTATGCCTTATCGCGCGTCAGCAGGTTCCGGATCTGCCGGGAAAACACCTGGCGCTCGACCGGCCGAAGCAGGCAATCCTCGGGATACTCGACAATGACGTTCATCGCGGGGCTCCTGATGTCGCCGCCGGAAGCTTGAGCTTGTCCCGCAGCTGGTCGGTGTAATCGGTGATTGCGTCGCTGTTGAGCACCGCGGCCTTGTTGAGCAGGACGCACTTGCACGTCGCGCCGAGTTCGATGACTGCCGCCGACAAGTCGCGCGCGAACTCGACCGACGCAGCGGTGGCGGTCGACACGTCGGGGACGGAGGCTGCTGCCTGCACGTTGCGGCGATCGAGGTAGCGCTGTTGCCCGAGCACGACGAGTTGCTGCAGATCCACCGTTGCCACGGGCTTCGGCAGATGGGCGAGGCGCACGTAAAGCACCGGCGCGAGCGCGAGCAGCGTCACGATCGACGAGACGAGAACGGGGGCGACGTAGCCGGCGATGTCGCGCCTGGCGTGGCTGGTGCCGGTTTCGCCAAGCGCCGGTTCCGCGCTTGCGTCGGGCTCGGCGCGCAGCTCCCCGAGCTTCGGCATGAGGGTCGGTTCTTCCTTCATGCCCGACCTCCGCGGCGTTCCAGCATGATCGCAAGCGCCTGAGCGTGCGTATGACCGTGCTCGAGCAGACGGTCACGCTCCTCGACATCCTCGCCGGTGGACGACGCCATCATCAACGCGAGCGGATCGGGGGCGTGCCGCAGCAGCTGTTCCCCCTCCGGGGAAATCAACACCATCTCCGAGAAGTGACCGTCGATCTTGGTCAGCGAGCGGATCATCTGTTCAACGGCGGGTGAGAACGAGATGGTCCCCTCCGCCTTCATCTTGTTGAACGACTGCAAGTCCTGACGCAGCACGATCTTCCAATCGGAGTTGGTCCACGCGGCTTTGGACGCGTCGTTCTTGAACGCGTCGTAGATCGACTGTGTGCCGAGGCCGAATATTCCCTTGTACTTCCGAGCCCGGCGATATCCTTCCTCAATGAAAAGCGCGGTCTCCGGATCACTGCCGAGCAGCTGCCAGGCCTCGTCCACCAGGGCGAGTTTGGGGAGGTTGCGAGGCGACATGTACATGTCGTACGTGATGCGGTTCGTCGCAGCGAACAACACGACGCGGCGCAGCTCGGGCGCGTCCTTCAGCTCCTCGAGTTCGAGCGCGGTGAGGTCGTTGTCGAAGTTGATGTTGGCCTTGCCGTTAAAGAACCGCCCGAACGCACCGCCTTTGCAGAAGGGCCGCAGTTGATGCGACAGCTCGAACGCGATCCGCTCGACTTCGCCCTTCTCGTTCTTGATCTTGTCCTTCAGGTATTCGGCGATCCGCGTCGGATTCGATTCCGGACCGTAGTCGGCCCAGACCGCGGTGATCGCGTCTTCAATGAACGAATACTGGAGCGGCGACAACGGACTGTCGGGCGACGCCATGCGTCCGATCATCGGTTTGAGCAGGCGCAGCTCCTGTTCAAACGTGTTCTCGCTGTCTGCCGCCACCCACGTGAACGGATTGATGCAGATGTCCGAGTTCAGCTTGAATTCGATGAAGGAGCCGCCCATCAGCGCAACAGCGTTCTCGTAGCCGCGACCGACATCGATAATCGAGCAGCGCGCGCCGAGGCTGCGGTAAGCGTTGACCACCTCCACCAGGAACGCCGTCTTCCCGGCACCCGAGACGCCTGTGGCGAACAGATTGTAGTTGCCCTGCTTGTTGGCGTAGAAATCGATTGGCGTGATGGTGCCACGGCGGCCATACAGCAAGAGGACCGGTCGCCCGAGACCGCTCCACTCGGCGAGGACCGGTGCCATGTCGATGGCGTTCACGGTCGTTTTCGTCGACATCAAGCGATTGCGCTTCAGATCCCGGTACGCACCCTTGGTGAGCGTCATCGGCAAGCTCGCGTAGAACGCGCCGAGATGGAGCATGCGCAACGGGGTAATCCGAAACCGCACCTTGTCCCAGATGTTGATGGCCATCTGACTGGCCCGGTTGATGCGCTCCTTCGGAGCGAACAGCAACAGCGTGTGATAGATCTCGCACAGTTGGCCACCAGCAGCGATCTGGTGCTGCACCATCCGCCAGTCGCGATTTTGCGTGGCCAGATTGACCTGGAACTTGGCCATCTTCGACTCGGCATTCTGCTGGGCGCGTGCGGCCTTCAGCTGTACCCGGTTGTCGGTGGCGATCCGCTCGAGCGTCTGGACGCCGCCGCAAATCAGGAAGGGGCACGGATACTGGAGCTCCGGATCGGTGAACGATCCGATGATGTTGCTCATTTCCCAGAGACGCTTTTCCGCCGGGTAGCGCTGGATGCCAAAGGCGCGGACCGCGACGCGCGTGTCACGCTCGGTGTTGTCGGCCGGCGGAACACCGAAGACGATCTCCGTGGTTCGTACGCGCGCGCGATGCCCGACGACCGTGATCTGTTCCTTGATCGGCCGTGTCGGGTCGTAGCGCAGATCCGGAAGGGGGTTGTCATTGAACAGATATTCCGGGTTGAAGATCGGGAACAGGAAGGCGATCAGGGCGTCGGCGTCCATGCTTCTCGCCGGCAGATTGCCGGTGCGCAGGGAGGACAGCAGCGTGGCCTGCAGGTCGTGCATCTGCTCGACGAGGATCGGATCGTCGTGCGTGCCGGATCGGGTGACGGACATCACCAGGCGAAAGCGCCGAACCGCGAACGGCATGTCATCGAAAAGCGACTCGCCCATACGACTGCGGATGAACTGGGTGCGTTGCCTGGCGAGATCGAGAAAGAGGGGGTCGACCTTGCCGGCTTCGACTGCCTCGAACCGCAAATCCTCGTAGCGATCGAGCACGTCGTCGACGCGCGAGCTCCCGAACAAGCACCACTGCACGCCGGTTCCCGAGGGAATCGGCGTGAAGAGGGTGCTCAGCCGACTGACCATTTCGTCGTTGGCGCCGGTTTGCGGAACGACATCGAGGACGAACGCGACCGAGTTGTCGTTGTAGAAGAGCCCGGTCGTGTCGTCGTACTGGTCGTACTTCAGGATCTCGTGAAAGCCGCTGGCAGCATCCTGCTGCGGCACGTTCAGCGTTTCGTCGATCGGATCGTGCTCTGGGGTCTCACCGAGCACGGACTGCCGCACCACGTTGCGGACCCTGGTCCTTGCCTGCTTGAGCCAGTCACCGGTGTCGGGCATCTTCATGGCGGGCTTCCCGTTATTGCGGCGAGCGAATGCCGGTCGCGAGGTTTTTCAGGAGATCGCCGGACATCGGCGCTTGCCTTACCGCCTGCTGGGCCGAGTCCATTGCATCGCGCGCCGATTTGAGAAGCTCGCCCTGTGCGGCCTGGACGGCACCGCCGGACCCGAGGGCGACGGCTGCCGACGGCGGCTCGGCCTTCGGCGAAGCGCTCGCGTCCGCCGCAACGGTGCCGCCGACCGTCGGCCGATACAGGTCGCGGATGCGCCGCTGGTTGTGTTCGACGAGCCAGCGACCGGTATCGGTGGTGAGGTAGACGTAGCTCTGGTCGTGGAGATCGCCGTCGGCGTCCTCCCACGGCGCGATCCACGCGCGAACGACATGCGGCGCGCTGCGGATCGGCGAGCCGCTGAAGAGCGGGCGGGCGAGCACCGCGCCCTGGGCCGGCGTCTTCGACGTCGGCGCACTGGCGGCGGCCAACTGGCTCGTGCGCGTACCGCGGGCGTTGCCAGCCTGCAGGTTCGCGAGCGAGCCCGTCATCGAATCGCAGACCACGCCATCCGGCGCCTTACAGGCGAACTTGCTTTCCGCGTCGAGGCCGGAGAAACTGCATGCGGAGACGACCGCGACGGTTGCCGAGGCCATCAGGAACGTGCGGGGAATCATTGCGCCACTCCCTGCGCCGGCGCACGGGTCGCCGCGCTATCCTGATCACCGGCGCTGGGCACGCGTTGTCCGGCGTTCAACCAGGCCTCGAGCTGCGTCGCGGAGACCGCCCCCGGCAGCATCCGGCCATCTTCGGCAATCAGCGTCGGCGTACCCGTGACGCCGAGCCGTGAACCGAGAACCAGGTTGTCATTGATCGGGTGATGGCACGCCACCAGGGGCGGCAGCCGATTGTTCGTCATCCAGTCTCGCCATGCCTTCGCGGGATCGGTCGCGCACTGGATGCGGATGGACTTGTTCGTCGCACCGGGGTGGATCGACTCGAGCGGGTAGAGAAATGTGTAGATGGTCACGTTGTCGACGCGCTGGAGTTCCTTCTCGATAGCACGGCAATACGGACAATCGGGATCGGAAAAGATCGCGACGACACGCTTGCCGTTGCCGTGCACGGTCTTGATTGCGTGATCGAGAAACTGCGCCGGAAAACGGGTCTTGTAGCCCTGCGCCTGCGTCTGTTCGGTCAAATCGACCTGGTTTTGCATGTCGAAGAGGTGGCCGAACAGAAAATACTGGCCGCTCGCGTCGGTGTACGCGATGTTCTGCCCCATCGTCACCTCGTAGAGCCCCGCGACCGGCGCCGGCTTGACGTCCCGGAACGGCGTGTTGGGATAGAGCAAGGCGAGGTGAGCCGCGACGGACTGGCTGTCGTCGGCGGTCGCGGCGAGCGTCGACGCGGCGAGGACACCCACGGTCACGGCAGCAATCGCGCGTTTCAGGCGGATACGATTAGTCATCAGAGAATCTCCGGGAGCGATCGCCACTGCGACGGCTGCCGTCGCGTCGATCGAAGAGGGCGGCGGTGGAGGCGTCGACGAACGTGCCTTGCGTGATCGAGACTTCGATCGTGCGCGTCGCGTCGGTTTCGATCACCGGATACAACTTGTCGGCTGCCTTCAGGTAGTACTGGGCGAGCATCTGGCCGGCGGAACCGACGCCACCGCCGATTGCGGCGCGCCCGACCTGGCCGCTGTCGACGGTCTGCGAGATGCCGCCACCGCCGATCGAGGTGACGGTGGCCGATTGCTGGAACGCCTGGCCGATGCCGCCGAGCGTTCCCGACAGGATTGCATTGGCGAGCAGTTGCCCCTGCTTCGTCACGAGCCTGCCGCGCACGCCTTCCTTGCCGTCCTCGCCGATCAGCTTGCCCTTGATGGGGATCTCGATGGACTTGCCCTCCAGAATGCAGGACAGCGTTTGCGTGCGCCCCATCATGCGCTCCGACGACAGGTCCCCCCAGGTGGCGGCGACCACGCGGCAATCGCGCAGATCAAGGCGCTTGCGGTTCGGGAGGTTGGC
The DNA here is from genome assembly GCF_001513745.1 of Burkholderia humptydooensis. Taxonomy (NCBI): domain Bacteria; kingdom Pseudomonadati; phylum Pseudomonadota; class Betaproteobacteria; order Burkholderiales; family Burkholderiaceae; genus Burkholderia; species Burkholderia humptydooensis. Next base: position 55,851 of record NZ_CP013381.1, on the reverse strand, counting down.
GGCCTCGAGGGCGTGCAGGTCCACCGACAGGGGATCGCTCTGCGCCTGGCCGCCGGTCGGCGCGTCGACGCCATTGAGCATGCCGACGCGGAAGAATGACCCGGCCGGCAGGATATTGACGAGGCCTTGCCCGCTGCTCGAGGTGGCGGCGCTCGTTCCCTTCGTGGCGGCGTAACGGCGCGCCTTCGGGTCGGTCGGAAAGCCGATGACTTCCTGTTTTCCGCCGCTGGAGCCGGCGGAACTCGAGCTGTCGGCGCCCGAGCCGGATCCGTCGTCGGCGAACGAGATGATTTCGAGCTGACGTGGCGCTGCGTCATTGCCGTCGATGCGCTGCGCGAGCGTGCCACCGGGCGGCGGCAGGACCTGCTTTCCGCCCAAGCCGCGCGTGGTGACCGGCAATGGCTTGTTGAGCGTCGTGGCTGCAGTCGCGCTCGACGCCGGCGTCCCTGCAGTCGCCGCCGCGCTGGATGCCGCGGCCGCAAGCGATGCCGCCACAGCGGCAGATGCCTGCTGCGCAGCGGCGGCGGACGCCATCTTGTCGATCGCCGCCTGTTGCTCTTCAAGACGGGCCTGCTGCCGTTGAACACGTTGCTCGAGATCGGCCATCGTGGCGGCCGACTTCGCACGCCACGCGTCGCGATCGTCGATCGTTCCAGGCTGCTGTATTGCCTGCGTGATCGGCTTGGGTTTCGGCGGAGGCGCGGTGTCGTCGGTCAACATCAGGCCGACGCCTGTGATCGCGACGATGACGACGACCGCGCCGATCACGACCAGGCGCTGCCGGCGCTTGGTTTGATCGTTCGACGCGACGACCGGCTTGGTATCACTCATGATCGGTGCGCCCCCTCACGACGTAGACGGCCGTCGAGTCACCGGGCGCCAGCGTTTGCTGATCGATCACGATCGCGAGCACGCCTTTGCGATACAGCTCCTGCTCGGCAATCACCATGTCGCCGGTGGACACGTTGGTCAGCCGGTATTGCTCGCCGACCAGGTCGTCCTCGGTATAGCGCAGCTCGAGCGTCAGCTGCGCCTCCTGCCAGAGCGGCACCATCTGGTTGACGGGCGTCACGGCCGCGCTGAATTGCGCGTCCTGGTCATCGTGCGCCGCGACCATCTCCTCGAGCAGGCTCTTGATAGCGAACTGATACGACGACGTCCGCGTCGAGATCGCTTGAGTGCGACGGACCTCGCCACCACCGACCGCCGGCACGACAATGTTGGCGCTCGGCATGCGCCGCGGCTGCAGCAGCAGCTGGTACGTGTCATTGTGGTCGTCGACCACGAAGAGCGACTCGGTGCCCTGCGCAGCGTCCGGGTCGGCGAACGTGAAATAGAGCACACCGTTGGCCAGATCCTTGACGTACGTGAGCGCGCCTTTCTGCTTCGGGATGATCTGCGTGATCTTTCGGCCGTCGATGGCGAGCCGGTTCTGCTCGGTCATCGAGACGTTGTATTCCGACAGGGCGGCGCCCGTTCCCGCGAAAGTGTTACTGGCTACGGCCAGCAGCAGCGCGAGTGCTGTCCAGCACTTCCTCGGCTTTGCGAACATAGGTCCGTCCTGAAAAGGAGATGGGAAGCTCAACGACATAGGTGTGAGGCAGCGTCGAGACGGGCTGATCCCCGATGTAGGTCTTGAGGGTGCCCTTCCAGATGACGCGCTTGGCCTCCACGAAGATCTGTTGCGATTGCGGTGACCAGATCGTCGTGATCTTTTCGCGTTTGATGCGGATCGCCGCCGCGTCAAACCGCGTCTTGTAAACCGGGTACTGATCGGGCTCTACCAGCTTGAGGAGGATGCTGTTGTTGTAGTCGACGGTCTCCGGCGTCGACGTCAATATGAGGCTGAGCACGTAGCCCGACATGTCGCTCAAATAGTCCTGATCGGCCTGGCCCGCGCCGATCTGGTAAGGGCGTTTGACTTCAGGCGGTACGATCCGCGTGGTGTCGTGAAGCACCGTCCAGCCGACCAGCAACGCCAGCAGGACATTGGCGATCGCCTGCCCCGAGATGATCTTTCGGTGGAACCGGATCGTGTCGGTCAGCTTGTCGCGTTCGTTCTTGGCGATGTCTGGACGCATGGCTCAGCCCTTGAATTCGCGAAGATGGGTCGGTGGCAGGTCGGATGGCGTCGGCATGCCGGCGATCCACGCGATCAGGTGCGCGGCGATGCCGGGATGAAGGTCCGATTTGAAGAAGTGGGAATACGCCCACGCGAGGCCGATACCAAGGAGGAAGCCGACGATCGGATAGCCGGTGCCGAGACCCGACATGATCCCGAACATGGCGATGCATGCGACGTCCCAGTCCCAGAACAACAGCTTGGGTGGGTCGTCGAGGGACAGGGGCACGGCGTGGGACAGATCGTCGGCTGACATGGGCCCTCCCTTAGATGGTCGCCGTGAAGCTGGAGTTGATGATCCCGACGATGATGCCGACCAGCATGCCGAGCGCGACGCCGCCGAGAATCCACTGGTAATCCTTGCGGACCGCGGCGACGAGCATGCCGATCGCGACGCAAATGAGGGCTGACACCTTGCCGAGGTTGCCCTTCACCCAGCCCTCGAACTTGGTGGACGCATCCTGGAACTCGGTACCGTCGGCCGCGATGGTGTGCGAGATGAAAAGCAACAGCCCGATCAACAGGCAGACGAGCAACAACGCCTTGGCCCATTGCCGCAGCTGTTCGAAGCGTTCGTCCTCGAGCGTGGCTGCGCTGGCCGTGGGGGAATGGTTCAACGTCGACATAGGATTTCCTCAATGAAGGTGACGTCACGGGGTGGAACGAGCAGCCGGCGTACACGTCACCACGGGCTTGCGGTGAGGTGTCTGCCGGTGTCGGCGCACGCGCTTCGCGGGGGAGCGGGCACGCGCGGGCGACTCGGTATAGGCCGGAAGGGGCGTCGAGACAGAACGTGGTACGGCAGAGACGGCGAGATGCTTGAGCGTCCGTTGCGGGCATTCCGGTCCGTCACACAAGACAAAGTCGCCGTCGGGCCGCATGCCGAATTGCGCGACGTCCGACAGTCGAGCGACTGGGTTGGATGACGCAAGCGCCTGGGCATGCGCGGCGCCGATGAAGAGCGATAGCGCAATGACGACCAGCCGGATCATTTCTGTTGCTCCCTGGCCGCATCGCGCTGATAGGCGGCGTAATAGCGCTGCACGCTTCTCACGTATCGCAGTTGCGCGGCGACGTTGCTGGAGGCCGGACCAGTGTTGTAGCAGCCGACTGCCTTCCACGTCGGGCCGAATTGCTTGATGCAATTCGCGAGCACCCAGGCGCCAACCTTCTCGCTTGTGCAGGCGTCGAGCAGGTCTTCTCTCCGAATCCCGGCGCGCGTGAGGGTTGGCAGATGGACCGTATTGATCTGCATGACGCCGATTGCACGGTTTCCGTCGGGCAGGACCGGGCCTTTGGCGTCGCTCCAGCCGCGGGATTCGTGCCAGCCGATCGCCTTCAGCAGGATCGGGTCAACGTTGTACAAAGCGGCCGCCTCATTCCAACAGGCCGCATGCCCGATTGATGCATGTCCGAACACCAATAACATTAGTAGTACGAACCTACCAATCGGACGTGAGCTGATATTCATGCGTATCATCGGGTCAGTTGGTGTTAGTACAAGCGCCGGTCAACGGCGACTTGCATGGAATAAAAAGCGCTGCGCACACATCCTGTAATGGACATGTCCGCAGCAAAGCCACCAGCCTCGAGTGAGGGCCGACAAAGGAAAATGCTGGTGGTGAGAGAGGAAAGAAAAGAGAAAGCGGCCCCCGACGAGATCATGGTTGTCGAGGGCCGAAAGCCCGTCTGGTCTATCCGAGGCACGCGGCTAGATGTAAACGCGTGACCAGACGGGACTCCGGGGGAGTTCGTGACGTGTTGTACGATGAGCCAAACCGTGGGGGGGCGATGTTCGACGCAAGACAACCGAGATACGGCACACAGCGTCGATCGAAGGCGCGACCTTGAGAGGCCTCGCCAGGAGATTTCCCCGAGTATGTTGCGCGCGAAGCAAATGGCAACAATCGACAAGATAAATAGCGAAAATCCAGCGGTCGACGCCACTGGGAATCGCAAATATGGTCGTATAATAGGACCAGCCACGGGCACTCTCGCTCAGAACTGTACCTTGGTTAGGTCGTATCGGATGTTGGCGCATCCGGTACGGCCGCTTCTACCGCTCGCGGCAATCGACAGCGTTGGCGCGCTCCCGATGCAGCTTAATTAACTACCTTCTTACGTCACCGCCCTTTTTGTCCCACTCGAGCTCGAATGCGGTGAGCTTGAGGTCGTTGCGTTCGAGGTAGCTGACCATACGATCAAGACTCGCCCACGCTCGTGGGTGATCTCGAGTCGTGAAAAGCGTGTGCAGCCCGTCTTTCCACGTAAGCTCGACCACGAGGATGTAGCCCTCAAGAGCTCTCTCGACACGAGCGTTCTTGATCGCCCCGGCCCGGGCGTACTCTCGAAACTCGGACTCCGTAATTCGACTCAAATTCATCTCCAAGATCGACAAGCCTGTCATCTTAGAGGGATACATATCGCTACGGCGATCTTTATCTAACTTAGTGTCGAATTTTCGCTTCCGGGTTGTCACATTGTCATATCTTGAAGTTTCAAAATATAGTATTTTGCTACAGCAGTCTCGTCAACTTGTTTTTTCATACGGAACCGTCCCGGGCCTGGGTTCGCAAGGTCATGGGTCCTGGGACTACTCCTTCAGCTTCGCCCAGACCTTGCTACGCAATGCCAAGGCCGCCGGCGAACAAGGTTTGTAGGGGCGCAACCGCCCCCTTAGCGATGCCGGGGTAACGATGGCCGGGTTCGAAAGGATGTCCGGATCCATAAACTGCTCGGCTCCCGAGATCTCGTTGTCGTACTTCTGTGCATTCGAGACAACCGCGATATTTTCCGGCTTCATCATCCAGTTCACGAATGTGTATGCCGCGTCAACGTTCTTCGCTTTGGCCGGGATCAGCAAGCTATCCATGAATAGGCGGACACCCTCCTTCGGGTATGAGAATCGGATGGATGGGAGCATCTCTTGCGCTCGAACCGTCGCGCCATTCCAATTCTGCTGAACAACGACTTGCCGAGAAGCAATTCGATCAATCGTCCCGTCGTTGCTGTACACCTTCACGTACGGCTTCTGTTTGAGCAACACGTCGAGCACACGCTTCGCATCCGCGGGCTTCTCCGTACATTCATCCTGACCAAGATACCAACTGGCCGCCATGTAGAGCTCCTCCTGAACATCGAGATCGGCAATCTGCCCGCGAAGCTTCTCGCTCGGTTCGAAAAAGGACCGCCATGTATCTGGAAGAGTGCCGCCAGCTACGCGGGCACTGTCATATGAGACCCCAGTCAGCACGATGGTGTACGGCATCGCGTAATCCCGGTTCGGATCGAATGGCGGATGCAGGTACTCTGGCTTGATATTCGACGAGTTCGGCAGCCGGGTCTTGTCGAGCTTCAGGAGCAGTCCCCCCTTTGCCAGGATTGGCACGTAATAGTCGCCGGCGACGACCACATCGTAGTTTCCGGCCCCCGCCTGCAGCTTGGTGAGCAACGTCGCGTCGCTGTCGTACGTATCCAGCGTGGCTTTGATTCCCGTTTCCTTCTGGAACTTGGCTAGGAGAGACGTCGGAAAGTAGTCCGGCCAGTTTGCGAAATGCACTTCCGCGGCCTGGCCGTGTAGCGCGATCGAGCATGCAGCAGCGAGCAATAGCTTTTTCATCCAAGATTCCCTGAAAGTTGAACCGCGGTCGCGGTCGGAAGCGCGGGGGGCAGTACAGCGTCCCTGTCGCGTGACCGACCTCTTTTGTTGACGAATGCACTGAGAACCACAAGTACGACGGACGTTACGATCACGATAGTGGATATCGCACTGATCTTCGGCGTCAGCCCGACTTTCAATGCGCCGTAGATGTATGTCGGCAGCGTGATGAGGCCGGCGCCGCCCAGAAAATAGGACGTAACAAAATCATCGAGCGATGTCACAAAACTCAGAATCGCGCCGGTCAGCACACCTGGCCAGATCAGTGGCAACGTGACACTCCAGAAAGTACTCCATGGTGTTGCCGATAGGGTTGCGGCCGCGTCGAGCAGATCGTTATCGATTTTCATCACCGCCGCGCGAATCGGAATGTACGCGACGGGAAGGCAGAAAACGACGTGCGAAAAAACCAGCGTGGCAAAGTCTAGTTCGATCGTCATTACGGAAAAAGCCAACAGGGTTGCCACGGCGAGCACGATTTCCGGCACTACGAGCGGCAACTTCATTGCCTCCTCGAAGACTGTCAGAGCGCGACCACGCGTCGATCCGATCGTGACCGCGGCGGCGACGGACAACACGCTCACGATGCAAACGGTTGCGCTTGCCAACGTCAACGAAGTCCACGCGGCGCGCAATAGATTGGGGTCGTCCATGATGTCGCGGTAACCCTTAACGCCCCATCCGCTCAAAATAAGCGCCGACGGCCCGTCGATGAAACTCGTGATGATCAGCGCAGCGATGGGGAAATACAGAAACGCAACTGTAGGCACCGCAATCCATTCGACGCCCGGAAATGGCACACGTGCGTCTCGACCGATACCACCTTGATTCACGTCGAGCGGCGTGCGCCGCGCGAACCAAGTGACCGCGACGACGATGCAGAGCAAGGCAATTGAAAGCGATGCACCCATCGGCCAGTTGCGATCCGAGGTGAAGGCGAGCTGGACTACATTTCCGATCATCATAGACTTTGCGCCGCCTAACAGATCAGGGATCACATAAGAGCCGAGCGCCGGCACGAAGATCAACGCAACGCCGGCGCGAATACCCGTCGCGCATGCCGGAATCAGGATGCGCGTTAGTACCTGCCACGGCGTCGCGCCAAGGGTGGATGCTGCCTCGGCAACTTCGAAATCGAATTCCCGAAAACTGACGTAGAGCGGCAAAACCATAAACGGGAAAAAGATCGAAACCAGGCCGATCATGGTTGCGATATCGGTATACAGCAGCCCCAATCCAGTCACCTGGCCAAGCAGGCGGTTGGCTGCCTCGTTCACAATGCCGCCGTCCGCCAGCAAAATGACCCAGCCGTAGGCCCGTACCACGAGACTTACGACGAAGGGTGCTGAAACGAGTAGAAGGAAGAGCGACCTGCGGCTGGCCGCCTGCGTTGCGATGTACAGCGCCGTCGGAAACCCGAGAAGAAAGCAAATGACGGTAGTAGCTGTCGCGAAGAGAAGGGACCTCGTGAAAACAAGAAGATACGCAGATCGATAAGTCAGATTTCCGTCGAAATCCCTGTCCAAGATCAAGTTGAAATATCCAGCGAAGGAGTGTTTTGTCCACGCAACACCACCAAAATCGAGCGGTTCGCAAAATGAAACATAAAGCACAATAAGTAACGGAATTAAAATACCGACGGCAAGCACAATAGCTGCCGGCCAGCATCCGAAATGCAGCGTTGTTTTTGCTTGTGGAGTGTCCCAAATACGCAGAATGCTCATGGCCCCGGTTCCAAAATTTTGCGCTGGTATTGCGCCGTGGACAGACCAGAGCTTACCGAGATTCTGCGGCACCGCAATAGCGTTAGTGCACAGTTTGCGCCAAAATGGACACTCTTCGCGCCAGCACAATTTTAGCGCAAGGGCGATATCGTATTATTCACCGACGAGCACAGGTCTCGCTCGTTGACAACTGTCATTAATAAATGGATCACGACATTGAAAATAGATAGTGCTTCCCACTTTTCATATAGGTCCATGGTAGAAAGCGATCTCGGAAATTTCTACGATGTACGATTTTCGGTCCGGGAGAACCGTATTTATCCACATCAAGTCCATTTGCTGGACCGGAGCCTGCTCGTCGCTCAAATAGACCAGGGAGGCGGGTGGATCTGCACGGATTCGTCGACTGGGGTGGCAGCTGGCGTGTGCCTGCCAATATTGGGCGACGTGCCGATGATCGGTGCGCTGTTTGTCCGCCCGACCTATCATGGACGTGGCATCGGTGGCGAGTTGTTGAACAGATCCCTCGATTGGCTGAAATCGAAGGGCGTTGAAGAAGTCACACTCGTCACCGATCCAGGATCCAACGCTGACCACTTCTATCAACGTCGAGGCTGGATACGCGGCGACTTCGATGCCTACGGCGTTCAAGTCGTGTTCAGGAAACGACTCGAGGGTCGATAAGAATGGCCCAACGAACCTCCGGCGTCGATCTCGCAAGCCGGCGTCCCGCCCCATTGCACACCATCATCATTGCAGTTCGCGTGCTCGAGCGCGCAGGGTACTCGGTTTCGGATCTCCTCCAGGGGTCGGGGATAACGACAACGGATCTCTCTCGGCCCGCGTTAGTCGTATCTCATGCGCAGGAGCTGATTGTCTTTGCAAATGCCCTTCGGGTAACAGGCGACGAGTCGATTGGCGTCACGATCGGCCAATCGATCCCGGTCACCGCATATGGTGTCCGCGGACATGCGATGCTTGTCAGTCCGACGCTAGGAGCTGCACTTCGACTCGGTTACACATTTCCACGGCTGGCGATTTCGTACTTTGATACTGAGTTAGGCGAAGGCGAGGACGACGCAGTGGTCACGATCAGTGGGTACAAATACCGATCGGACCTCAGAGCCCTTAACACGGGGATGGCCGCCGCGGCTTTCAAGCGCGAGATAGAGGACCTGCTGGGCTATCAACCTGCGTACAAGCGGATTACGTTAGATTTCGCAAGACCGCAAAACGCTCGTCGGTATCGCGAATTGCTCGGTTGCGATGTAGAGTTTGAGGCGGCTAAAACATCTATCATCTTTCCCAGAAAGGAGCTTGAAACTCGCCTTAGATACCGGCATGAAATAGAGTTCGAACTCGCAAAGCACCTATGCGCGCAGCGTGAGCGAGAATTTGAAGCGTGGAAACCAGAGCAACTAGTCACGATGGCGCTGCAACTGTTACATGACAGCTACGGCGGAGTGCATTCCACGGAATTGGCTGAAAGGCTTGGGGTATCCCACCGCGGCATGCAGCGCGAGTTCGAGCGGTCGGGCGTGACATTTCGCGGGCTCCGCGACGAAGTTCGAAAGGCTCGCGCGGCAGAATTGCTGCAGGCAGGTCCAGGTTCCGCCAAGACATTGGCTCGTGAGCTCGGATATGGCTCAAGTTTCGCGCTTAAACGCGCGCAAGCGCGCTGGGGTCGCCCGTGATCAATAAGGCGCTGGCTACAGCTTGATACAAGTCATGAGCTTGCGTGTCGGCAAGAACGTTGAAGGCCGGGACCGGAGCGTCACCAGACGTTACCGTCGTTGGCAAGCCTCGGTGCATCTAAATCTCCCGTTCCTTCCTTTGAACATCATCAGATCTGTCGTGCTCGCCCTGCGCCCCGATCGAGGTGGTCTTGTCCTGCTGCTGCGTGATGGCCTGCCTGGTCAAGCCGACGTCGTTCGTAACGATCGCGATGTCGCGTGACGCGCGCGTCACGCCGACATAGTAGCTGCGATCGCCGAATACTTTGGCGAATCCCGCGAGCATCTGCTCTGCCTGCTTGGGCTTCTCCGGGTCGATGTCCGGCATGTTGATCACGAAGATCACCTGTGCTTTGGACGCGCCTTGCGCTGCGTGGATCGTCGACGTATAGGCGTGGTCCCAGTGCTGACTGGTGTTGAGATTGACATGGTGGTGGGAGGTAGCAGCCTTGTCCGAAACCTCCAGCACCGCGAGCCCGCCCTGCAGCCCGATGACTTTCGCCGTTTCACCATTCTTGAACGTGTCGTCGTTTCGGGTGAGCCGAATCACGTCACCGACCGCGAGTTGGCGCTGCTCCCTGTCGTAGACCTCGACCTTGTTGTGTTTCGCGGGCTCCCAGTCGAGTCTGGTGCCGTCGCGCTTCTCTATCGTCACGACACCGAGCTCGTGATCCACACCCAAGACCCGCGCATAATCGCCTTTGCTGGCGTCGATCTGCTGGTAGTCGCGGTTGAAGCGCACAACGTCGCCCGGCGTGTAGTACTGCGCTTCCTTGATCATCGCGCGAGTCCACCCCTTTGAGACAAGGATTTCTAGGGCGGACTCGCGCCCCTTGAGTTCCCGTCGTGCCCACATCTCCGCGCGGATGTCGTCGTTGAGCGAGACACGATCCTTGTTCAGCGGGGTGATGACGATACTGGCGGCCCGCTCCTCGGGAGACATGGCAAAGTAACGGCTTTTCGCATCGCCGAGCACGTCTTCGGTCTCGGTCACCTTGCCCTGGCGTGCAAGATAGTCGAATGACTGGAGATTGCGCTTCAGCTCGATATCGGTCAGCCGCTCGCCCGCCTTGAGTAAGTTACGGCCGGTAATGATGTCGACGGCCTTCTGCATGTGCGGCGTCTTTTGACGGTTGATTTCCGTCATGTGCGCGGTTGCGATCCCATGGCCCTGGGCCAGTTCGAACGGCTTGCCGGCTTCCACTCCCTGCAGTTGCAGCTTGTCGCCTAAATAGACCACCTTCGCGTTCGCCTTCTCGGCCAGGTTGTGGATCTGCGCCAGTTGGCGCTGCGCTAGAAACGACGACTCGTCGACGACCCACAGTTCCGGCCGCCGCACGAAATCCGGCGCGAACTGCTTGGCGAACTCGATGTCCTTCTGCAGCTGCCGCTCTTTGATCTGGAACATCGCGACAGTATCGGCGGCGATTCCGGTCTCCTTGACCATAATCTTGGAAGCGGCGCCGGTCGGCGCCATTCCGCGCACGACATAGCCTTCCGAGACCGCGATGTCGTTCAGGGTGCGCAACATGGTCGTTTTGCCGGTGCCGGCGAGGCCCTGGACCGCGACGAAGCGGTCCGGCGACGTCAAGGCCAGAACGATCGCGTCTTTCTGCCCCGTAGCGTACGGGAACGGCTGTTCCTTCTCGGACGCGGCGATCCGCTGCGTGACCGTCGCGGCATCCAGCACGATCGGTGCGCGGTCCTTTTGCTGGCGAACGAAGTCGATCGCCCAGCGCTCGCTCTGGAACATCTTGCGCGTGGTGTATTTGTCATCGGGAAGGGCGATCAGATCGCCTTTCTTCTCGAGATCGTCGAACGCGCTCAGGACCTCCCGGGCACCAACCCGCCCGGTCCCGTGTTCGATGGCGGTCTTGACGAGATCGATCTTGTCGACCGCCACCTCGCGCTCGATCAGTTGCGCCGCGGCGAACGACATCGCGTCGCGCCCCGTGAGACGTTGCGGGATGCCGATCCCGTCCTCCTTACGCTTTGCCGTAGCCGCACGCAATCCGTCCAGATCGATATCGTGCTCCTCGGCGCGGGCGTTCCAATCGTCGAGCAATTCCTGGTGGTCGACATCCTTCTTTCGGTCGCGCGTCGCCAGCGCCGCACGCTCTTTTTCGGCGGCGCTCGCCGCATCGAGCGTCGTGTTTTGCTTTTCGAGCACCTCCTTCATTGCCGCACGCCGCTGACTGAAATGCTCGATCTGCTCGCGGGAGACGCCCTGAATTTCGAAATTGCCGTTCTTGTCCGGGTTCGTCAGGCGGTACCCGATTTGCTGAAGACCGCCGGCGAGCTCGGCATTGTAGATCGCACCGGCTAGTTTCTGGATCTGGTAGATCTCGCGGTTGTCGATCGACCGCCATTGTCCGTCTTCGCGCTGCGTCGCATTGATCAGCACCGCGTGCGTGTGTGTCTGGGGATCCAGATCGCGGCTCGTGTTGTGCCGAAACATGGCGACGATCATGTTGCCGGTGTACTCGAGCGACGTAACCCCGTTCTTGGTCGCACGGGTCCGGATGACCTGCTCCTCGATGTAGGTGAGCGCAACCTCGGCGGCCCGCTCATGCGCGGCGCGCACGTCCTTGTCGCCGGCGACCTCGGCAAGCAACGAGACGCTCTTGGGCGCCGAGAACGTCAGGTCGATTCCCGGCTGGTGCTCCTGGCGCCGCTCGCAGGTTTTCTCGTCGGTCACCCACTTGCCGAGTTGCTGCTCACCGACGCGCCCCTCGAGCAGATTCATGAACTGCGCTGGCGTGACCTTTCCCGACAGGCCGAGTGTGGCGGCGCCCTTGCCGAACCAGGCCGAATGCTCGGCGTTCTCGTCCTGGGTGTAGTAGTTGTCTTTCGCGAAATAGGTCTGAGCCTGCGCGGCGTTGCTGACGTTGTGCAAACTCAACATGGCGCGTTCCCCTAATACCCAAGTACCGGGTCGTACTGCCGGCCGAGATGAATCCGCCGCTCGAGCGGAGGGAAGCACACGCCGACGTCGGCGCATCCCTGGATCGTGACGACGAGATCGACTGGGCGGCCTTCGGTCATGATGACGTCGACTCGGGTTTCGCGATCGTAGGTCTCGACGGTCTTGCCGAGCGTCGCGTCGAAATGCATCGTGCCGGGCGGTTTCACGACGTTGTAGATCAGGCGCGTCGGGGTTGGCGTCGTCACGCTGATCTTGTCGCGATAGAGCCGGTAGCCGGGAGCGATCCGAAATACGATGCTCAGGTAGCCTTTGGCGACCTGGAGATAGTGCATCCGGAAGGCCATTTCCGGCGAGAGCAGGTTGTCGAGGCCCGCTGCGGTTTGAGCGATCCCGATGCCCGGAGCGGCGAGGGCAGGGAGGGCAAGTGCTGCGAGAAAGAGGCGTCGGTTCATCGGCTGGTCTCCGCGATTTCAGATTCGAGTGAATTGCCACGCACTGCGTCCGGTCGACACTACTTCACCGGTGTCCGGGTCGATGTACTGCACCGGTTCGGCGAGGATCTCAGGCTTGGTCGTCCAGTCCTCGGGGGTCGCCGGCGAGCCAGATGACGGCTCCGGTGGCGTTGGCCCGTCCGCAGGCGATGCGCCGCCACCGGCGAAAAGCTCGCCGAACGGGCGCCGCTTGACGAAGGCCGGCACAACCTTGGGCGACGGAACGTACTCGTAGGAAACGCGCGCAGTCGGATAGTTGCCCGGCACGACGAGATAGCCGGTCATGTCGGGGAGGCGTCGAATCTCCGACGACAGCACGAGGTCGCGCAATTGCCGGCGCTTGGCGATGCTCACACCGTCACGCTGGGAGTTGAGACCGAAACTGACGGATTCGTCCTTTTCCTCGATCTCGCCTTCGCCAATCAGCTCCGCGAGCTTTCTTGCCGCTTCGCCATCGGTGACGCGCAGTAACAGTTTCGTCTGGCAGCCGGAGATGATGGTGGTCGCCAGGTGAACGCCGTAGACCTCGTAGATCTGCGAGAAATCCTGAACGCCGAGTACCATGCACAGACCGTATTTCCGCGTGCCGGTCAGTGCCTGCTTGAGGATGTCGAGCTTCTGGAGCGTCGGCAGCTCATCCAGCGAAAACCAAAGGCGTTCCTGATGAATTGGATCGAGCCCAAGCACCGCCTTGATCGCTATGTCGACCCAAAGCGAAAGGATCGGCTTGATCGCCTCGCGCATTTCCTCGCGCGTCGAGATGAACATCCACGAGTCGCTTTCCTGCTGGATCCAGCGACGGATCGAGAAATGCGGACCGTCGTCGCGAAGGTATCGGAACGATGACAACTGGTTCTGGACTGTCATCTTCAACGACATGCCGGTCCGCTCGGTAATCGGATCGACATACGATGCGCCCGCTGTGTTTCGCAGCAACTGGTAGATGCCGTCGAGGTTGTTGAGCGCGACAGAAGAATACAGATTCTTGTTCGTCATCCGGTTCTCCCGCTGGAGCACCTGGACAACGTCACGAAACACCTCGCGTCCGGCCATTGCCCAGAATGGGTCCGCTTCGGTCGGATTGGGAATCAGGCCGGAGGCCATATTGTCGAAGTGATACTCTTCCTCGATCTCCTGCCAGATATTCCAGTTCGGCGCGCGGTCGTCGAACGGATTCATGATGATATCGACGCCCGGTCGATAGAATGCAGCGGTGAACTCGCCCGACGGGTCATAGACGATCATGCGCTTGCCGCGCGCGCGGACCTGCTTCATCAGCGCGAAAAACTGCTGCGACTTGCCGGTACCCTGCGCACCGGTGATGATGGTATGAAGCGTCTCCGATTTTTTCCGCATCGGCACGCCGGCGAGTTGGTAGGGACTTGCGTCGTCGGCCTTCTCCAGCAACCGTTTGAGCTCCGGTCCGGTTGCGAGCGTCGCGCCCCGCATCTGCGTATCCTTCATCGCGGCCCGACCGAACTCATACCAGTAGGTGCCGATCAGCATCGCGACGATGATCGCAACGGTGCACGCGAGGATCAGGAATTTTCGCGCGATGGGCCCAGCGTGCCCCCAGACCGGATCCGTCAAGACGACGACCTGGTCGACCGCCAACGGGAGCACGACGCCGTCGCGGCTGTAATTCATGGGCGCCGCGGTCATGTACAACGTGCTGCGAATATGCGCGAGGACGTTGTCCGCGAGATCCGGCCAAAACCCATGCGGTGCAAACAACCATAAATAGAGCGCACCGACGATGAGGCCGGCCGCGAGGCTCGCCAGGATGATATTGCGCACTGCCACCAAAATGAGGGCGAGGCGGTGCATCCATATTTCGGAACCGGTGCTGAAATGGTGGCCGACGCCCGGATTGCTCTCGGGCTTCATCGCATGCCCCTGAGCAGCTCGGCCGCCAACCGCTCCGCCGCATCCTTGGCCCGAATCGTTGCGGACATATCGTTGCGCATGACGATCTCGTCGAGCAGAAACTGGCAGTGAAAGATCGCGCGAGCCAGATCTTGGGACAACACGCTGGCGGAACCAGCCGCGGTAGGTTTGGCAAGCGCATTGGCCGCATCGACGACGCTCTGCGCGCGTGCCGTGCACGCGTCAACCGACTTGATCAGCGACTCGATCGATTCGGTGAAGGCGCCGCGCTCCGCGAGCCGTCGTGCATATTCGGAAAATGAGATGCCCCGGGCCTGCGCTTGCTTCTTGTAAAACCGGACGGTTTCGGGAGCGTCCCGGAAACTGACGCGACCGGTTTCGACGCCAGATGCTTTTCTTCGTAAAGGCATGGGATGTACCCGGAATGAAAAGAGCGCGTGCACGAAAAGTCGGGCAAAAACCTCGACTCACGTGCGGAACATCGCTCGATTACAGCCCTCACGACAGCATTTTGTGATGCGACGTTACCACGGCCCTTGGCGAGTCGCAAGAAAACCTTTGAATTCAAAGTGATGTCCGTGATTTGTCATACACGGGGCATTCCGGTGTCTGACATCGCATCCCAATGCCGACATGCTTTTCCGGGTGATTTCGAATTCTCCGCTCGAACTGAGTATCGCTTTGTCACACGCGAGAGAACCATAGCAGGCTTGCGAATGAGCTGCCTTTTCGCCACTGGGTGTCAGACAAATATCGCGCGCCTGTCTGACGCCGCAGCGCAATATTGTCATGGCTTCCATCGTTTCACCCAATTCATTAGACATCCGAATCATGTGCTTTTTCTGCGCTTTTGTCTGACTCGCAATAGCCGGCCACGTGCGAGTGTGGCGCCGCTGCGATCCCATCCTGTCGGCGCTAAATCGCGTAGGTGTCTGACACGCCGAACCGTCGCGCCGCAAGGCGCGACACACCGCAACAACGTTGCATGGTGTGTGACGAGCTTGAAAGGGGGCGGGGATTTCCCCGCTCCCTGTAGAGCTCGTAGCGTTCATCACTTCAGGCATTTCCGGAGCAGCGCAGATTTCACCCGAGAAGTGCGCCGTCTCCCGCTCAAGGGAGCGACGCATACGGGTGGAACTGCGAGGAGCCGGATCGTAGCGAGGCGGGTGGATTTTCGGCGTCCGGCCTCGGAACGAAGTGGAGCAGATCAGTGCAACCTGCGCAGGAACGCAGCGAGCGGAAGCAGCACGGAAATTGCAGATTCGGCGCGGCGGTGGAAGTTGGTGAAAGGTGAGCAGCAGGTGAGGCGCAGGTGGACCAATGAGCGTTGTCCATACATCCACGGCGCCGGACGAACGGCCGTGATCGAGAGAGATCACAGAGCCGTTCGCCGCGCGGAGTTGTCCACGCATGAGGGTGGGCAACTCCGGGGTGGGCGCGGGGCGCGGTGGATTTGTGGTCAATGCGGCATCGGGATAAATTCGGGCGACCGTGGACGATCGGCGTATCCGCTCGACGATGGTGTCGGGCGGAGGATCGAACATTTGCGGAATGCGTGCATTCCGCAAACTGGAGTGATGTTCGCGCGGGCCGGATTTCCACTTGGCGGGAGCGAGTGGAAATCCGGCCCGCGCGACGCGGCTGGCCCGCAAGACGGATGGCGGGCCAGCATGGAAATTCGGACGCGCGATGGCGCGGCCGAAGTGGCTGAATTTCGCGCGATCCACATATCCACGGTGCCGACCGGACGGCCGTGATCCGCACTGATCACGTGGCCGTTCGCCGCGCGCCGTTGTCCACACGGGAGTGTGGGCAACGGCGGGGTGAGCGCGGGGCGCGGTGGGTATGTGGATCGCGCGGGGGTATCGAGTGCGGCAGACGGTTGCCGCGCTCGATCGGTGTTGCCCGCCAGCGGGCAACTGGACAGTGTTCGCGTGCGGCGCGCGAGCGGTAAAATGCGCGGCGAGGGCCGATACCGCGAAACGGAGTGACCTGAGATGAGTGAGCTATTGGAAAAACCGGCGCGCAAGCCGCGATCGCTGGATGAGGAGATCGCGAAGGCGGCCGCGAGGCTGAAGCGGTTGCAGGACGAGCAACGCGAACAGATCCGTAAGGATCGTGAGCGGAATCAGAAGGCGGTGCTCGAGCTGCTACGGTCGGAAGGGCTGGACGAGATCCCGGCTGCGCGATGGAAAGAGAAGATCGACGCGATCAAGCGCGCGTTGGGTGTGAAGCCGCAGGAGCACGAGGTGAGCAAGCCGCTGGCACAAAGCGAACCGGCAGACGCACCGGCGGTGTAAGTGTTGGGGCAGTCTGGCGAAGCGCGGATTTTGCGCTGAGCGAGACTGCCCTGTTTCATTTGCGCGCCGCGCAAACTGGACAACGTATCGGTCGCGGGCGGCCGGGTGATTGCGGCGCAGCCGCGAGCACCCGGCCGCCCGCGACGCCACCGCGATCCGCAAGCGCCCGCATGCCGCCTACGGCCGTAGGGCGGCCGAAGGGGACGTACGTCTGCGTGAGTCCGTGCGTCGTCAGACTTCGGTGCCACCGATCCAGAACGCCCCGAGATATGCGTCGGCGCCACCGGCGGCCGAGACGCATTCGCGCACGCGCGGCTCATTCAGTTGCGCGATGAGGCTGTTCAGCGTCTACGCTCCGTCCGGTGGGATTTCCGCGAACGTCCGGCCGCACAGGTCACGCACGAATAGCGGCTGCTCGATGTCGGCGGTCGGTACACCGGTGACGTCAAAAACCTGCACGCCCGAGCTGGTCGGGTAGATCACAGGATCCTGCGTATCGGCTCGAATAGCCGAGCCAGTCGAGCACCTCTTTGCCCTCGTATTCTTCGCGGTCGCCGACTCGCCGACTTCCGCGAGAAACGCGGCAAATCCGCCTTCGGCGTCGTGCTTCGCGATTTCGGCCTCGGCTTCCGCGCGGGTCACGATCCAGTCGCACGCTTCGTGATACGTATATGCCGGCATGGTGGCGTCCTCAGGTGAGTTGCACATGCGCGTCCTGCAGCGCGGCGGTTTGGGCAGTCGTCAGGATGCTGGCGTCGATCGCCGCGTCTTTACGATAGATCATCAGCGCGTAGACATCCGCCAGCGCGCGCGCCTCGGCACACAACGTGGGGCACGCGTTCGGTGTCTCCGGTGTGGGACGGCGTTCACGCCAGACGTTGATCGCGGCCTCGATTTGCTCGATGCGAACCATTGCGGTGACGGCAATCATGACGCTCTCCAGAGAGCGCGCCGTGACTGGCGCGCGCGGTCGAAATCCCGATATGGGTCAGGCGTTCTGCAGTGTCAGGTCGGCGCGGATCCTGTCGAATTCGTGCTGCAGCATGTCGCGGGTGATGGTGTCAGGCGGCAATCCGGCACCACCATCGCTCCACGCCTGCATCAGGACCGGCTGACCTTCGAATTGTTCCGGCATGTCGCGCGGGATTCCCGGCATCGCGCCGACCCGGTTGGCGAGCGTGCAGGCATCTTCGGCGCACTGTTCGACACGCGCCGACACCTCGCCGTTCGCTGCTGCCAGCGCGCTGCGCACCTCGCCCCATGCGCTGCATGCCGCAAGGATCAGCGTACGACGCGAGATATGATCGGCGTCGGCAACCCGGAGATACGCACGAGTCGCGCGCATGTACGATTCCAGTCGCGCGACGAGCGCCTCACGCTCGACCAGTCGCGCGTTGTCCTGCACGGTGTGCGCGCGCGCGTGGACGCTGCTGGCATAGCCGGCAACGACATGCTGGATGCCGTCGTCCCACTTCAGCGCCGGGGCGAGATCGAACAGCGCCCAAAGGTCGATGGCGTCTCCCGTGAACCAAAGCCCCGACTGCAGCCTGCCCAGCGAAAAGCCGAGACGGTTGCAGACGTCCATTCCATGCTGATCGGCGGACAGTTCGCGAGCCTTCGCGATCAGGTCGTCAATCGTGCGCTTGATCTTCATCAGCGGCTCGACATAGAAGTACGCGCCCGCGAAAATCAGGGCGCTGCCGTGGTGCTGCCACACGTATTCGACTGCCGCCAGCATTTCGCTCGCGGACAGGGTGCCGCCAATCACTTGCCACTTGTTCGGGTGGTCGCTGTGGACCAGCTTGCCTGCGATCTGGGTGGGATTCATGACGTGCTCCAATCGGTGAAGAGGAGATTTCGCCGGTCACTGGGACCGGCGACGAGGCTCGTTTAGAGAATGTCGTCGGGCATCTGATGTGCGGACCTTGCTGCAGCAAATCCGTCTTGCCAGCTCGCGGCGAGACGCGGTTCGGCCGTGAAAAACTCCGGCATCGGCACGTTCGGGTAGGCATCGAAGCCCATGTCGTACGCACCCGACGTCGCCTCGTCGAAAAGGCCGTCTGCGTTGCAAGCCCCTCCGATTTGCGCAGACGTGTAGAGAGCCCATGCGACACGAATCTCAAGCGCGTCCGAAAAGCTCGGGAGCGGACGGGAGTCATTCGCTGCTGGTCGGTCGACCGCGACGGGGCGCAGCATCAGCAGCAGGTAGGAGGCGGTGGCCGTCGTAGTTCTGAACATGGCGGTTCTCCTTAAAGGGGCATCGGGGACCATGCGCCGGGGGCATGGCGGTACAGGGTCACGCGCTTGACTTGGCCCGCTATCGCGGTTTCGAGACGGACTGCGCGGACGTCGTCGTCCTCACGACGCCAGCGGTGCATCACGCGGATATCGGCATTGGCATCGCACGCGAGCCAATAGGCAGCGATCCGGCGCAACAGGTTGTTCCGACGCGGGACACCTGCCTTTTGGTGGGCCTCGGGGGGTGCGGGGGGAACGCCCGCGTTGTGGGTGTGGCTGGATTGGTCGGGGGTGTTTGCGCTCATGGTTCCGTCCTTTCGTGTCGGGTTGTGGATCTGCCTTTCGGAGCCGCCTCGACGCGCTTTTAGCGGGGCGGGACGGGGGTGCAAGGGAACCGTGGAATACCGCAGCCCGCGCAGTTGGCGGGCGAGGATATGCCGCGAAAGTCCCTTGCGCGCCTGGCACGCTCCGCTATGCGTCGAAAAGAGGCGGCGCCGAAAGGCAGGTCCACGCGCTTAACCCGGCGCGAAAGGATGGAGCGCAAACACGGCTGTCCCCGGCCGATCCGGCCACACGACGCGGGGCTGCTCGCGGCGCCGCGTCCCTTCGCCCGGCGCAAGCCGGGCGCCGAATGGCGGCCGTCAGGCCGGGCAAGCGGAGCGCGCAGCGCCGGCACGGCGCGGAGTCAGGGATGGAAGCCCGAAGGGGCGAGACTCGCGCAGCGAGGCTCGACGCGTAGCACGACAGCACGGCCCGGCCCGGAGCGCAGCGAAGGGAGACGCCCAAGACAACGGACTACGGATCGACCACCAGGACACGTTGCAGGCCGACGCCCGCGTGCGGAGACATCGGTGAGCCTTTACGGGAGAGCATGCGCAGGTACGCGCCAACGCAAACGGAAGCGACCCGCATGAGCTATCGGCACGAACAAAGCCCCGCTCCCACAAACTGGCGAGCGGGGCGCAGCGGAGCGTTTCAGCCGACTCAGCTACGGAGTCGGCACCTGCACGGTCTAATACGGTCGGTCGTCGTCAGCGTCGGCGTCACGATCGGCAGCACCATCGGCATCGCTGTCGCGTTCCTCCGCGTCCTCGCCGTCGGCTTCGGTGGGATCCGCTTCCTGCCGCCGATCCCACAGTTCGACGCTTAACGCCTCCGGATTCGCGAAATGCTCCGGCAGCCAGCCGCGCCCCGCCATCAGGCGTTCGGCCTCGGTCGCCGCATCCGCCTTCGTGAGCTTCGCCAGCCTCACCCCCTCGGCGGGTGACACGACCACGCTGACGATCTCCACAATCCGCTGCTTCGAGACGTGATTAAAGTACGACGCCTTCGTCGGTTGCCATACGTTCGCGAGGTTCAGGCCGAGAGCCGGAATCAGTGCGTTGATCGCGTGCGGCCGCTCGTTGGCGGACACGCCATCGACACTCGATGCGACGTACTGCGCGAGGATGAGCAGCAAGCGCTCGTCGGTCTGCTCGATCAGCCAGCGCAGCAGCGCGTCGCTGTTGTTCGGGATCACGCCAGCCCACACGCGACGCTGTGCGAGGTGCGCCGCATGGGCGAGGTCATCATCCAGTTCCGGCGCGTGCTTCGTGAGGTTGTAGGACTGTTCGCGGAACGTCACGTCCAGCGCGCTTCCTTCGGTACTGTGGCCGTAGTCACCCGCCATCAGTCGGTGCACGAGCGCGGCCAGCGCGACGTGTGGCTGCTTCGCGAGCGCGGCGGCGACAGCCGCCGTGCGACGCGCATTCAGGCGTAGTGTCAGCCTTTCGGAATGCGGCCCCTTCGCGAGCTTCGCATCCGACGCAGCGACATGCACGGCGTGACCGACCGACGAATCGCCGCCGCCGTTCCCGCTGTCTCTGTCGTCGTCATCGTGAGCGGCGGTGTCGGCCGGTTCCCGCGTGACGAGCCCGCGCTCGACCACCGGCTCGCCGTCAGAATCGAGCGTGACGATCGCCCCGGCGCGCGCCATATCGTCCGGATGATAGACGAGCAACGATTCTTCGATCTCATCCGATCGCAACGTCAGCGCGTCCTCTTCCGCGACCAACCGTTCGTAGGTCTTATCGTCCGTGTCGTCGGCTTCCAGTTGCGTGGCGATCTCGGCAAGGCGCTGTTCGATCTCCACCAGTTCCTTCGCCGCCTCGTCGCAGGGTTCCGCACGACGCGCCATGAGGGGGGCGAATTGTGACCGTGTAACGTGATGGCATTCCGGCAACGCCTTCACCCACGCCCAGCCTTCGGCCAACACCGGCGCGCCGATGGCTTCCAGTTGTTCGGTCGCGATGCGTAGCATCAGCGCGTGGTCGCGATACCACGCGTCCTCGGTCGCGGAGAACAGATCGCGCCGTACGGCGCCGCCCGCCGCTTCGAACGCCTCGACGCCGACGAATTTTGCAACGCGGTTGCTGACGAACGACTGTTCGTCGCGCACAAAGCGACGGCGGATCGTGTGGGCGTCGCGGTTGTACGGCTCGGCCTCGAACCACGCGGCCTCCTGCTCGTCGTGGCTGTCCGACAGCGCGAGCGCCTGCATCTGGTCCAGCTTGATCTCGCCCGCGCGAAACAGGTCGGCCAGCTTCGGCGACACGCGCGCAAGCTTCAGGCGGCGTTGCACGGTTTTCGTGTGCACGCCGTACAGCCCGGCGATGTCCTCGATTGATCGTCCGGATTCGACCAGAATCCGGTACGCGTCGCAGGCGTCGGCCGGGTGCATCGGCTCGCGCATCTCGTTCTCGGTCGCCGACAGCAACACGGCATCCTTGACCGGCACGACGAGGCAGCGTACCGGATAGTCGTCAGCGATGTAATCGTGTTCGAGCAGGTAGACGAGCGCGAGACGGCGGCGCTCTCCTGCCGCGACGCCGAACTTCTGCGCCTTCCTAGAACCGACCTTCATCGCATGAACGACGAGGTTTTGGAGCAACCCGCCGCTGTGCCAGATATTGAACGCAAGTTCCTTGATGCCGGTGGGTGGCACGCGCCGCACGTTGTAAGGGGACGCGACGAGCCGTTTGAGCGGAATGTCTCGCGTGTCGTCTGCCGTTCGGTGAGCCTCGGGGGGTGCGGGGGGAACGCCCGCGTCGTGGGCGAGGGCCGGGATCTCGGTGGTCACTGCGCTCATACAAGCCTCCTTTACGTCGGGGTGGAAAATGCTGCCATTCGGAGCCGCCTCGACGCATCGGGAGTGCGGGTGCGCAGGCGCTGCAAGGGCGCGCACAAGGCCGCAGCGCCGCGGCCGCAAGGCCCGGCGACCGGGCGCGGTGCGCGGCAACGCGAACCCTTGCGGCGACGGCGGACCGCACTATGCGTCGGGATGAGGCGGCCCGATGGCAGCTGATGCGCCGACGGCGGTGGCTGGAACGCGGGGACAGCTACCGAAGCCCGGACGTCGCCGGCGCCGGGCCGCATGCGCGGCCCGAGCGCGAACTCCGCGCACGTTCACGTGCGCGGCTGGCGGGGCGGCCAGCGCCGGGGCCGGGCGCCAGCGGCGGACGAGCCCCAGGAGCGGACAGCCTGTGATTCCGGCGCGCAAGGTGCCGTGCGCCGGCTGGACGAAAGGAACGGTGCGGATCGTTCGCCTTGAACTGGGGCGATGCATCCATGCCCACGCCGGCCGCTTGATGCCGGCGGCTGGGGCTTGCCCGGCGGCAGTGGAACATTCCGCCGTACAGGGACGGGCAACCGCGTTCCAGCGGCCACCCAGGCCCGCCGGGCCGGGCGGGTCGTGGAACATTCGGCCGGCGACCGCGCGTCAGTTCGTCGAAATCGCCAGCCAACGACCGTGCACGACGCCGGCCTCGAACGCCGCGATCAACGCGTCGCGGATGCTCCAGACCGAGCAATCGTGGAAATCGAGCGAATCGCGATGGCGCGTTTCCAGGGTGTCCGGCCCGAGATGTTCGAACGCAATGCGTTCGAGCAATGCTTCGAGTTCGTCCTTCGTCATGATGGGAGCCTCGTTGGTGGCAGGGCGCCGGCGACGCCGGCGCCCGTGGATGGGTTATCTCCGTGCGCACTGGCCAGCCTGAAACGCTTCCAGCAAGGCATAACGAAGCGAAGCCGGCAGGATTTCGATCTCCGCTTCGGTGTCCCACACGTCCAGCATCTCGGGACCGAAGGCGTTCTCGACGATTGCGGTCAGAATCGCATCGATCAAATATCGGGGCATGCTGTTCTCCTGTCGTGCCGGCCGCAGCGAGCGGCCGGCCGGTTCGGTCGGGTCAGTGGAATTGCACGGCGCCGCTCAGACGCGCGAGCATGAAGGCCTGAAACCAGTTGCGGTAAAGCAGCGCAAAGGTGCCGTCCTCCGCGGCGTCAACCGCATGCATGAAGCGGCTGAAGTCGTCCGCGAGCTTGCGGGACAGTCGCGGCCCGATCGTGCCCACCGTGGCCAAGAAGTAGATCAGCTCGTAGAACGGGCCGGCACCGGCGGCGATCGCGCCGTTCTCGTGCCACACGCCGCGGCGACCAGGCAATGCGATCGCCGGGTAGCCCGCGAGCTTCGCCAACTGCTCGCGCCAGATGTGGAAGACCACGTAGCTGCCGGCGTGAAACTCGTAGGAGTTCATATACCGGTAGAACAGCCCCGTACTGATGCCGTCGGCGTGGTCAGGAAAATGCGGCATGCCGTAGAAACGCACGGCGAACGGGTCGAGCGGGTCGCCGTTGAGGTCGAAGCGCGGTTCGTCGATTTCGGTCAGGCCGCAATAGGCGGTGATCTTGAGTCCCATGATGGTATCCAGTGTGAAATGTGAGGTAAGGGTCATGCGGCGGCCTGGGCCGGCGCCGTCAGGCGCGCCTTGGCGGCCGCAAAATACGTCGCGTCCAGTTCGATGCCGATATACCGGCGGCCGAGCTCGCGCGCGGCAACGCAGGTCGAACCGGATCCCGCGAACGGATCAAGCACGGTTTCGCCCGGCTGCGTGAAGGCGGCAATCAGTGTGCGCAGTGCGGGGACCGGTTTTTCGGTCGGATGGTGGCGATTGCCGCTGTACGGAAACGGCATGACGTCGGCGATCGGCTCGGCCGGCGCCGCGGGCCGACCCTTGGCGAGCAAGTAGGCCGATTCGTGCTGGTACTTCACGAGGCCGGCCTTCGACGCGTAGGACTTCGTAAACACGAAGTGGCCAGCGACACGAAAGCCGGCGGCCTTCCAGGCGTCGAAAAACAGGTCGACCTTGTTCCAGCCGTAGAACGAAATGCACACCGCGTCGCGCTTCAGCACCCGGAACATTTCGGCGAACGCCGGCGCGAGCCAGCCGTCGTTGACGTCGTTCGCGATCGAGCGGCCGGATCGGTCGCGGAAATTCACGAGATAGGGCGGGTCCGTCACTATGCAGTCGACGGATTCGGGGGCGAGTTGGGGCATGGCGACCAGGCAGTCGCCGTTGTACAAATAGCTCACGGTCAGCTCCTCAGAGTTGAGATGGAGGGCAGCCGGAGCACCGCCGGAACGATGTGGCTCGCATACCGTGCTACCCGGAGCTGGCGAGCGCCCGCCGGGGAATGGCGGGCAAGGGGAGCGTGGAATACCGCAGCGCGCCCCCGCGCGCAAGGATATGCCGCGAAAGCCCCTTGCAGGAGCGAGGCGCCGTGCGACGCTCGTCGCGCACGGCAAAGCGGTCCGGCCGCCAGGACACGGCGGGCGAACGTGGGCTCCGGGTTCAAAGGTCGACGGCAATGGGATGCAGGCGGGTGTGGACGCTCCCGCGGGAGGTCGCGGACCGGAGGCGCTGCGTCCCGGTCATGAGCGCCGCGGCGACCGCCGACCGCGCGGCGCGATCGCGATTCCGTCAGCGCGGCCGCGAGAGCGGCCGCCGCGCGAAATTGCCCGAAATGAGCAGGGCTGGGACAGGCGGCGCCGGCTTCAGAACAGCGGCAGTTGCTTCGCCTCGACGCGCTCGTCGCGGCGTTGCGCGTAGACATCCGTCGAGAGCAGCGCGATCGACACTGCTTCCGGGTCATCGGCGATCGCGCCGGCCGGATCGTCGGCACGGTGGGACTCAATGCCGGCACCGATCCGCTCGAATTCCGCACGCGTCGTCGCCAAAAGCGCACGCGCGGCGTGTTCAGGCAGCGCGCACGCGACCGACGCGTAGCATCCGTCAAAGAACCGCGTCACCGCGTAGCGTTCGCCGCCACCGTGCATCGGCCGGTACACAGTCAACTCGACACATTCGGTGCCCCATCGACCGTTGCTCCAGCTCACCATGCCGCAGGGCGTCAGGCCGCAATCGGCAGCGATCGCCGCGCCAGTCGCAACGAGCCTCGCGTGCGCGCGATCGACCGTGCGATGCAGGTTCGGCATGTTCAGGAAGGGCTGTTTCATTTTGCAGTCCGGATCGGGCGCGGGCAGCCGGACCATGGTGGCCGACCGCTCGCGAGAGGACGAGAGGCGCATCGGCCGCTTGCGGCAGGCGCTCCGTCAGTGGACATCGCGCCGTACGAACAGGCGCGAAGCCGTGGCCGACCGGGGAAAGCCGCGAGTGTTGGTCATTTCGGCGAGCATTGTCTCAACGTCCACGTGGACGTTGGATCCCGATCGACAGTTGCCTATCCGATGGACACCGATCACCTCGAGCAACTGCAGGTGGCCGGAGCGATATTCGCCGACAGTCATCTTGGCGCGAACGTCCGGTGCCAGATGATCCGCGTAGCGCAAAGCGAGGCACGCAAGCGCCTGCTCAACCGCGCGATCGCTAAACTGTCGCCTCAGCGCGATCCGATCTGCAGCGAGGCGGACCGTCTGCCACCCAGTCGAAGCCAGCATGAAGTGTTCGACACGCTCGACCCTGCCGCCGTCGGCCAGACGCGTGGCCTGCAGCGGCATCACGAGTCGAGCCACCTGCCGGTCGCGCGGGCCGTCGGTCCAGCCGATCGTTAGCTGAGTGCCGTGCTCCTTCAGCGCGGCGGACACCACGAACGACGTTGCGGGGAGAGCTTCGCGCAACACCGTGTGCACCAGCTGCGTGGTTTCGACGAGCGTCAGCGTGTCTGCCAGCACGGCGGGATGGGTGGCTACGTCCGAACTGGCCCGCGCGCGGACGGGTTCGGAGATGTGAGTACGGCGATCTGCAATGCGGTGGGACATGATGGACCTCGAATGATAGTGAACGGGACGATGTCAGGCGAGGGTGCCGGCGGTGACCGCCGGCGCTTTCGGGTTAGCCCTTAAGTTTGCGCATCTCTTCCGCGAGCACCCACATAGCGCGATTCAGACGCAGGTCTTGATCGATACCGGTGACGCTGCGCGTCGACATCCGGCGACCGGCTTTCGTGCGGCCCTGCAGACCACCTTTGATCACGTTCTCCTGCACCCGCTGGAACGTGGTCCAGAGATCGGAGCGCTGGTCTTCGGAGCGGCGGGCACGTAGCAGCTGTTCCTCGGTGATCGGCGCGGGCGCGTCGGTCACGTCATAGCGAACCGCAAGCGCCGCGCGCGCGAAAGCCAACTGCTCCCCCTGATCGAGCTGCACGGCCTGCATCTTGTCCTTGCATTCGCGGATCAAGTCGAAACCGTCAAGTACCTCGTGTGCGCCGTTGACGACGTGGTCGACGACGTCGCCCTTGTGCGGCACGCGGATATCGTGCTTCTTGTCGCCGAACACGAGGCCGTTCTGGCAAACGAAGCGGAAGTAGCCCGCCAGCATCTGGTAGCTGCTCGACCCGTCGTGCGAGTTCAGCAGGATGATTTCGGGCGTTTCGGCCGACGCCACCTGCGTCGCGTGACGCAGTCGAAGCATGTGCTTCGTGTGTTCGCGCTTCGCGTCGACGCGCACGCGGGTCTGGCAAACCATGAAGGGCTGAAACCCTTCGGCGCGCAACTTCGTCAGGAGCTCGATGGTCGGGATGTACGTGTAGCGGTCGGACCGAGAGTCGTGCTTGTCGGCCGCAAAGATCGACGGCGCGACGCGGCGGATTTGCTCGTCGTCCAGCGGCGTGTTCGAGCGAAGGATCGGGGCGTTGTAGCCAAACTTGGTTGCGAGTTGCATGGTTGTCTCCGTTGAAGATTCAGGTTCGATGCGAGTCGTTCGGGAATTCGCCGGTGTCCGTCAACACCAGACGACATGGTCGTAAGCGACAGTGCGTCGGTAGTAGTTCCGTCCATCCCACGGCGTGTACGTGTATTCCATGTACGCACATTGCAGGACTACTATCCAATGGTGCAGTCGGTTCGTTTCCATCGTGACCTCCATCTGCGGTTGGGGTGCATTTCAGGCCGACCGGGACCCAAGATTCCGAGTCCCCACGTAGGGGTTGTGCCGGTGCTGCCTGGACTTCGGCAGAACTGCTGCCGCCAGTCCCCTGAGTTCGTCGTCCCGCGACTGAAGGAGCCTGCCGGCGGGCGCGTTCATGGGCAGACGCAAAGCCGCATGCGGAGCGCAAGCCCGAAGGGCGAGCACCGAACGGGTGCCGCGGCCGGCGAAGCGCACCCTTGAACGCGCCCGCCGGTGGGCTACGGTCGCGTTTGGGACGGCGAGCTCAGGGGACTGGCGGTATGCGGAAAGTTGAGACAGCACCGGCTCGCCGCGCGGCGAGCGCCCCTTCTCGCGGCCTCGGCCGCGAGACTGGACAGGTATGTGCCGCGTGTCGCGGTCGTTCGCGACACGCGGTTGCGCCATGCTTTGGCGTGATCGTGTGAAATCAGAGACGAGTCGATGCTCATTCGAGAACAGAGAAACCTCATCAAGGTGCTGCGCGTCGAGCCTCCCAAGCAGCCCCGCCCCGGTGGCGCCGGCGCGAACACGTGCTCGGCACGTTTCGCGCCGATGAACCGATACCGCCTGCGCTACTCGACGCGTTGACCCGCGACGAGCGCAAGGCGCTCGCGCGCTGGCTCGCGGTCTACCAGGAAAGCCAGGCGCGCACGCAGGCTCGCCCAGTGCTCGCCGGCGCACCCGCGCAGTTCGAGTCGCTCGTCAGGGCACTTGAGGTGGCGGCCGACACGGACCAGTTATGGGCTCAGCTGCAGGCGATCGCGCGCACATTGAAGCGCGCGGGTCTTCCGCGGCCGCGTGCGGCACGCCGGCCGCCGGCGCCGCTGCCCGGGAAGCAGGATTTCTTCGGCGAATGCGACGAGCTCGAGCGGGCGGCCGAGCAGTGAGCGCATTCCACGCGAGAACTCGCACCATGCATCCACACCGAATCGTCGAAGACGCTGGCCGCGCGCGGTTCCCGGCTCGCCGGGCCGGTGATCAGATCACGCATTAGCGAGGATGGCAACGTTGGATCGCGCGGATTTTCCGTGGCTTCACGAAGATACCCAAGGTCCATTGAGGACCTGGTGAGAGATCATCATGTCGAGTCGACACAGACCGTCTCCACGACGCCCCGATCCTGCGCGCGCGCCGCGGCACGGATCTACGTCGTCGGCTTCGATCGCTATTGCGACGAAGTAAGGGCGACCAGTGCCGAAGCGGCACGACGGCAAAAGATCTATGCCGAGCACGAGCGTCGCCTCGAGCTCCGACGCCGACAACGCGAAGCCGAGCAACCGGGATCCGGGTTCAGTGTGGGGACGCTGGTTGCGGGCATCGTCATCGGCATGGTTATTTTTTCACGGTGCCCAGAGAGGGAACGGCGATGGCCATATATTCGTTCCCTCTCGCCTTTACCCGTGGCGGCTACGGCCAGGCGATCAGCGCTTCGGCAAATCGAGGCGTCCCGACAGCACCGCTGCGGCGAGCTCGGCATCGCTTATATCCATGATTCGGTCGATCGTGCCCTGCGACAGTTCGTCAACCAGCGCAAGAATCTCGCCCTGCAGCGCTGACAGTTGGTCCGCGCGGGCCGTCAGATGCGCGAGCATTTCGCGCTGCTCCGGCGTCGTCGCTTCCACCTGCCAGCGCTGAATCTGCTCGCGCTGAAACGGCAAGAGATCCCGCTGCTCATCGAACACCTGGCGCGCGCGAGCGCCACGTCGTTCATGGCATGCGGCCGTGACCTGCATTGCCCAAGTTTGTCGCACGTGATCTGCGCCTCCATCAACTGTGCGCCGAACAACTCGAACATGAGTGGCAAGAGGCGGATCGGCCGCCAGACGGGCGTTCGCGGTTTGGTGGTTTTCGTGTGGCGACTCCCGCCGGTGGACGAATGCGCGTGACATTGCCGGCTAGGCTGGCCGGCGTCGACGATGGGCTCGATTGTATCGTGTGGCCGCGGCACGCCAAATCGTGTGCGGGACTGGATGTCGTACCCGCAAGCCACGCAGTCCTGAGCAATGCGCGTCCGTCCGCCATGCGATAATCATGACTCTCTCAGGTTCTGGCGAAACCTCCCCGGTTTGCCGGAACGTTCGGGCCGACTTTTCCTGGTCGGCCTTTTTTTCGCCTGCGCAGTGATTCGATGCCGACGGGCACCGGTTTGACCGTCGATATCCGGACGATCCAGGCAACCGGTTAGAATAGTCCAGTCATTGCGGAGCGCTGATGTTGATGGAAGCCATATCAAGGCAATGATCGTCGACTGGCAGCGCCCTCCTTTTTAATTGGGGCACGATTATTTGACAATCGCTGTAGTTTGATGTCATTTGCTCTGCCTAAAATGAGCTGGCCGCATGTGCGGCAGAAAATTCTAGAAAAATATTGAGAGATAAATGGTACTCAGACCACCGGCGCTCGGGGAACTGAAATATCGCGATCTGTATAACGCGATCCACCGGGGCCTATTGCAGCGAAACCGCCTGTTGCGGCTGGACACGCCGCTCGGCCAGAACGCGCTGATTCCGCTGCGCGCACGCGGATCGGCACGGATCGGCCACGATTATCACTGGACACTCGATGTCGCGTCGCTGCGCGACGACACCGCGTTGTTGTCGCTGATGCATCAGCCGGTGACGTTGTGGCTGCAACAGCCGAGCGCCCCGTATGACGATCCGGTGTATCGCCCGATCCACGGCTTCGTGCACAAGGTCGGCTACCTGGGCGGGGATGGTGGGCTGTCGACGTACCAGCTCGAATTTTCGTCGGCGCTGGTGTTCCTGAGCGGCACACATAACGACGAAGGCTGGCTCGAACGGACGGCGCAGGAGATCGTGTCCGACCTCCTGAATCGCTATCCGCAACTGCAAGGCCAATTCCGTTTCAATCTGAACCGCGAGCCGGCGGTGCGCTCGTGGTGCCGGCAGAGCGAAACGGATCTGCATTTTTTCCACCGGCTGCTCGAAGACGAAGGCTGGTATTGCTACTGGGTTCACGCGCCTGTGAAGGACGGCGAGACGCCGAAGTCCATGCTGGTGATCGTCGACCAGATCGCGGCGCTCCCCGACGCCAAACCGGCCGACTTCGCGCGTGGCGCCGGCGCCGACGAGGCGGTGAACGGGTTCACGCACTGGGCGGCGATGCAGACGATGCAGAGTCTGCGGTACGAGTCGAGCGCGTTCGATTACAAACGCCCCGCGTCCCGCTTTGAAGCGGCGAGTACGCTCGCGTCGATCAGCTACGTGACGGACGACGGGCGACACCAGGCGCAGCAGCACCGGATTCCGAGCGTGCCGATGACGGTCTACGAGCCGACCGCGTACGGCTACCCCGATTCCGACAGCGGCGCGGCCCGCGCGCGCCGGCGCGTGCAGGGCTGGGATGCACGTGCCCGGCGCTACTTCGGGGTCGGCAGTCTGCGCTGGCTCGATGCGGGGTCGCGCTTCGTGCTGAACGACCATCCGCGTCATCCGGAGCGCGACGAAGCCGCCCGGACGTTCCTGGTGGTCGAGGCGCGCTGGTTCATCGAGAACAACGTGCCGATCGGCCAGCCGATGACCGAATTCCCGCTCAGCCTGCGCGCGACGCTGGCCGAGCAGCAGACGGCACACGGCGCGCGCTTCACGACGCCGGGCCACGTCGAGGACGGTACGGCCGGCTTCTTTGTGCTCGAGGTCGAGGCTCAGGACGCGCGGGTCGAGTTTCGTAGCCCATTCGAGCATCCGAAGCCGGCGATGTCGATCGAGCACGCGCTCGTCGTCACGCAGCAGGGAATCGAGGCCTGGTCGAACGAGCGGAATCAGGTCCGCGTCCATTTCGCATGGGACCGGAAAAATCCGGATGGCGCGTTCAATGCGTCGCCGCTGCTGTCGTCGATGCAGGCGGACACGGGCAACGGTTACGGCGCGGTGCACGTACCGCGCGCGGGCGAATGGGTGCTCATCGGCTACTGGGGCAATGACTGTGACAAGCCCTTTATTCTGGGGCGTGCCAGCGGCGGCACGACGCCGGCGCCGTGGCATACGAACGTGCTGCTGTCGGGCTTCCAGTCGCTGGGCTTCGGCAACACCGGCGCGTACAACGCGTTCGTGCATGACGACGCGACGAACCAGGGCGGCACGCGGCTCATCAGCTACACGGGCAAGAGCTACGCGGCGCTCACCCAGGGCTATCTGATCCAGCAGGACGGCAACACGCGCGGTCGGTATCTCGGCCAGGGGTTCATGCTGCATGCCGACGAATATGGTGCCGTGCGGGCGAGCAAGGGCCTCTCGATCAGCACGCACCCGAAGGCATACGACGACGAGCAGCTCAGTGTCGATGAGGTCCGCGCGCAGTTGCAGAAGACCGGGATGCTGGTGGAATCGCTGTCGAGCGCCAGCACGACCGCGCAGGCCGAATCGCTGCAGGCGGGTCAGGACGCGCTCAAGGCGCTGACGGCGGCCGCGCAGCATGCGGTGTCGGGGCAAACCTCGGGCGGGGTGACCGCCGGCGGCGGCACGGGCAGCGCCAACGGGTTTGCGAAGCCGGTGATCGTGATCGCGACGCCTGCGGATTTTGCCGCCGTGGCGGACCGCTCGGCGCACGTGGTAGCCGAAGCGGAAGCCAACGTGATCAGCGGCGGGAACACGCACCTGGCGAGCGGCAAGTCGCTGATCGCGGCGGCCGCGGAGAAGATCAGCCTGTTCGTGCACAAGGCCGGCATGAAGCTGTTCGCCGCCAAGGGGCCAATTGAGGTGTCGGCGCACACCGATGAAATCAAGCTGAACTCGGCCAAGGATACGTCGCTGTTCAGCAAGAAGCGGATCGTGATCGAGGCGACCGAAGAACTGATTTTGAAGTGCGGCGGCTCGTACTTGCGCCTGACGAAAGCCGGCATCGAGGACGGCACGCGCGGCGCCCGAACGATCAAGTCGGCGTCGTTCAGCCGGCAGGGGCCCAGTTCGGTGGCCGAGCACATGAACAGTTTGCCGCAGGCGCAGTTCAACGATCCGTACATACTGCGCGATCGCGTCACGGGCGAGGTACTGAAAAACCACCCGTACGAACTGATCCGCGGGGACGGCACGCGCCTGACCGGGGTGACGAACGAACTGGGGCAAATTACCGAGCAGAAGAGCGAGGATATCGAGAAGCTCGCGGTGCGCGCGTTGCGGCCGACGCCGAGCGGCCCCGCGGCTTGAATCCGAAAATCGATGCGGAAATTGAAGAACGAAAATGACCGATAACACGAATCAAACCGGCGGCGGTTCGCCGTTCGACGATGGCGCCGAGCAAGAGGTCGTGCAGCAGATCGGGCGCACGGACAAGGACGGCGCGTCGGTCGGCCACTTCACGCTGACGCCGGCCAGCGACACGCGGCGCAAGGAACTGCTGTGCGACGTTCGGCCGATCATTCCGGTGATCTTCCTGCCGGGCGTGATGGGTTCGCCGCTGGTGAACACAGCCACGGGCGACGAGATGTTCTTTGCGCCGAACACGGACGGCTGGCTGGGGGATGCGGGCGCATTGCCGACGTTGCTCGGCATGTGGTTCAAAGGCGCGTCCTCGCGGGAAACGCAGTTCGATCCGACCGTGGCCGCAGTGACCCCGTTCGGCCCGATCCGTGCCGGCAAGCTTCAAAAGAATGACACGGAAAACCAGTATGTCGATGAAGCAGAGGCGCGTCGACGCGGCTGGGGCTCGGTGTACCGCTCGAGCTATCAGCCGGTGCTGGCGTGGCTGGAAGAGCAGTTGAACGATGTGAAGCACCTGAACGAGGTGCAGGGGCAATGGGTCAAGCCCGACCCCGACGGCAAGAAGTGGACACTCAAGCCCCTGCTGGATACCGAGCCGGCCGACTATGGGGCGACCGATGCCGGCGCGCAAGGCCGGGGGCAGAAGCTCACGGAAAAATCCGAGGCTTTCCAGCACTTCGTGAAATACCGGTACCGGGTGTATGCGATCGGCTACAACTGGCTGCAATCGAACGAGAAGTCGGCCAGGGACGTCATCGAGGGCCGGGATTTCGAGGACAAGAAAACCGGCAAGAAGATGCGCCTGATGGGGATCAAGGAGATCATCGCAGAGAACGACAGCGGCAAGGCGATCATCCTGACCCACTCGATGGGCGGCCTGGTCGCGCGCATGGCGATCGCGATGCACGGCGCGGCGGACTTGATGCACGGCGTGTTCCACAACGTGATGCCGGCGACCGGCGCGCCGATCGCAGCGAAGCGGTTCCGCACCGGCGGCGGCAGCGAGGGCGGGCTGAACGGCTTCATCAACGGCGCGCTGCTCGGCAGCAACGCGGACGAGTTCGTGGCGGTGGCCGCAAACGCGCCGGGCGCGCTCGAACTGTTGCCGATGCCGGATTATCACAACGGTGAACCGTGGTGGATCTTTGCGCGGCTCAACGGTGAGCCGGTGATGAAGTTGCCGAAAGAAGGTGACGTTTACAAAGAGATTTATACCAATTCAAAATGGTTTGGTTTGGTGCCGGAAGAATCGGCTTCGCTGCTCGATCCAGCAGGAATCGTCAAAGAGCGGCTGGACGATTTGGGGCGCGGGGATACAGTTTCTGAAAACTTCAACAAGACAATGAAGAATGTGGTAGACAATCAAAATAATATAAAATCAGTCTACCACGATAACACGTACGTAACCTATGGGGATGGCGCTTTAAAGCCAAGGGGAGCAGCTGCTTCGAGCGAGAGTCACAGCAAACCCACGATCGAGAAAGGCAAGAAACTCGACGATCTGTTGGCGTGGGGGACGGTAATCTGGAAAGGCATCGTGCCGCCGGACGTGACGGAGGAAGAACTGCGGGCCGCGCGGTTCATGCACGATTCGCATAGCGGCACGGTGCGCGTGCACCTGGACTCGCGCAACGTCACCATCGAATTCGAGGTGCAGAAGGTGGCGAAGCTGCCCTCGGGCAGCGACGCGCCCGACCCCGAGAAGAATGGCATCGTGCCCGGCGACGGCACGGTGCCGGTCTGGTCGGCCGAAGCCCCTGCGCGCGGCGCGAATGGTGGTGCGGCCCCAGGCGTACAAATGGTGTTTGACCAAGGAGGCTATGTGCACCAGGAAAGCTACAACCATCCGTGGGCGCGCTGGGCGCTACTCTACAGCATCGTACAAATTGCGCAGGATGCACCGGAGCCGAAATGCTGACGCGTATTGGCCGACTCCTGGTTTTAGTGGCGGGCGTGTGCGCCTGTTCGATAACGTTTTCCGGTGAACCGACCATGACGAATCCCTTGTTGTCCAAGCCGCGCCCGTGGTGCATCGGCCGCTTTGTGTTCGATCGACCCACAGCCAGCAAGATCACGAATCAGCAATACGCGTTTCGGGGAGAGAAACTAGAGACCCAGCACAATGTTCCGATTGCCACTTATCAGGCGAAAGTTGGTGAATTGGAAAGAAAGCTAAAAACAAGGAAAAGAGTCGATCCAGGGAATGGTAGCAAGCCGATTGACCATGTGTGGCTCGAAAAAGAGTTTTCGCCGACGAGCAACTCGAAGGTCTTCGCTTACGTAGATGCTTATACCGAGGGAGTTAAACTTCCCTTTGATTCTGAAGGGTATATCTACGATAACAACACCTTGCTCCATACAACTGGGTCATTTGGTTCAAGTGGTTTGGATAAGTTCGAGCCTGTTTACACCGATCTCTATCGTCGCATCAAGGCGCGCGACAACTGGTCGGTGCCGACCGAATCGGGTTTTTGCTTCGATGGCGGGATCGTCACGGGTTCTTCAACCTATCCCGAAGAAGTCAGCCAGTCGTTCGCGCTGATGCCGGGGCGGCCGGCGCTGCTCGTCGTCCAGATGCGCAAGTCGATGAGTGCGGACCAAGGACGTCCACTGACCAAGACGCTTCCTGATCTGCGCGCGCAGATGGACCGCGTGTCGAGCGGCAGCTACCGCATCCTGCGGCAAGGCAAACGCACGGTGGCCGGGATGGACGCCGAGGAAGTGCTGTTCGCGCTGAAGGAAGGCGAAATCACGTCGTACCGCTTCTACCTGCTCGCGCCGGGTGATCCGAGCACGTTGGCGAAGCCGCATACGGCCATCCAGTTGCTGCTCGGTGCGAGCAGCCCCGATTTGAAGCCTGAAGAGGCGACGTCCCCGGTCGACGAGGCCAGTGCGCTGCAAACGTGGGACACGCTGCTGAACAGCCTGCGTCTGCGGCCGGGCGCGGTCTAAGCGAGGAAGACATGCGACGTTACGACATCGTGAAGGGTGACACGACGACCGTCGGCGGCATCGTGCAAGGGGGCGATGCCGCCGATCTGATCGGCGGCCGGGAGCAAGCCTACGAGCACGATCCGGTTTGGTGCCCCGTCTGCAAGACGGTGGGCAAGATCGGCTGCACCGGAGCGCGGATCTCCACCACCGGACCGGATGGGCGGGAGGCCGCATTGAGCGACGATCTCTGCCTATGCGCGTGCCCCACCCCGCCGAAACTGGTGGCATCGCAATCCGTGTCATATATCGAGGTCTGAACAGGGCTCCCATGCACTTGCACCGTATTGTGTTCCTGGTTCTGCTCACATCCTTTGCATTTCTCTCCGGATGTGCGGCATTGCACATCTGCGGACCATTCGATAGTTACGAAGAAGGCATTGGAAAGTACGTTGACTGGCAGGCCGAAACTTTGTCAGCCTACCATTTGGGGGTAGAGCAGGCACGGGATCAGTGCAAGGATGAGCTGATCGAGCAATGTGTCGTCAAGTATGTAGAACTGTGCCGGAATCGCTCGGACGAGCGTTTCAGGAACATGAGCAAAGCGGATGCTGATCACGCTTGCGCCCGTGTCGATCCGTTTATTCAAGAGCCCGGCATGACATGCGAACGATTTCAGGAACGCGCCGACGCTGCCAGAATATGGAGGTCCGTCAAATTGCCTTGGCAAGACGCGTGCGGGAGTTGCGCCTACGAACCCAATGCGCAGCATCGCGATCCGTTCATCCCACGTGCTGACGCTCGCATGTTCGACGCGTGTATGGTCGACAAGGGTTTCAAGTTGGTTACCAAAACAAGCCAGGGGACATGCGAGCCCCATGGGATCTTGAACGGAGTCTTATAACGGAGCACGGGGTGAGCGCAAATACGACGCTACGGAATCTTGAAGGACAACTCTCGATGTCTGAATCGAATTCTGGCCAATACCCCTGATCCAAACATCGCGATGACGATTCCCTATTTCCTGGAAACCCGCGGGATTGCCATGGCCGACGGCCAGCTTTTCGCTGAAGGGCGCGAGCTGGACGTGTTTGGCGATTCGCTCGACACCCAGGACATTTTCAGCCTTGCGATGACGGCGTCGCTCGAACTGCGCGGCCAGCCCGTCGTCTGCCAGGACCTGTTGCCTGAGCTGTCGATGCGCATTGAAGCGCACCCGCTTCCCGCAGGCGGAAACCCGGGGGGGCTGATGCAGTACATCGATCACGCGTGGCGGTCCGTGGCCGAGGTCCTGATCCAGCGGCACGGTCGTCTGGAGAGGGATGAATGCGTGACACTGACGGCGCCGGCGGGCGTGCACATGACGCTGGCGCGCACGAGCGGACTAGCCGCCCTGCCGCCACACGCCATGCGCCTCCGGGTCGACTACAGTCCTGTCATCCTCGCCCGGTTTCTCGTCGCGCGGCACGAGCTGCCACTGATCCAGCAGTCGCACCGCACAACGGCTCCCTTCGCGAGCGTGAAGCAGCCGCACCCGCCCCGTCTCGCGCCCGACACGCCGTCGATCGCGGAGCTGATTCGCGAGGCGCTGATCAAAACCGAGCAGGCCGCGGATGACCGATTCGCGCGCCTGCCGATGCCGGTACGTTACCGCGCCAGTGGCGCACTCGGCGCCTGGTCCCGCGTCAGGGCGGCCGCCGGCCCAAGCGGTACCGAGTTGACGAAGCGGTTGCGGGACGATCCGATTTCGCTGATGCGATCGGATTTCGGCACCTATCTGGAATGGTGGAGCAACGGCAGCCCAACCCTGTTTAGAAGCACCGACGATCGAGCCCGTGGCCACGGCACGCTGTGCTGGCAGATGTTCGACGCGTGCGAGGGTGTCTTGTTCGAACCCACTCCGCCGCTGCACCACCTGCTCGACGATGCGTTCATTGCCGACGACGTGCCGGTTGGCACGATCGAGTTGCCGGCCGAGACGATGTGCATTATTCCCGATCCGTCGTGGTGGGGGCATCGCGGCGGACTGGACGCGATCATGCTGTTTCGCCGCGGGCCTGGGTCGCACTCCGGGTACGCGACGAGCGACGTGATCAATGTGCTGTTCTGGACCGATGTCCGGGCGGAATCCTGGCTCGAAACGGGAAACATCGCGATCCCGCTGGATGATCCCCAACGAACCATCCGCCAGTTCCTCGATGGCATCGGTGCCGATCTGACGCAGAAGCAGGAAGTCGACGCCGACACGATCGCTGCCACGGTGCAACATTGGCGACGCGTGCTCGACTATGCGATCAAAATGCTGCTCTACCTGGCAACCGGCGAGGCCCAGGTCGTCCAGGATCGCGCTTACACAAACGCGCCGCGTGATTTCGGCGGGTTGGGCAAGCGCAAGCGCACCGAGCGGCTGGCGCAAATTGAAATGCTATACGACCGTCACGTGATCGGGCCCGCCGTGCTCGATGCGGCGCCCGCCGCGTCATCGCCATCCGACGGCACGCACCGGGAGGTCCGGGGCCACTGGCGCCGGCCGCACTTCAAAATGCAGCCGCACGGGCCACAGCGGTCATTGCGCAAACTGGTCTTTATCGGGCCCACCCTCGTGCGGGCCGATCGCCTCGGTCTGGCATGATTGCGCGGTCGAGATTCATTCACGAGTGGGCACGATGGAAAGCAGGAAACGACGACTATCGGATCGACCGTGTGCCGAAGCCTTGGTGGCCAGGTGAAGAAGCCGCCTGAGCGTACCGAACCGACTACGCGGAAGTGTCGTTCGGTGCTTGACCGCCTCTCAACGCGCACATACATAATATGCACTACTGAAGGAAAACGTGATGCACATACCGAAGATCGTAGTCGTGACATCTGCCCTCAATGCAATCTCGTGAGCGCGAGGCGACCACCGCGCGGATCTAACTTTACTTTTCTTCGCGGGCGCGAACTAAACTCCCATCTTGTTGATGTCGCGAAGTAAAGTCGTGCCCCTCGAAGAGATCCCAAACACGCATGAACTTTACTTCGGCTGACGACAACACTATGCCCAGACGCGCGCGTCATAGGTCCAACGGCGCAGCTTGGTAGCAGTGATGTGTCGCGTATCCAGGTGCGCGGGATTGATCAGCACGTTCACCTCCTCCGGGACGACGACCGACGGCACGCAGTACAGCGCGGTAGCGCCCTCTGACAGCCACGCGTCACCGAGATCCAGACTGACCTTGCCGGCCGGCAAAGCGTCCCAGCCCACTGGTGCCGATGTCGCATCGAGGGTGCGAGCCTTCGCCCACACCTCGTCGGGGACCTCGAGGCGGACCAGATAACGGTTGAGTGGCAAGTCTCCGCCGCTCAGATGAACAACTGTCTCGAGGCAGGCGAGCGCGATGTTCGAGGCCGTGTACAGCACGGCGCGACCCGACCGGTTCCAGCGACCACCGGTGCGTTTCGCCCCTTCGCCGCTTAGGTCGTCCGCCGTGTAGTCGGGCGTGTCGGTTGCGATTCGCCAGAGCGCAACCGTCATGCATATGCTCCGCTTTGCATCCGTGCGAGCACGGCGCCGACGAGCTCCTGGCCTGCAACGGTATCCATCAATTCCGCCGGCTTGCGGCCACCCAAAGCGGGATTGGTCCGCTCGATCCACTGCGCGACCCAATGAGCGGCGTCGAACCCGGCCGGTTCGCCGGATTCCTCAACCATAGACTGAACCTGACCGATCAGCTTCGACAGGCCCACAACGCGCTCTGTGTGCTCGGTTGACAGCGGCTGTTTTGCCTTCGACTTGCGGACCACCGTCGTTCGCGGAAATCCGAGGACGCCCATGAGCCGGTCCTGCGTGGTCGCCATGCGATCGGCGAGCAGAATCACGGTGTGGGCGTCGACCCCATGCTTGATCCAGTCAATACGTTCCATCGGCGAGGCGCGGTAAATCCGCTGAAAGTCGAGCAATTCGAGCTCGTGCGGCTCGACCGCACGCGGCCGCGCGCGTGCAGGCAGGGCATGTCGTTTCTCGATCGCGCTCATTGCGTGCTCCCGTTCATATGGACTTTTATTTTATGCCAAATGGTCAAATCTGTCGAGATGACTTGCGGCCCGCGGCGTGGGCGGCACCACCAGCGGCGCAATCAGCGGCAAGCCCGGCGCTCCGGTCATCGCATCGAAATCCAGTCCGCGATCGCCCCAGTGCGCACGCAGCGCGTCGACGCAGTCGTCGCTGATCGGCACGAAGCGCTGCTTGTTGCCCTTGCCGATCACCTCGAGCAGCCAGTTGGCTGGCGTGTCGTCGTCGGCCGGCATCCAGACGAGCGCAGTGCGCGCCACGGCGGCCGCCTCGGCGATGCGCAGCCCGCCGTCGCCCATCACCAGCAGCAACGCGCGCGCGGCGCGCCAGCCCGGCCCGCTCGGCCCCTGAAGCTCGCTGCGCTCGGCCAGCGTCGCGCGCACGCGGGTCCAGAGGTCCAGCGGCAACGCGCGCTCGGCCTGCAGGCGGCGCACCCGCTTGACGACGTTCGGATCCGTGACGGCCGCCCACGGGTTGCCGGCCAGATAGCGCACGGCCACCAGCCAGGTGAACGCCGCGCGAATCGCGCGCACCGCGTAGCGCTGGCTGTCCGGCGCCAGGCCGCCCGGCGCGAACGGCCGCCAGCGGCCGCTGGTGCGGGCCACCGGCGGACCGGTGAAGCGAGCGCCCGGTGCGGCCAGAAACGCCTTGTACGCGTCGCAATCCTCGACACCGTCATCGACGCGAGCGTGACGCCGCGCTCGACCACGCACCACAGCACCAGGCGCTCGAGCTCGCGCGTGTACGCGCGTTGCGTGGCCGGCCGGTCGTCGTAGCGGTGCAGGTACGCGCGCACAGCGTCCAGGTCGTGCGCGGCGCGCACGTACGCGAAGCCCGCCGCGCGGTTCACGCCACGTGCGCCGGACAGCGCGTCCGGCAGCGCGAGGCGCTCGAGCGGCGCGAGCTGGCCGGGTGCCGCGGCGATGCGCATCGATGTTAGCGCCAGCGCGTCGCTGGTGTCGACGTCCGGCTCGACAGTCGTGCCGATCGACGCGGCGTGCGTGCGCAGCCACGCGACCAGCACGCGCGCCCGGCCGACACCGATGCGCGGCACCGAGCGCCACCACTGGCCGCCGCGGCAGTTCACCAGCGCGACGAGCTCGCCGAGCGTGTGGATCCCCTCGCCGGCCAGACGCGCCGCGACCAGCGGCTGGAACCAGCGACCCACAGGGTGCTCGGCGGCCGGCGCCGCGATCGCCCATTGCCCCGCGACCTGCTCGATCAACTGCAGGGTGACGGGCGTGAGGCGCGGCTCGCCGTGTTTCGCGATCGCCGCCTGCAGGTGCGACACCAGCACCGACGAACCGTCGCGCAGCGCCGCCGCGACCAGGTCATCGCGCATCGCGCGCAGCAGCCGCTCAATGTCGATCTCGGTGGTCGTGTCCGGATCGAAGTACAGCCGCGCGATCGTCGCGATCGACAGGCCTTTCACGCGCGCGCGCAGCGCCGTGAATTCGGTGCGGCTGTAGGTGCGCAGCTGTCGCTGTTCCAACTGCTGGGGACGGTTGGCCATGAGGGTCAGTAGAACGGTGCGTCTGGATAACGCGGGTTGTCGAGCTGCTCACGCAGCCAGGCGTCATGGCCCAGTGCGTCGATCACGGCCGGCGGGACACATTGCCAATGCCACTTATCCGCGTGCGTCGGCCATCCGGTGCGCCGGCGCAATCGATCGGGCCAGCCGCCAGGTGCCGGAATCTCAGTGGCCGATTCACCTTCCAAGCGCCAGTAACGGTATCGTTTTGCCGTGCGAGTGCGGATCGCGACCGTCACGTAGTCGCTGTTCTGCAATGCCTCGACCGACTCCCCGCGCCGTTGGGCTTCGGTCATCACGGCGACGGCCTGCTCCCGCAACGGGAAGTGATCCACGCGCACCTTCCGGACGGTCGCGTCGTCGCCCTGGCGGGTTGCCAGCCAGCATGCTCCGGCAACCAGCCGGTGCATGCCGTTCAAGCACACAAGCGCAGCGCCCCAGCCCTGCAGGCGTAGCCCGTAGGCGGCGCCGGGCGCCGGAAAATGTTCGTCACCCAGCTCCGACTCGAAATAGCGCAAGGTTTCCGGGCCCCAGCCGTCGCCGTGCAGGCCGGCGAGCAGTTCGCGCCAGGTACGCGCGTCGGGCGCAAAGCTGCGGTGGAACAGCCCCACGATGTTACGCACCGGCACATCGAGATACAGCATGCGGGATGCCGACGCGCTGTCTTCGTTCCCGAAGGCGGCGTATCGCGACAGCCCGATGGTCGACGCGCTCAACTCCTGGCTGAGCGCGACCGGCCGATCAATGAGGGGCACCGCCGCCCGCGCGAGTTCCGCGCGGATGGCCGTCAGAGCGGAGCACGTGTCGGGCATCGTAGCGCCTCGCGGATTCAGGTCGCCTGCATGGTGGGCCCGCCCGTCGCGGGAATCGGCGAACGCAGCTCGGCGGCCGGGCTCGGCAGTAGCTGCACCTTGGTCTGCGGCCGGCGGCCATGAGGGGTGGCTTTTCTCATTGGAACGGGAAACGTGACGAGCGAAGCGTGAGCGGGGCTTCATTCACGGTGATTCGGAAACCGGCGCCGCACGCGCCGCTGAGAGCACGATCTGTCGGCATTGCTCGGCATCCGCGCGGGCGCGATGACGAGTCGTCGGCGCGGCGCCGAGCATCGTTGCGGCATCGGCCAGGCTGAGCCGACGGCCGGCCCAATCGCCTAGCAGCTCGATCGTGCAGCCGAGCCGAAACGTCGGCACTTTCACGGCATGGCGCCGCGAGGTCTGGAGCAGCAAGCGCTCGTCGAACGCCGCATGGTGGGCGATCCACAGCCGACCGGCGAGCAGCTCGGCCACCTGCGGTCCGACGCTCGCCCAGCCGGGCGCGCCGGCGACGTGCGCGTCGGTGATCCCGTGGATCGCCGTCGCGTCGGCCGGGATCGGCATCGCGGGCTTCACCAGCGTGTCGAGCAGCAAAGCGCCGGCGCGATCGAGAATCGCGATCTCGACGATCTCCGCCTGGAAATCGAGGCCCGTCGTTTCGGTGTCGATGAACAGCGGATCCGCCGCCAGCCACGCGTTCGCCGTGACGTGCATGACGCGGGCCGCGTTGTCCCGCTCCTGGCGCGCGACGTGGACGAGGCACGCGTCGCAGTACCCATATCGGTCCAGCCACTCGATCGCGGTGCGCGCGCCGCAGATCTGGCACGGCCGGGTGCCGGCCAATGCCCGGCCGGCCGCGAGCGCCGCCTCTTGCGCCTCGCTCGGCGCGCGGGCCGCCCGCATCGGCACGGTCGACGCGGGGTCGTACAGCGCGATCCACGCGTGGCCCTGCCAGTAGTACGCGACCGGCGCCTGGCCGTCGACGAGCTTGCGCCGGGCCCGCTGCAGCTCGGTTTTCGTCTGCAGGGCCGCCGGTGCCGCGGCGCGGTTCGGGTAGCGCATCGGTATCCTCTCTGGTCAGCCCATTACATCATGGGCAAACTGTCGTCACTGTTCAACACGACGCGCCAACTCTGCGTCGATCGCCCGCAATTGGCGGCGATTTACCGCTCGCCATGCTGCGCGCGTGAGCCAACCACGTTGCCAAACGCGCTCGCGCCAGCCAGCAGACTCGAAGCGGCCAATACGTTGCACGTTTTCCAACCCAAAGTGCGAAAGCGGGAGACGACGAACGCGGTCCTCCCACCCCCACCAAGCCAAACTCGCGACAACGATTCCCGCCGCTGCCAGCAACACAATCGACAATGGGTTCATCCTCGCACTCCGAGTTCAGAGACAGGTTGGTTGCTCGCCGTTTACCCGGCCGAAGATCATTCGGCGGTAGCCGTTCGAGTGGTCGCGAAGGTGTCGGCCCAGCGCTCATTCGTGACTGCGTCGATCGTCGCAATGGCCGCCGCGCGGGACGCGTCGATGGTCTTCGCCTCGCTCTTCGGCACGTGTTTTCCCGACAGCACGTCGGAAACCGTGTAGCAAGGTGAGTCACCGATCGACAAGCCGACAATGCCGTGCACAGCCGATGTCCGTCCCCGATGCCCGAACGGTATGCCGATCACCTCGACATCGCCAGTTTGCATCGCGACGGGAAACACGATCGCATCGAGACATTGTGGGGCCGGTCTGGCAGGCCGCTTCTTATTGGGCATGCGGGCCATGCTTAACTCCTATTCGGCAGCAGCACGTCGACGTCAGACACGAGCTGTTCGCCGGCGCCCGAATCGGGAGTATCCCCACGATCGCCCGAATCTTCATGGCGGCATCGAGCAGCTCATGCGCGAGGGCTGCGACCTCGTCGGCGCTGCCGAGGATCCGGAAGTGGTGTTCGCTGTCGAGCTGGCCGATGACGTCTATCTCGATCAGCTGGTGGTCCTCCCACGTGAACACGCGCGTCCGGGCATGGACCGACGCGTCGCCGCGGCCTTTGGTGTAGCCGGTGGTGGTTTTCATGCGCCCTCCCCTCAAAACCCGTACGGGTCATCGCCCCAGCTCCGCAGCACCTGATAGTCGTGCTCGGGCAGCACGATCAGGCCGGCCTCGGCCGCCTCGAGCACGCGCGTCATCTGCCCTTCCTTGATCAGGTTGCCATGCACGCCGTAGAAGAACCACGCGAAGCGATGGCCGATCCGCTCGTCGAACTGCGTGAGCTTGCCGTATAGGCTATAGACGTCGAGCTTCGCCGTGTTCTTCAATTCCGCGATCTTGCGCGTGTGCGCCCACCACGGGATAAAGTCCACCTGCCGATT
Organism: Burkholderia humptydooensis; assembly: GCF_001513745.1. Classification (NCBI taxonomy): domain Bacteria; kingdom Pseudomonadati; phylum Pseudomonadota; class Betaproteobacteria; order Burkholderiales; family Burkholderiaceae; genus Burkholderia; species Burkholderia humptydooensis. The sequence goes on along the minus strand of NZ_CP013381.1, from coordinate 11,646 downwards.
ACCGCCCGGGCTCGCGTAGTCCGACGTCGCGAACGCCCAGCGCAAACACGCGCGCTCGCCGGCGCGGCCCGCGCTCGACGCGGCCCAGTCGTCGAAGAAACGGCGGCCGCGCCACTGCTGCCGGTCGTAGCCGGGCGTGAGATCGCGCACGCTGATCACGCGCGCTTCGCCGGTCTCTCGATTCGTCTCGACGAATCGGCGATCGCCGTCGCCCAGCCGCCGCTCGCGATAGGTCACCTCGGCAATCGCCGCGAACTGCTGCATGTCGATGACCGCCTGCAGGCGATAGCGCGGCGCGCCGAGCAGGCGCCGCTCGAAGCGCTCGACGGGTACGCTGCACAAGCCGTTACGGAGCTCGTGCTCGTCCGGCAGGCCCCAGGACAGATCGCGCGGAAACACCTCGCGCTCGACGAATTCGCGCTCTTCCCACGCCTCGAGCTGCACGAAGTTGTCCTGGTCGCCGCCGCGGTCGTGCATGAAGTAGTGCAGCACGGGCTCGATCTCGACCAGGCGATAGCCGGCTTCCTTGTACGCGAACCACACCGCGCGCACCGAGCCGCCGTGGACGGCCAGCTGCGCGTCGATCCACGCGCGGTAGTCGGCTGCGATCTCGCGGCCGTTCGCGTCGATCACGCGCGCCGGCTGAGCGCCGAACGCGTCGCGCATCTTCACGTGCCGTGCGCCGCGAAACTCGGTACAGGTGGCGAACGCCGTCAGTAGCTCGGCGTGCTTCGGGGTGACGGGCGTCGTCGCGACGATCGTCGCCAGTACGTCGGTCTGCAGGTCGTATTCCTTGCGCATCGCAGGGCTCCGGTCAGGATGAAGTGCGTGGCGAAGTCACGAGACCCGGCCACACCAGTCCGCTAAGACGCGTGAAGTCGTCCGTGTAGGTGCGCCTGAGGAGCCCGTCCAGATGGTCTAGCGCGAGTGACTCCCACAGTTCGTACATGCCGCACGCGCGCTCTCGGGCGTTATTCGTCGGCGCGGCGGTCGCCTGCTGCCCGATGGCGCGCGGCATCGGCCAGGTGCTGGCGGATGCGCTGCTCGGCGTGGACCGTCAGTTGCGTGTAGCTCAGGGTTTTGCTCACGATCTCACACTCCAGTCGATCGAGCGGCTGCCGGCGGCACGCGCTGCTCGAGGTGGATCACGTTCGACCGCGCGAAGGTCACGCGCTCCGGAATAAAGAAGCCACGGTATTCGTCGCCGGCGCCAGCCGCACCGACAAACTCCGTCACAAACGCGCCGTAGCTGTCTTCGTTGACCAGGCCGTCGTGCACGCGATCGAGACAGACGGTCGCGCGCAACCGCGGGCCGTCGATCGGCTGCAGCTCGACCACGTCGCCGCGCTCGATAGTGTCGCGGGGGCGATCGCGCAGCGAGTCGCAGCCGCGTGTCATCGGGCCCGGCGCCGGCGCGAAGTCGCACGGGAAACGATAGCCCCACGAACGGCGCAGCAACAACCACGCGGCGGTCGGCATCGGCGCCTGGCCGGCCTCCCAGCGCTGCACCTGGCGCTCCTTCACGCCGAGCAGCGCGGCGACCTGCACCTGGGTGCGCCGGCCGCGCAGGCGGGCCGACTTGATCTCGTCGGGCGTCGGCCCACCCTCGTGCGGCGCGACTTCGAGCGTCACGCCCCCGTCCCACTCCAGTTCGACCGGGCCGTAGCACTTCGCGCAGGTCGCCGCCGCGCCGTCGTAGCTGTCGTCCGGGTGATGGACCTCGCCGCGGTGGCCGCAGGCCGGGCAGCGATACACGTACAACACCGACATGATGCCTCCTGAACGGAACCCGTCTTAAAGACGTACGATCCATCATAGCACGTCTTAAAGACGTGTCAAGCGTCATTCAAACCGCCCGACGGGGTTTTGAGCCATTAAGCGCAATGCCGCTAAGGGGAGTTAGCGGCATTGACAGTACTCAACAAAAACCCGGCCGGAGCCGGGTTTGCGTCAGGCTGTGATCACCGCGCCCGGCGCCAGCCGCGGCGCAGCGGCTACGGCGGCCGGCGCTCCTTGAGCTGCAGCAGCACCCGGCAACGCGGCCGGGAACGGCCACGGGGAGGTTTGGATGGCCTGCAGAGCAGCTGGGGTGGCGGGCGCGAGCACTTCGTGGAGCCCGCTTCGGCCATTTCCCAGATTCGCGAACTGCATGTGCAGCTCGCGCCAGCCCCAGTCGTCCCGAGAGGCATAGCGCCGGAAAATCCAATACGCAATGCTGTCGGCCAGCTGGATCAGTCGGGTAGACTTCGAGTCCGCAAACATCGGCACCTCGGCGAAATTGCGCAACCGGCCGTTCGCGTGGCCAACCAGCTTGAACGTCTGGCGCAGCACCTGCATGTCCTTTTCTTCCTGCGTGCGCTTGCGATCGAGCACGAAGATCCCGCGCTGCGCGTCGCCGTGGCGCTGATACTTGTACGCGAGGTAGTCGTCGAACTTGGTTGCGAGCACTTCGTAGCAGTAAGGCAGCACGTCGGCGGCGCTGAGAAACTGGTTCTGCTCGACGACGGCGGCAAAGATTTTCAGCCGATTGGTTTTCACCACGCGGATGACGTCGGCTGCAGCCTGGGTACGCTCAGCGACGGTGAGTTTTTCCCAGCCTTCTTTGCCGCTGCGCATCGGATTGGCGTGCAGCTCAAGATGCCGGCCGATCTGTTGTTGGTAGCGATCGGCGATGGCGTCCAGTTCGCGTTCGATCCAGTGGGTCTTACGCTCAAAGATGGCGACCCCACCGAGCACGAAAAAGGGGGTATTGCGGTCGCCTGGCGACCCCGACTCGTCCAGATACGACAGATACATACGCTTCCTCGCGGCAGAAACGAAAACGGGCCGCACTTGGTGCGGCCCGCGAAGAATGGGTAAGCCAGGTGGGACAGTCGCCCAACGTGCTGCATAGACAGGTCAGCACTCCCGACTCAGGGCAACCTATAACAAATTTCTGCGCCCATGTCTATCGCTTTGTCTATCCAAATCAGAGCTTCCGCATGAAGATGTCGATGGCGGTCAAAATCCATGCTTTTCCGGCGACGTCACGTAACGGTGGCATGACACAAGTTCCAAAATCGACGTTGCGGAAGCGACGAGCCTGTGGGAAGCGGGATATTGATGCGGGGCGCGACGTAGGGAGCCCGTAGGGCGACTGGAGGCGCGCCCCGCGTCGCATTAAACTGGGCGCATGGTAGAAAGGCGTTTGCCGAAGAAGAACAACAGGCGCGGCACCGGCCTCAACCGCCAAGTCCAGTACGGTTGCCGCACCTCCACAGGGGATCCAGATGGCCGGCCCGTTGGCCGGCCGGAGAGCCGTGTGAGCGATCAGTATCGCATTGCTCGCGCGGCCCGTCGACCTCGGTCGACTCCTCGTCTTTGGCGTTCTCGAGGAACCGCCAATGCAGCCGCCCACGGGCCGCCTGTACCTGTGCGCCCGTTGCCGGGCGCAGGTCTTCATCTGCCGCCGGTGCGATCGAGGCAATCGATATTGCCGGAATTGCGCCGCCGACGTACGCCGTGACCATGTGCGCGAGGCCGGGCGACGCTATCAGCGCACGCGCCGTGGACGCGTTGCTCACGCGGCTCGCGCCAAGCGCTACCGGGCCCGGCGCAATAAAGTGACGCATCAGGGTTCACCTGACGTTCCCGCCGATGGTGTACTGCAATCGGACCGTGACGCCGCCGTTGCACTCGCCAACGTCGCCGCCCACCCGGCGGCGCCGCAGTCGTTGCGCTGCCATGGCTGTGGCGGCTTGTTGCTGCCCCTGGTGCGAACCGGCTTCGTGCGCCATCGCGGTCCCCGTCATGTTCGCCCCGAAGGCATTTCCTTCGGTCATCGCTCAGATTGCGGAGACCCTGATGACGATTCCGGTTGAACTCGAGGCGCAGATCCTGCGTCTGTATCACGCCGAGAAATGGCCGTGCGGCACCATTGCCAAGCAGTTGCGCGTGCATCGTGAGACGGTGCAGCGCGTGATCGCCCATGCCGGGCTGCCCCGGATCGGGCCGCAGCCGAAACCGTCGATGATCGAGCCGTACCTGCCGTTCATCCGGCAGACACTGACGAAATACCCATCGCTGACGGCCAGCCGCCTCTATGTGATGGTTCGCGAGCGCGGCTACAAAGGGGCACCAGACCACTTCCGGCATCTGATCTCGCTGCACCGCCCCCGGAAGCCCGCCGAGACCTTCCTGCGTCTACGCACGCTGCCCGGCGAGCAGGCCTAGGTCGACTGGGGGCACTTCGGCCACATCGAGATCGGTCGAGCGCGCCGGCCACTGATGGCGTTCGTGATGGTGCTCTCGTACTCGCGCGACATCTACCTGCGATTCTTCCTCGATGCGCGCATGGAGAACTTCCTGCGCGGCCACATCGGTGCATTTAACACGTGGTGCGGACTGCCAAGAGTCCTGCTGTACGACAACCTGAAATCGGCCGTGCTCGAGCGCGTCGGCGACGCGATCCGTTTCCATCCGACGCTGCTCGCGTTCGCCGGCCACTACCGCTTCGAGCCGCGGCCTGTCGCCGTCGCTCGCGGCAATGAGAAGGGGCGCGTGGAACGCGCAATCCGCCACGTTCGAGAAGCCTTCTTCGCCGCGCGCAAGTACACCGATCTCGATGATCTGAACGCGCAAGCCGAGCAATGGTGCCGTACCCAAGCGGCCGACCGGCCATGCCCCGAGGATCGCACGATGACCGTGCGCGAAGCGTTCGCTCGCGAGCAGCCGTTGCTGTTGACGCTGCCCGACAACCCGTACCCCGTCGAAGAGCAACTGGCCGTGAAGGTTGGCAAGACGCCGTACGTGCGCTTCGACCTGAACGATTACACGATCCCGCATACCCACGTGCGTCGCATGTTGACGGTCCGGGCCGGCCTCAACCAGGTGCGGGTGTTCGACGGCGCCGAGATGATCGCCAGCCATCGACGTTGCTACGACCGCGCGGAGCAGATCGAAGACCCGCAGCACCTCAGAACGCTCGAACAGTTCAAACGTGAAGCCCGTCAGCACCGTGGCGTCAATAGCCTGACCCGGGCGGTACCGGCCTGCGAGCCCCTGCTGATCCGCGCGGCCGAACGTGGCGCAAGCGTCGGCGGGCTGACGACCTCGCTGCTGCGCCTGCTCGACCGCTACGGCGCGACTGAATTACAGGCCGCCGTCGAAGACGCGTTGCGCGCAGTATCGGCACATACCAATACCGTGCGGGCCGCGCTGGAGCGCCGCCACCCGTTGCCATGAATCTGCCGGAGCATGTACGGCGCAAGGATGCGCCCGTCCAGCCGCACCGGCTCGATACCTACGATCAACTGACCGCGGAGAAAAAGGATGACGTCGACCCCGAACTACAATGAGATGCTGCGTTCGCGTGCCAGGGCGTTACGCCTGAACGGCCTCGTCGAGCATTGGTCCGAAGTCGACGGCTCCACCTGGCTCGCGCCGTTGCTGCAGTGAGAGGAAGACGAGCGGGCCCATCGATCCCTGCAACGGCGCATCCGCGCCGCGAAGCTGAGCAAGTTCAAGACGCTGACCGACTTCGACTGGGATTGGCCGAAGCGGATCGACCGCGCGGCGGTCGAGGACCTGATGTCGCTCTCGTTCCTCGACGACGCGACCAACGTCGTGTTCATCGGCCCGAACGGCGTGGGCAAATCGACGCTGGCACAGAACGTCGCGCACCATGCGCTGATCCAGGGCCACACGGTGCTGTTCAAGTCGGCCAGCGAGATGCTGGGCGAGCTTGCAGCGCTGGACAGCGACTCGGCGCTACGCCGCCGCTTGCATCACGTCCATTTTCGATGCCGCGCCGATTTCCGATAAAGACCTGTGATAATTGATAGCTAGACAGCGTGTATTCCGGACGATATTTTTTTAATGCCTTTAATTCAATCAGGAATCCGATTTTCGATCGAATATCGAAAATAACGCCGTATTCGGATTCCGATCGAAGCGCATCGCGTTCAAACATCGTCACCACAGGAATTCGCATGATTTCACGCAAATTGTCCCCTGCGCTCGGCGCAGAGATTCGAGGCATCGATTTTTCGAAGCCGCTGTCGTCGCAAGCGCGCGACGACGTCATCGGTTTGTTGTCCGAACATCAATTGCTCGTCTTTCCCGGCCAGCGCCTGTCGTGCGAACAGCAGATCGCCGCGTGCGGTGCGTTCGGCGAGCTCGAGCCGCACCCGATGACGACCAATACGTCCTCGTTCCCGGAAATGACGATCGTGTCGAACGTGACGTCAGACGGCAAGCCGGTCGGCTATCCGACGCCGCCGTTCGAGCTGTGGCATTCGGATCTGTGCTATCTCGAGCACCCGGCGAAAATGACGTTCTTCTATGCCGAATCCGTGCCCGACGCGCACGGCGATACCTGGTTCGCGAACATGTTCCGCGCATACGAGACGCTGCCCGACGAACTGAAAGCGGCGATCGACGGCAAGCGTGCGGTCTTCAGTCTCGACAGCAGCCTCGTGAAGCGATGCAGGAAGATCGGCTTCGATCTCAATATCGCGGAAGACGATTTCAAGCCGACCGTCTCGCATCCGGCGGTGCGCACCCATCCGCACACGCGCCAACGCTCGATCTTCGTCAACTGGGCGCACACCGACCGGATCGAGGGCTATTCGCCCGAGGAAAGCGACGAGATTCTCGATCGCATCTTCGCGCACTGCCGCAACGAGGATTTCATCTACCGTCATCGCTACGCGAACGAAGACCTCGTGATCTGGGACAACGCGTCGCTGATCCACACCAATTCGCCGAACCCGCCCGTCGGCAATCGCATCATGCGGCGCGTGATGGTGTCCGGGCCGAAGCCGTTCTATCAGTAAGTACCGGTCCAATCCCAAGCGCCAAACGCGGCCGCCTAGGCGAATTCCCTGAAGCCGACGCTTCGCCGCTTGCCGGCGGCGGCCCACGCCGCCGTCTTCGCCCGCCGCCCTTCCCGCGCTTCTTTCATCGCGCCGCCGTTCGCCTCGCTTGCACGGCGTGCGTCGCGCGCCGCCTTCGTCCTTCCCCGCGCGTCGCTCGGCCAACGGCCGTCGCGCGCCCCGCGCGGGCGCCTCGCCGCTAATCCGGATTCGCCGCCACCCGCGCCACGCGCTCGTCCGCTCGCTCGTCGGCCGCAGCGCCGCCCGCCAGCGTGCAGCCGAGCGCCGCGCCGAGCAGCGCGGCCACGCCGATCAGGATGCCGAGCGCATACGACGATTGCCATTGCATCGCGGCGGCGAACGTGGCGACGCCGGCGGCGATCATGAATTGTTGGAACCCGCAGATCGCGGACGCTTCGTTGGACGCCGAGCGGAACAGATACAGCGCCGCCGAGAAGCACGGCGCGATCAGCATGCCGGTTCCCAGCTCGACGATCGAGAACGCGACGACGATCGGCACGACCGCCCCCTGCATCGTCGACAGATACGCGACGCCGAAACCGCCGAGCGCGCAGCACGCGCACGCGAGCCCCGTCAATGCGGGGTGCCCGATGCGCTTGCTGATTCTCGGCGCGAGCAGCGAGCCCGCGATCTCGGTCAGCCCGCACAGGAAGAACGCGGCGGAAAACGCGTTCTGCGTGAGCCCGTTCTGAACCAGCAGGATGCCGGGCAGGAACGAGAAGAAGCAGAAATTGATCGTCGTGCCGATCGAGCAAAGCAGCGCGTAGCGCCAGAACCGGGAAGACCGCGCGATCCCGAGATAGATCTGGCGTGCCGGCTTCGAGGCGTCCGACGCGCGCGCATCGAAGCGCGCGGCCGGTTGCGTGAAGAACGCGAGCGTCGCCGCGCTCGCGACGCATAGCAGCAGCATGAAGACGGCCCGCCACGAGCCGGCGAGCTGCAGCACCTGCGAGCCCGCGACCGGCGCGATCAGCGGCGCGACCGTCGAGGCAACCGTGAGCATCATCATCCCGCGCATGCTTTCGTGGCTGTCCTTCGCGTTATCGGCGATCACCGCGTACGACAGCGCGACGCACACCGCCGCCGAGATGCCCTGAACCGCGCGGCAGACGATAAAGAACGCGATCGACGACGTGATCGCGCAGCCGGCCGTCGCGCCGACGAAGCCGACGAGCGCGATCCGGATCGCGCGCCCTCGCCCCGCGCGGCGCGCGAACTCGCCGACGAGGAACTGCGATACGCCGAGCGAGACGACGAACGCGCTGAGCGTGAGCTGCAGCTCGCTGCCCGTCGCGCGCATGCTGGCCCGCAGGCTGTCGAGCGCGGGCAGATACATGTCCATCGAGAGCTGGCCGAGCATCACGACCGGAATCAGGATCAACACGAGGGAAGGATGGCGCTTCGAGGTCTCGCTCATGAACGTGGTCGACAGGAAATGACGATTCGAAAAAAGGAATGGAAGGCGGCGCCGCTCAGCCGGCGAGCGTGCTTTCGGCGTCCAGCGCGAGGCCCAGCATCGCGGCCGCGTGGTCCGCGATGAAGAAATGATCGCCGTCGAAATCGTGACGCCGGCACTCGCCCGTCGTGAGCGCCGCCCACGCGTTCAGCCCGTGCTCCGACACGCTCGGATCGTCGCGGCCGGAGCACACGGCGATCGGGCAGCGCAGCGGCGGGCGATCCGCGTCGAACGAATAGGATTCGTACAGCCGGAAATCGCAGCGCAGGACAGTCATGAAATAGCGCAGCGATTCGGGGCTCCGCGCGATCTCGGGCGGCATGCCGTTGAGCGCGTGCACTTGCGCGCTGAACGCGTCGTCGTCGAGATGGGCGATGCGCTCTTCCTCGGCGATCACGCTCGGCGCGGACAGCCCCGACACGACGAGCCGCACGAACGGATCGCCGCCCGCCTGGCCGGCCGCCCGGCTCACGCGCGTCGCGATCTCGAACGCGATCAGCGCGCCGAAGCTGTGCCCGAACAGGATGCGCGGCGGGTCGGGCAGCGCCAGGTACTCGGCCGCGATCTCGTCGAGCAGCGCGACGAGATCCGTCGGCGACGGCTCGTGCGCGCGCGCGCCGCGCCCCGGCAACTGGACGCCCGACAAGCCGACGCCCGCCGGCAGATACCGCTTCCACACGAAGAAGCGCTCGATGCTCGCGCCCGCCCACGGGATGCACAGCACGTGCGCGCCGCCGGGCGACGGCGCAACCAGCGTGCGGATCGCGGCCTTCGCGGCCGTGGCGGGAAACGCCGCCGCCGGGACGCCGTCCGTGGCGGCGGCCGGATCGGCCCGGTCGGCCGGGGCGGCGGCCGGCGCAAACCGATCGAGTCTAACGGGGATGCTGGTCATGACTTCTCTCCAGAACCGCGGCGCGGTTCGAATACACGCGAAACTCGCACACCGGCTGAAAGCCGAGACGCCGATAGACGTTCAGACCGTCCGGCGACGCCTGCAGCGCCGCGCGGGCCGCGCCGAGCCGGTCTCTCGCATGCGCGAGCACGAAATGGGTGACGGCGCACGCATAGCCGCGCCGTCGCGCGTGCGCCGCCGTGCTGACGTCGAACACGTGCGCGGTGCCCGCGTCGAGATAGAGCGCGGCCGTGCTGACCGCGCAACCGTCGATCTCGCCGAGGAACAGCTTCAGCGGCTCGGCGGTGTCGATCTCCAGCGCGGCGACGTGCAGATAGAACGCATCGACGAACGGATCGGGCGGATCGAACAGCGCGCAGATCAGCGCACCGAAGCGCGCGACGTCGTCCGCCCCGCTGATCTGCCGCACCCGCAAGCCGCGCGGCGCGGCGACGCACGGCAGCGCGTCCAGCTCCGCCAGCATCCCGACGCTCGTTTCGTCGGCGACGAAGCCCGCTTCGCCGAGCGCACGCGCGAACGCCGCGTCCGGCCATTCGCCGCAGGTCCACCACGCGGCGGGCAAGCCGGCTTCGTCGAAATCGCGCGCGATCGGCGCGATCGCATTCGCCTGCGCGCCGTCGGCCGCGCGGCTGATGACGAGGTTGAACGTATCGGTCGCGAGCCCGCTGTTGACGACCGCGTGATCGCCGAGCGTGTACACGCGCATCGCGCCGCCGATGCGGCGCGGATAATACGCATTCTTGGCGATCATCCCGTCGAGCAGCGTGTCGACCGGCCCCGCCGGGCTGCGATGAGCGCGATCCATCCGGTCACCGCGCGCCCAGCGCAATGTCGACGCAGCCGTTGAGCAGGCACGCGTCGATGCCCGCCTGCTCGCACGCGGCGATCATCTTTCTCGCCTCGCGCATCGCGAACGAGCTCTCGTCGTATTCGAGGCTGCTGATGAACGTGAGCCACGGCTCCTGCGCCATCGCATAGATGAACACGCGATCCGCGCCGACGATCTCGGCCAGCCGGAAGCCCGCGCTGGAGCCGGAGCCGTTGAGCCGCCGGCTGTCGTCCATCGAACGCGCGAGCTTCGTGTCGAGCATCGGCCCGTACAGCCACGACACCGGCGCGCCCTCGCACTCCATGCCGATGAACAGCAGGTCGACCTTGCCGTAGCGGCGGCGAACGTGCTCGTAGAGCCTGTCGTCGAGGTTGTTGCTGTCCGCGACCATCAGCACGCGCCGATCGCCCGCCTCGACGAGAAAGCCGAGCTTGCTGCGGATGTCGAGGTCGCCGTGCTCGCCGAGGAACGGCACCGCATGCAGCTTGCCGCCGCCGAGCTCGAGCGTGTCGAACTCGCTCATCATGATGACGTTCTCGAACCCGAGCGCGTGCGCGGTATGCTTGAGCGACGGGTCCATCAGTTGTCCGTGCGTGTTCTGCGGCACCACGATCGTCTTCACGCGATCGCGAATCTGCAGCAGCGTCTCGAGCACGAAGTGATCGTGATGCGAATGGGTGATCACGACGTAGTCGATCACGTCGGGCAAATCGTCGAACGTGAAGCGCGGCGATTGTCCGGGAAACGGGTAGCTGATCAGCGGATCGAACAGCAGGTTCTCCGAGCCGGTCTGCACGAGCACGCAGGCGTGACCGAAGTAGCGCACGCGCGGCTCGTGCGCATCGGCCGCGCCGCGCGGCGGCGCGGTGTCCGAGAACAGCGCGGCCACCGCGTCGGCGCGCGTGCCCTTCGAGCGGCGATCGAGCAGCGCCTCGAATTGCGCGGGCGTGAGCCCGTTGCGGCGCGACGCCGTCAGCGCGACCGCGAGCGGGTCCGCGAACGGGATGTCGAGCAACACGTCGTCGCTCGTGTCGAGCCGCGGCGTGCTGAGGCAGAACGGCCGGCTGTCGTCCCACAGCGGCGCGAGCGCGAACGACTGCAGCGCGCTCGTATCGTATGCGTCGTAGTACAGCCCCTCCATCAGCCGCGCGTACGCGCGGTTGCCCGCCTGATACGCGAGCTCCACCATCCCGCGCAAGCGCGGCGGCACCTGCTCGTAGAACGGAACGAGGCTGTGGCCGTCGGCGGCGCCGAGCGTCGCGCCGAGCGCGTCGAGATCGTCGGCGAGCCCGAACAGATGCGCGCCGTCGCGCCGCGTGGTCTCGATCAGCGCCCCCATCGCCGGCACGTCCTGCGCGTTGAGCCCCTGCACGAACGGGCCGCCGCGAATCTTCCGGCTTGCGGCCGCCTTCTCGTGCAGCGCCGCGTGCTTGACGAACGACGTCATGATCTCGAGGTGATGCCGCATCAGATAAGCCGCCGTCGGCGGATACACGAGCCATGGATTGGCGTGCCAGCGGTTGACCAGCGGCTCGATCTTGACGTTCTTCTTGAGGAAATATTGGCTCGTCAC